>JACMLN010000105.1 GCA_014379585.1 Gloeobacterales cyanobacterium ES-bin-313 | reverse complement strand
TCCACGTTGGAGTTTGCCAATATGAAGGTAAACGTCTCCCTTCTTTCTGACGTCGGAGATCTCGACAATCATGTCCCCAGCAGTCAAGAAGCCACGATCACCGACTTGGCCACCACCCTCAGCGTAGAAAGGCGTTTTATCGAGAATGATATGCACACCCCCATTTTCTTGGCTGAGAACACCCAGCACGGTTGCTTCACAGCTGAGTTGCTGATAGCCGACGAAAACCGTGGCTGGAATCTGTGAAAGATCTGTTGTTGTTGTCAAGTCGATAGTCTTTGCAGCTGCTTTTGCCCGTTCCCGTTGCTCGGTCATCTTGGCGGCGTAGCCAGCCGCATCGACAGTGAATCCCTGCTCTTCAGCGGCTTCGACGGTCAACTCCAAGGGGAAACCATAGGTGTCGTAGAGCAAGAAAGCATCTTCCCCAGAAACACTGCCCTGACTGCGTTCTAGGATTTCTGTTAGTAATTTTTCACCCGTTTCCAGGGTGCGTAGAAACTGCTTTTCTTCGTTAGCGAGGGAGTCGAGAATCACTTTCTCCCGATCCAAAAGATTGGGGAAAGCAGAACCCATCAACTGGATGGCAACTATGGCAACTTGCGCTGTAAACGCGCCAGTGATGCCAATTTGCCGCCCACGCCGTACCATACGGCGGATTAGACGGCGCAGAATATAGTCTCGGCCTTCGTTTCCAGGTTTTACTCCATCGGCAATCAAGTGAACGACTGCGCGAGTATGGTCGCCAATGATCTTGAGAGAAACCTGCTCGGCCTCGCTCACCTGAAAATAGTCTTTCCCGGCAATTTCAGCCGCTTTTTGAATAATGGGTAAAACTAGGTCGGTTTCGTAGTTGTTGGGGACACCCTGCAACACTTGGGCAACTCGCTCTAATCCCATGCCTGTATCAATATTCTTGCGGGGCAATTCGGTGAGGTTGCCGTCGCTATCCTTGTTCAACTGCATGAACACAAGGTTGTAAATTTCAAGGAAGCGGCTGTCGTCATCGAGATCGATATTTTCTTCGCCTTTTTCGGGGGCGAAGTCGTAGTAGATCTCTGAACAAGGGCCGCAGGGCCCCGTTGGCCCCGACTCCCAAAAGTTGGAATCCGCACCCATTTTCTGGATACGATGCGCCGGAATACCTGCCACTTCCTGCCAGAGGGCGAAAGCTTCTTCATCTTCGGTGTAGACACTCACCCAGAGACGTTCCGGTGGGAACTGATAAACCTGGGTGGCCAGTTCCCATGCCCAGCCGATCGCTTCGCGCTTGAAGTAATCCCCAAACGAAAAGTTGCCCAACATCTCAAAGAATGTGTGGTGGCGCTTTGTGCGTCCAACGTTTTCGATATCGTTGGTACGCACACACTTTTGCGAAGTCGTCACACGAGGCGCTGGTGCTTCCTGCTTGCCCATGAAGATCGGCTTGAAAGGCAACATTCCGGCAATAGTGAGAAGCACCGTCGGATCTTCGGGTACCAAAGAAGCACTGGGCAAACGCCTGTGCTGCTTGCTCTCGAAGAACCGCAGAAACTTCTCGCGGATCTCACTTCCACTTAGGGCAACGGCTACCATGACCACAACGCCTCGTACTCTTTTCCTATTTTGGCACTTGCCTAGAAGCTATGCCGATGCTGGATCAGATTCAAAAACTCCTGGCGGGTGCGTGGATCATCCTTGAAGACACCGACCATCGAACTGGTCACTGTCCAAGAGTTCGGCTTTTGTACACCGCGCATCACCATGCACATGTGACTCGCTTCAATGACCACTGCGACACCGTGAGGCTGCAAAACTTCCTGAAGGGTTTCAGCGACTTGACGGGTAAGGCGTTCTTGCACCTGCAATCGACGGGCAAACATTTCGACGATGCGGGCAATTTTGGAAAGACCAACCACTTTTTGCTTCGGGATGTAGGCGACGTGGGCACGGCCAATGAAAGGCAACATGTGGTGCTCGCACATACTAAAAAGATCAATATCGCGAACGAGAACCATTTCATCGTGGCCGACATCGAAGATGGCTCCATTCAGAAGCTCTTCAATGGACTGATCGTAGCCACTGGTCAAGAATTTCAATGCCTCAGCCACCCGTTTCGGAGTCCGCTCCAGGCCATCGCGGTCGGGATCTTCGCCAACACCAAGCAGTAAGGTACGCACAGCGTCTGTCATTTCTGGGGTTGCCCCATTTTTAAGACCGTTCCCGTTCGCTGGTTTTGGGGATTCGCTTGGGTGCCAATCGGCAGGCAAAGCATCCTTATGGGCAATAGTCATGATCGCTCCTAATAGTTAAAATGCGCCCCGACTGGGCATCAAAGTCGCTTCTTCAAGCACTGCTTCGGGTGGTAGGGTAGCGGCCCAAACCACCAGGCGAGCCACCGAATCGGCAGAAAGCATCGCCGAGCGGTCAAAATCTGCCTTGACATGTTCACTGTCCCAAAGCGCAGTGTCTACGGAACCTGGACAGAGGGCAGTGACGCGAATCCCATCTCCCCGCACTTCCTCCGCAAGCGTGCGGGAGAAAGCCAAAAGGCCGAACTTACTCGCACAGTAAGCTCCCCAATTGGGAAAGGTGCGCTGCCCCGCAATCGAAACAATGTTGATAATTGTTCCGCGTTGGCGCTGGCGCATCCCTGGCAGCACTTTTTGGGCTAAGGCCAAGGGTACGGTTAGATTCAGAGCCATGACCTGATTCCAATCGGACAAGGGCATCTGTTCGAGGGGGGCAACGTAGGCGACGCCTGCATTGTTGACAAGCAGATCCACTGGATCCAGCTTCGTCTCCACGGTTTGTACTAAGTCCGCCAGTTGGTCGAACTCAGTCAAATCTTGAGCGATCACCACAAATCGATCCGCAGGCAGTTCACGACTGACTTCCAGTAGACGCTCAAGATTTCGAGCCACCAAAGCGACCCGAAAACCCGCTTCTACCAGAGCAATTGCCGTTGCCCGCCCGATTCCACTACTCGCCCCTGTCACAAGAGCAACTCGATCTTTCAATTCACTTGCCATGTTTGAAGGACAGTAGAGCCGTAAGCACCGCTCTATTATATATCGTGTTACTTAAGCTACAGTCTTCAATGCTTTCTAGGGAAACGGGCGCGCTCGATCGTTTTCACGCATTCCATTCCAGCCCACCAGGAAGCTTTTCACTGGCAAGCTCCAGGTGAATGACACGGCGATGGGCAGGAGTCTGCGCTGGCGAAGAAGCATGGAGTAACAAGGGTCGAAGTGCAAGGATGCCACCTGCTTGAACGGAGCAGATGAACGGAGAAACTGTTGAAGACCAATGTTTTATCCCTTCGTCTGTCAGGATCCCACTTCGATGAGAGCCAGGAAGAATGCGCAGAGGGCCGTTTTCACTGCCGCAGTCGTCGAGGTGAATTCGCAAGGCCAACATATTTTCCAACACATTTACGGGAGCCTGAACATGCTGAATGCCCGCCTTCGTAGACCAAGAGCCAAATCCAGGAGCTACTATTCGTTTGCGAACAGTAATCGTGCGATCTTGATGCCAGCCGACCTTCCAATTTGCCCCCGGAATTTTATCGAATAGAAGTGAACGCACCACAAAGTATTCTGCGCCAAGAATCGGTTCAACGATACTGCAAATCCTTGGATCTTCAGGCAATCTGCGTAGTTCGGGAGCGATTTCCAACAAATTACGAACAGCATACACATCAGACTTGCGCCGTACACCTTCCCCTTCAACATTGCTTTCCAAGATTTCGATCATGGCAGCAACTTCTTTGGACGAAAAGACCGAATCAAAAATCCTGTAGCCGTCCCTCTGGAAATCCGCTTTTTGATCAGTCTCTATTGGAAACATATTTTTTAGTAGCAATCAAAACGACGTTCTTGCAGATAAGAAAATCTCGAACGTTCACGATGAATAGCTGATTGATCGAGATCCACAAAAAGCAGTTTTGGGAACTCGTCTGCACTGGCAAGCACTGTTCCGTCTGGCCCCACAATGCAACTCTTGCCTGAGTAAGTCAAGTCGTCTTCTGTGCCTGTGCGATTGATATAGGCAATAAATAATTGATTTTCCAATGCTCTTGCAGGAATAGTAATTTCGGCAATTCTAGTATCAGTAATCGCTGTCGGAATGACCAATAGTTGTGCTCCTTGAAGGGCGAGAGCCCGTGCAGATTCAGGAAATTCAATATCGAAACAGATCAATAGACCTAACTGCCAACCATTCATTGTGTGAAGGACAAATTGATCACCAGGCATGAAAAGCCGCCGTTCTTCTGAGCCGAAAAGATGCATTTTTCGGTAGTTTGAAACTTGCATACCTGTCGAATCGATCAACACTGAGGAGTTGTAAACTTGTGCTCCTTCGCGCTCTGGATAACCGAATAGCAAAGCAATGTGGTGGTTTCGGGCAATCTCGCAAGCATGTTTCAGGGAAGACCCATCCAATGGTTCCGCTAGTTTCCAAGCAGCGTCGCCAATGTTGTACCCAGAGAGAAAAAGCTCTGGAAAGATCAAGAGTTCTGCGCCAAGATTCGCTGCTACTTGGGCTTGTTCCGCCATCAGTTCCAGATTTGCACCAGGATCGCCACTGGTTCCAGAACCTTGGTAAGCTGCCAATTTCATGGGTGCTTGGTCTCGGAAGGGCAGCCCGGTTGTCGGCGAAATGCCAAATACTCAGCCAGAATTTCATCGAGACGTTCTTGACCGAAACTGCGGTAGTGACCGGGGTGAACGGTTTCTACTTTCACGTGTTGCAGACGTTCGTAGGTGGAAATATAGGTAGGAATATCACTGCCGTAGAGTTCGTCGAGGAGATCGCCGTCGTAGACAATGTCTCCCGAAAACAGATCTCGACTTTTGGGATCGTAAAGAGCGATGCAACCCGGAGAATGCCCAGGCAAATGCATGACTTCAAAAGCGCGATTTCCTAAATCGATTACATCTCCGGCTTGAAGAATCTGGGTGGGTTGGGTAGGTTTCATCGAGTACTGTTCGACACGAAAACCAGGGTAGGGCAGTTGTTCAAAGTGCTCCTCAAGAACGCCATGGTCACAAAGCGCTGCATGGTTATCGCCCTCGGCCAAAGCAACGGCTTCATGAGCATGAATCGCTCGATGATCAAACTCGTGCAATCCGCCTGCGTGGTCGTAATGAATGTGAGAGGCAACAGCCAGCAGGGGCTTATCGATCAGATTGGCAATGTATTGGCGCAGACTTGCTACACCAAGCCCCGTATCGATCAGCAAATCTTGATCGCGGCCTTTGATCAACCAGAGATTCGCCCGGTTCCACCACCAGTAATGGGCTTCGGTGATGCAGTACAGGTCGTGTTGGATTTGACGGGTGGCGAACCACTGATCACAGACGGGTTTTGGAGATTCCATAGTTTTGCGTGTAGAAGTAATTCACCCAACTCGGCAATAAGAAGGAATCCAAGTTTCCTCAATGATGCGATCGGGAATTTGGTTGTAATCAAAGGCCTCACCATCTTTGATCATCTGCTCAACGTCGAATAATTGCCAAACTTCGGGAATGTCACTAAAGAACAGCGTATAAAAAGGTCTGACCAAGGCTTTAGCAATTTGGACATCGAAAGAACTAATAAAATTGCGACGTTGGCCGACATGAGCAACTTCATCAATGGTAATTTCTTCAAGCATTGCTTTCAGGCGGTTGCGTACTTCTGGTTCGTTGGCCAGTACGTCATCGAATAGACGGTGCAAGTGAAAATAAAAGGTGACACCCATTAACTCAGTGACGAACGCGGGTGTGTTCATAATAAAGCCAGGGATCTTAGGAAACTGCTCATAGATTTTTTCAACGACTGGATTTAGGGGCACCCATTCCACTTGACTTAAACCACATATTTTTAACATCTGATCAAATAGACGCACATGGCAGAATTCCTCGGCTAAATGCACACGACTGATCTTATCTTCAATAGTGTGGGCATTTTTCATGTTAGGTATAGCGTCCCATGCTGCTTTAATGCCAACCCATTCATGTCGTGCAAATTTATACATGGCCGTAAGCATTAAGGTCATCCGATCCAAGGATTTCGGGTCATCTTTCATCTCAATATAATTTCGATAGAAGGCATTAGGATTGGCTAGTGGTGTGCGTAACTGCACCGGATTGGCCATAAATTCTTGGAGTCTTGCCCGTTTAATCGATAAGTCTTTATCGTCTTCAAACAACTCGCCGCCGTGGTGCTGTGTGAATTCCCAGTAGTTTTCAAAGTTTTCTTGGCGTTGTTGATCCGTGGCAGCAGAAAAAACAGAACGGTATTTTGAATTCAAGGCATTTCTCCAAGATTTTACGATTGAGAATACATTTGATTGATGAGGCTTTCTAGACTTTAAAAACCTGAAAGATCTCAGATCAGATCGGTATTTTTAACACATTGAACAATATTAGTCCATTCATGGCTAGCTGATAGCATTTCCTGGGATTGAGTTTAGATTTTATTTTGACTTAAGCTTTAGCAGAGCATCAGTCCCAAAAAATAGTTCTGAAAATGCGCCCTGGCAAGACTTGTACCTGCGCACAAAGTTTTAGAAACCCACGCCCTTCCAGAAGGAGGGTAGAATACAGCTAGGTTTTCGTAGCCAAGGAGACAGTATGGCAGCCGATCGTTTGATGATTTTTGACACCACTTTGAGGGACGGTGAGCAGTCGCCGGGTTGTACGCTCAACACCGAAGAGAAACTTGAGCTTGCCCGCCAACTCGCCCGACTTGGTGTCGATGTCATCGAAGCCGGTTTTGCTTACGCCAGCCCTGGGGATTTTGAAGCGGTGCAACTGGTGGCTCGCACAGTCGGGACGGTGGATGGCCCGATTATCTGCAGTCTTGCCCGCGCTATGCGCGACGATATCCGTGCTGCAGCCGAGGCGATCAAGCCCGCTGCCCACTCCCGGATTCATACGTTTATTTCCACCTCCGATATTCATCTGGAGTACCAACTGCGCAAATCCCGCGCCGAAGTGCTCGACATTGCTGGGGAGATGGTGGCCTACGCCAAAAGCTTTGCGGACGATGTCGAATTTTCGCCCATGGACGCTGGGCGCTCAGATCCTGAATATCTCTGGTCCGTTGTTGAACGGGCAATTGCAGCTGGAGCAACCACGGTCAATATTCCCGATACAGTTGGCTTTTTGACCCCAACCGAGTTTGGCGCGATGATTCGGGGCATCAAAGAAAATGTTTCGAACATTGATAAGGCGATCATCTCGGTGCATTGCCACGATGATCTCGGCCTCGCCGTCGCCAACTCTCTTGAAGCCGTCAAGAACGGTGCCCGTCAAATCGAATGCACGATCAATGGCATTGGTGAGCGAGCAGGCAACTGTTCGTTGGAAGAAATCGTGATGGCCATGCACGTCCGTCGTGCATTCTTTAATCCGCTTTTTGGTCGGCCAGTCGATTCCAATGAACCCCTCTGCCTGGTGGATACGCGCCAGATCTACAAAACTTCGCGCCTCGCCTCCAACTTGACAGGGATGCTCGTCCAGCCTAACAAGGCCATCGTCGGTGCAAATGCCTTTGCCCACGAATCAGGCATCCATCAGGATGGGGTGCTCAAAAATCGCCTCACCTACGAGATCATGGACGCAGAAACGATTGGCTTAAGTGAAAATCGGATCGTCCTTGGAAAGCACTCTGGACGCAATGCATTTCGTACTCGCCTGCGGGAACTGAGTTACGAATTGAACGACACCGACCTCAATCGTGCTTTCCTACGCTTCAAAGAATTGGCCGACAAGAAAAAAACCGTCAGCGATTGGGATATTGAGGCGATCATCGGCGATGAAATCCGTTTGGTGCCTGAAGCCTATCGCTTAGAGCAAGTTCAGGTTGTCTGCGGCGACCACGCGGAACCAACCGCAACGGTCCGCCTTGTGGATGCCCAAGGTGTCGAGCGCACCGATGCAGCTGTGGGCACAGGGCCCGTCGATGCAGTTTATAAGGCCATCAACCGGATTATCGACCTTTCCAACGAACTGATCGAATTCTCAGTACAGTCGGTGACTGAAGGCATCGATGCCATGGGCGAAGTGACGATCCGGGTTCGCCACGAGAACCGTACCTTTAGTGGTCACAGTGCCAACACAGACATCATCGTTGCCAGTGCCCGCGCGTACTTGAACGCTCTGAACAAACTCCAACACGCCCTCGCCAATCCAACGAATACCAGTGGTGCCCTTGCTCATCCCGAGGCTGCCGCAGAAAAAGTGTAACTTTCGGCCCCTCTTCAAAACGTTGGAGAGGGGGAATCAGAGATTTTCCAATGACGAGCATGGACAGACTCAAGCAAATGGCTGCGATTGAAGCAGTCAAGCTGATAGAAGCGGATATGGTCGTCGGCCTTGGCACAGGTTCGACGGCTGCTTTCGCCGTTGAAGCGCTGGGGGAACGGGTTGCTAAGGGTCTGCGTATCGTCGGCATCCCCACCTCGGAGCGCACTGCAGCCCAAGCAGAGGCACTCGGAATTCCCTTAGGAAGCTTTGCCATCCATGCCCGCATCGACCTCACCATCGATGGTGCCGATGAAGTCGAAGTCGGTTCGTTGAATCTGATCAAAGGTCTAGGGGGCGCACTTTTGCGCGAAAAGATTGTCGCCAGTGCCAGTCAAAAACTGGTAATCATTGTCGATGAGAGCAAACTCGTCGAACATTTAGGTACAAAGACGGCTGTGCCTGTAGAAGTTGTACCTTTCGGCTGGCAAGCAACCAAGCTCAGGCTCGAAGACTTAGGGGCTACGGTCAATCTTCGCGTGAGCCAGGAAACGACCTTCATCACCGATGGCGGCCACTATATTCTCGACTGCAAATTTGGTTCGATGGCCGACCCAAAACTTTTGGAATCACAGATCGCTCAGACTGTCGGTGTTGTCGAAAGCGGTCTTTTTATTGGCATGACCAGCCAGGTAATAGTTGCCGGAGCATCGGGTATTCGAGTGCTTGTGAAGAAGGTGTACTACCCCGACAATGGAATCAGCAAGGCAAAAGAGTGATGCCCAAGAACACTGCTCTGAACACGGTAGCATCGAATGTTAGCACCTCAAGTCGGTGATGTTGAGCGTGCGCTGCGATCAAAAAGTCGGCCACGAGCCGCCGTGGAACACTTCCGGCTCGACGCAACACTGCGTATTGTCCGAATGCAACACCCGCAGATTCCCAGACCGAAGCAGGCATCTCCCAAACGACACTAACTCCCTGCAAATTCAGCCAGGCATGAATTGCAGACCATGCCCCAGATGCTCGCAGTTCAGCACAAACCACAGGACAGATGCAGAGTGCTTGTTGGGCGTGGGTGTCCAGCGCGTTCAAAGCACGTGTGTAGTTAACATCGTTGGGGTTTAAAGCACTCAAGATCAGATTTGTATCCAGAGAAATCATTTATCCCACCATCTCGTCCCAACGAGATTCGCGCACAGCAGCTACCGCGTTGTTGTTTGTTTCACTTTGAAGCGCGCTGACATCGAACTGCTCAAGGATAGCGGTGATTGTCTCGGAGGGTTTAGGGCGTTTTACCCGCAGTTCAAGCACGTTGCCCGTCTCAAGCTTGAACTCGATCTTGTCACCTGGCCTAAGACCGAGCGCGTCGCGGATGACAGCAGGAATGGTGATTTGGTGTTTTGAGCTAACTGTGCCTTCTATAGTGTCGTGGATGTGAGACATACCAACCTCTTTTACAAAGAGCATAACACCAAGCGGCAGCTACCAAGCGAATTTCTTCACCAATGAATCATCGGGCGTTCGGGTGCTGAAACCTTAGAACTCTTTGTTAAGATAAGTAAAGTTTCTAAGGCGAGTAAAGATGAAGCTGACCCGCATCGATCTCAACTCTTGGCTTCTAGAAGCCGGTAATAAAGCCATCCTGATCGATCCGTGGCTTGTGGGAACGTTGGTTTTCTATGGGCAGCCCTGGCTGTTCGAGGCCACCCACCGCACACCGCCGATTTTTACGCCAGAAACCTTGCCCCACATCGATCTGATCTTGCTCTCCCAGGGACTCGATGACCATGCCCATAGACCGACCCTTGCTCGATTAGACCGTTCCATTCCTGTGGTCGGTTCGACTGTTGCGGCAAAAGTCGTCAAAGAGCTTGGTTTTACCGAGGTGAGAGCACTGAAGCCCTGGGAAGAAGCCCAGTTGGGCACCTTGAAGATTCTTGCAGTGCCGGGAGCAGAAGTCGGCCACCAAGAGAACGGCTACGTTATTTCGGGGCCGGAAACGACGCTTTATTATGAACCCCACATCAGCGCTCTGGAAACCCAGAAGCAGATTGCTGAACGCTTCTATGTGGATTGCCTGCTGGTTCCTGTGGTAGGACAGGCTTTTCCGTTACTTGGAGAAGTGCTGATGGGACCAGAGAAAGCGATGGCCGTCGTACGTACACTGAAGCCCCGTATGATCGTGCCAACAGCCCTGGTGGATCTCGACATCAAAGGTTTCCTTCCCCCATGGATTCGTTCTCTAGGCAGCGTTGAAGAATTTTCTGGACTTTTAAAAGCATCCAGACTTGCCACGGAACTGTGCGCTCCTAAGCCAGGGGAAAGTATCGAACTTGTTCCTAGTCGGTCTTGAGCAGATGGATCCGATTGTTGCTATTCTCAGCGAAGACTATCGGCGCTTTCCGAAAGATCAGACCTACGAGATTTATGCCGAAAATGTCTACTTTGAAGACCCACTCAATCGCTTTTATGGGGTTGCGCGCTATCGACAGATGATCGGTTGGATGGCGCAGTGGTTCGATACGCCGCGCATCGATCTTGAGACCATTGAGCGCCAAGAAAACACAATCAAAACCCAGTGGACATTGCACTGGAAAGCGCCCTTGCCCTGGAAACCACCGATTGCCATTTCAGGTTGGAGCGAATTGCAGTTGGATGACCAGAACTTGATTGTTTCACATATCGACTATTGGAACTGCTCGCGCTTGGATGTCGTGAAACAACACTTTGGGCGCTAGTCGATTAACCGATCTTGAATTTTCTCAGCGTCGGGGCAGTCGTCAGAAGTGAGGATGTCGTTGGGGCTGGTTTTGCCTTTAGGAACCGAGGAGAGGCGACGGGTGACTGAGCCGATACTCTCCAGGCGGATCATCTCTTCCCAGGAACAGATTTCGTCTTCGTCTTCTGTCTGGTAGTGGACGGTCACAAGATCACCTTCGATGTCGAGGATCCTCGCGCGCTCTAACCAACGTCCTTGATCTCGAAGATAAATCCAGGTTTCAGTGCCTTCGCGGACGAGTTGGTAAATCTTGCGGTGTAACATGCTGACCTCCCTGGGGCGAATCGAATGCTGCGGAAAATCAGTAGATGCTGATCTTCTGGGCAGTTGCCACGAACTTGTCCAGCCAATTCATCACAGTATCCTCTAAAACCACGCCATCGAGAATGTCAATTTCACAGATACCCGTTGGGCTGGTGACATTGATCTCCGTCAGGTAATCGCCGATCACATCGATCCCTACAAAGTAGTGCCCGTCGGCAACAAGTCGAGGACCAAGAATGCGGCAGATCTTCTCTTCGCGCTCGGTGAGACTTGTCTTCGCAACCCGTCCCCCAGCCGCCATATTGCCGCGCAGATCGTCCTCACGAGGGATACGGAGCACAGCCCCAATCGGTTCTCCCTCCAAGAGTAAGATGCGCTTGTCCCCTTGGCGGGACTCTGGAAGATAGCGCTGCACCATCACATGGCGCTGGCCATACTGGGTGCTCATTTCAATGATCGCGTTGATGTTGCGATCTGCCTGGGAGAGCATAAAGATGCCTTCGCCACCCTTGCCATCTAGTGGTTTAATCACCGCTTTTTGATGGTGGGCAACAAAGTCCAAAATCTCCTGGCGATGGCGGCAGACGATGGTTTCAGGAGTCAGGGTCGGAAAATGGAGAGCGTAAATTTTTTCATTGCATTCGCGCAACCCACGGGGACCATTCAATACGACAGTGGTTTTGCCATCCGAACGCCCCACATCCACTAAGTCAAGGATTTGGGTCGCCCAGATGTAATCGGGGGTCACAGGCGGATCTTTGCGCATCCAGATCGCGTCAGCGGTGCTCAAGGGAGCGAAGAGGCTCTGGTGAACTGCGTAAAAAGGTTTCTTGCTGTCTAGCAAGGTGATTGCCTTCATCTTCGCAAAAGCGCGATGCTCCTGAATTTGCAGATCCCCAACTTCGGCAATCCAAACTTGATGGCCAGAGCGCTGGGCAGCCTGCATCAGCGCGACGCTCGTATCATGACCGGGTTGCAGCTTTTCGAGCGGATCGACAACAAAAAGAATCTTCATTTGATCAATGGATCAAGCTTTCCTGCGCGCTCCAAGGCATGGATATCATCACAGCCACCGATATGGACATCATCGATAAAGATCTGGGGTACGCTACGGCGACCGCTAGAGCGCATTGCCATGTTGTCGCGGGCAGACTCATCCCCGTCAATGGCGTACTCGGTAAACTGTACACCTTTCGAATTCAGCAGGGATTTTGCTCGAATACAGTAAGGGCAAGAGTTCCAGGTATAAATTTCGACTTTGGTGCTCACAGCAGGACTCCCTGACAAGGCTTTGTTCCATTGTAAGGGAATCGTTGCAGTGTCAGAGCCTAGACATCATGGGTGCTACGACCCGTGAACTTGACGTCGATCGGATTGGGGTTGTCACCGATTTTGCGGGGGACGTAGCCAACCTTCTCGCGGCCTGGGTTGGCACGCTCAGAAGCGACACCGTCCATCGGAAAAATAAGCACCTGTTCACCATCGGGAAACACCCGATAGATCTTTGAATCGCGGATCTTAAATCCAGCGATCAGTTGGCGGTGCAGGGCATGGCATTGCTCTTTGCGGGCTAGGTAGAGAACGTTGGTGCCAGCGACCATGGTTGCGGCTCCACCTGTGGGCATCTCAAAAACCTGCTCTTCTTTTGAATTCCAGACGATGAGATACTTCTCTTCAATTTGTGCTTTGCGCAACAAACCACCAGTGCTACCACCAAAGAGGGGGGTGCTACCACCAAAGGGTATTTCTTTTACTTCTGCCATCAGAGATTCTCCCGATCGTCTGGGAATCATCATATCTACTCACTAGAGTTTATGAATGGCCAGATGCGTGAAGAAATGTGTCAATCCCAAAGCTGACTGTTGCTGTCTTTCGCTCTATGGCATGATGAGTGGATATCGTTTACAAATGTTGACCAATGATTGTTACAGTTGCTTGGGTCGCCCTCATGGTTTTCTTCGTCGGTTCGATCGCTATGGTGGTCTGGGGTCGCAACGGATTTTAGGCACCAGCCATGACAGTCCAAGAATTCAAAAGTCGTCTCGGGTCGCAACGGATTTTAGGCACCAGTCATGGCTGAACAAGTCCTTGTCATCGTTCTTTTTGTCCTACTGTTGGGAATTACCGGGGGCGTTGTCTACTTAACTTTTAATGAGTTTCGAGACTGGCGTCGCCGCAAGAAAAAGACCCTTCTCCCGGTTACGCCTCCGCCAAAACTGCCAAAAACCGGTAAGAAGCGTCGGCGTTGACCCAATAAAAAAGCAGGTTGAACACCTGCTTTTTTGCTGAATGGGCGACGAAGTCGTTAGTCTTCGTAGATTCGGCACTCTGCCGCTTCAGGGTTGTCTTCGCAGTAGACTTGCAAAGAGTTTTTTGCAGGTGCCTTGGTCTTCTGGTGTGAAGCCGCCGCTTGAACTTCTTCCACTGCATCCCATGCAGCAGCACAGTGAGGAGAATCTTTGCCATTGATGTCGCAGATTTCCTTGGCTTCAGCCTTTTCTTCTTCAATCAACTTGGTGAAATCAGTAGCCATAGTTTTTTATTCCTGGTCAGAACGGAATTGGTACGTCTTAAACTCAGTATGACTGACGCAAAGAGCATACTCTCCATTCATAACATTTTCTTGGGCATTGCTGATTTGCCTCAAGTGAGACCCAGGTCTTGAAGAATCCGGGCATAGCTGCGGGTTTCCTGCCATTCAGGATTGAGGCCAAGCACCAGTTCCAAATGACGCAATTTCTCCAGAGCAGCGGGCTGATCCGTGCCTAGTACTTCGACTTCGACAAACACCTCGGCGGGCAATGCGTCCAAAAAATCCATAACCACTTCGCCCCCTTCTGGGATGTTCCAGACGAGTCGCTCGCGTTGAACCGCCGGAAGTTTCTCGGTGCAGAGCAACTGCACGAGGGTACGCGCTTGGTCAAAAACTTCGGGAGCAAGTCCAACTTCGACTTCTTGGCGGCTTCGAATGCCATCGGCACTGAGGGTAGTTGGCCCCTTCGCAATGAGCAGGACTTTTGCCCCACTGCGACGAAGACGCAGATAATTGCCTTCCCCATTGGTAAAACCGTGAAAATCTTCTTCTCGTAAAGCTTTCGGCTCGCCATACAAAGCCACTAGATGGCTGCGCAGATCCAAAAGCGCAACAGCAGGGATTTGATATTTCTTCTCGATTTCCAGCATGGCGTGTATTCCAAATAGCGAGCAGCGACCACGGGATAGGAATTTGATGTGGGTGCATATTCAGTATCTAAACATCAATTCAGCTGCAGTGCATTGGCAATGATCCTGGCAATCAGGCCAGCTTTATTAACTAGAGTACTTATAAATCCAAGAGATTGGAGGGGTGAAGGGTGATCTCTCTTCGGATTTTGTTGATCTCGCCAGTCATCAGCTGCTTTTATGCAAAAAAATTACTTATAATCAACTGGTTCGTTCCTCCAACCACCTTTAAGGAAAAGTTCGTTTATGCTTTCCACGAACCGCTGCTTCGTTTTATTGGGAATTGCCGCAACTGCGGTCGTATGCACCTCTCCTGCCGCTTCAGCACAAACTGGCTTGCTCTTCACACCGATCGCCCCCTGCCGGATCGTTGACACTCGCAATGCTGGCGGTACTCTTACCAGTGGCGTACCACGCACAATCACGGTGAATTCTGGTGGTCCAACTGCCAACTACAGTAGCCAAGGGGGAACAAGTTCAGGCTGCGGAATCCCAACGGATGCCAAATCGGTTTTCTTTAATTTTGTGGTTGTTGCGCCAAGTACTATTGGAGATTTGCAGGCATGGCCAGTGGGCACAACAATACCCGCAGCCAGTATTTCTAACTTTGCCAATCTTCCTGGCTTTAATATTGCCAACGGCATCGCCGTACCAGTTTGCACAACATCTTGTGCAACTGGCGATCTTAATGTCCAACTCAACAATGCTAGTGCCTGGTTAGTTGTTGATGTGGTTGGTTACTTTAAGTAGCTGCTGGTGGATATCTCCTAAATCCAATTTTGTCGAGATCACCTGGCTAGCAACTGTTCGAGTGCTTGCTCAAAGTTCTTAGCTGAATGTACAGTGCTGTTTTCGGCGGCGCAACCCAGGCTTTTAGCAACATAGCAGCGACGAGTTTGCTCGTCGCTGAGTATTTGCTCAAGGCCGACTATCATGCCCTCGATATCGCCGAAATCAACCAACACAGCATCTCGCCCATCGGAGGTGAATTCAGGAATAGCACCTACCTTAGTGCTAACAACTGGACAACCGCATGCCATCGCTTCAAGAGGGGGCAGACCGAAACCTTCATAGCGGCTTGGATAGAGTAAGGCACCACTGGTCGAATACAACCGACGCAGTTGAGTATTACTGGGACGGGTATGAAAGCTACACCAATCTGGTAGTTGTACAGGCGCTTTGCTGCCAAACAGGCGAACACGCAACTGGGGATGCCGGATTTGTAAATGAGTTAGCGCTTCTAGACCGTCTGCAGCCCCTTTGCGTAGATCTGGATGATAGGGCATCACTACAGTCCAAGCTTGCGGGATACCCTCTGGAAAAAATAAAGTAAGATCGACCCCATGGCGGATCACTTGAGCATCGCTGCCGAAACGCTCAAGTAATTCTCGCCGCACTGCCTCGCAACCGGTAAAGCGGTGGAGAGGCAGCTTGTAGGTCGGATCGACCTGTTCTTTCGATCCACTATCGATCTCGTAATGATGAATGAAATAAACCTGTTTGCCTTTCGCCGGACTAAGACGAGCTAGGTCGTAGGCAGATGGCCATGCACAAGCGATTATCAAGTCAGCGTCGGGCAAGTAAGGACTTGAAAGTTTTGGAACTTGCACCAAGGGAGCTTTTAGAGGATACCAGTCAACACGATTTCCCTGTATTAGATGGCGCACAAAAACACGCATTTGGCGTAGGCGGCTATAGTGAAAGCGATAGGGCCAAAGTGGGTGCACAACAGTGACTTGATGGCCGAGGTTATGGAATGCATCAGCATAGTCAAAAAGAACTCTGTTCCCACCAGTAACATTCAAAAAGGGCATGGCGAAGGTAATACGCACAAGCAATACTGCAAAGACAGCTAACTTATATTACTTCGAGCAGGGAACACCAACGTAATACCTTCCGGTGGGCACAATCAGGAAAGTAAATCGCTGCTCTAAACATAATTGGGAATTACCAACTTGCCGGGAAGAATGCTCTTAATGACAATCTATCTGCTGTTGCGCTGAGGACGGCATCCCACTACCCGAGCAACGTAGTCTCTATATCCTTGGGAAACGGCTGAAAAAACTTCGCCAAAGCGTTTTCGCTCTTGCAAGTAGACAGTTACAAGGTACTTGATATGCCACAGAGAATAGCGAACAGTCGCAGTTGTTCGAGACAATAGTGGAAAATGGCGCTCAAAAAGGTAGAGACGGTTGCGGGCACCATAGTAGACAACATTCGGGTTTTCAGGCCCCCCGGCTGAACCGCTTTCTTTGTGCCAGATGCGCGAACTAGGCACATATAGGCAAATAAACCCAGCTTTTTGGAATCGGAGATTCCACTCGACATCTTCACAGTAGAGAAAAAAATCTTCGCTCATCAAACCTACTTTCTCGATCAAAGAAGCCCGCACAAGGAGGCTACAACCTGTAACAAAGTCAACGGCTTCGAGCTTGTCGTATTGCCCGTTGTCTATTTCATTGACCCCACGGTGACAGAGTTTGCCGCGCAGATAATCAATGTCGGCACCGGCATAAGCAAGATGCTCGGAGCGATCCATATAAAATATTTTCGATCCTGCCAAAGCGGCATCTGGGTTTCTCTCTAAGGCATCAACCAAGGCAGTAAGGCTATTAGAATCGACTCGCGTATCATTGTTGAGAATCCAGATGTAGTCAGCCCCATGTTCAAGAGCGTAGTTGATCCCACAATTGTTTCCGCCAGCGTACCCCAGGTTTGCACCTGTCTGCAGCAACGGCAGATCTGGTAGTTCACGGTGTAATATCTGCTCAGAGTTATCAGTAGAGCCATTGTCGATCAAAACGATCCGATAGTTTGCATACTTGAGCCTGCGCAAGGAATGTACACATTCAATGGTGTATGAATAGGCATTCCAGTTGAGAACGAGGATATGGACGAGAGGCGACATTGGTGTAACCGACATTGGTGTAGATAGAAAGGCTCTTGGACCTTGATTGTCACCCACACTAGATGGCTAGGGCAACTTTGACGGCACTTGATTTCTCACCTTACCTTCAAATATAGTTGTTTGACTGCTCCATAATTTGACGGCTAATGAAGACGAGAGTTGCCCTTCTTAGGGGCGCAAACCTCAACGACCCAGAACTGGCCTCATATCAGCCTTTACTCGATCGCTTCTCGTTTTCGTTTTTTTGTAATGCAAGGGGCGCACTTCCTATTCGTTCTGCAAACATTAAGGCGCAGCCTCTTTGGTATGGCGACGATTTTATTCGCTTGCTGCCCTCCAAACTGCGCAATCGCGCCAGATTGACAGCACTACGCCTTTTTGGTGCCTTTGACTCGCCGCTCAGGATGTCTGCGATCTGTCAGAATCACGATATCTTGCACACCGCTGAAACATTTTCGGGTTACAGTCTGAAAGCGGTCGAACTGAAGCGGCAGTTCAATCACAAGGTCATTCTTACTGTATGGGAGAATATTCCTTTTTTGTACGAAAATATACCTACAACTCCCTTTGGCCGCAAACTCGCACAAGCAAAAGCAATCGTGCGTCAGTCAGCTGATCACTTTCTTGTAGCATCACAAACAGCGCGAATGGCTCTGGAGTTGGAAGGTGTCGAACCTGAGCGCATCACCTATATTGGCACTGCTGTTAGTCTTGAAAACTTTCAACCGCGCCCAAAAACCTACCAACTTCATCGCAAACTCAATATTGCTCCAGACTCGACAATTATTTTGTTTGCTGGCCGTTTGGTGTGGGAGAAGGGAGTGTTTGACCTACTTGAAGCCTTTACTCTCCTGCATCGCTCTAGCCAACTGGAGAAGGATGTCCATCTGCTTTATAACGGCAATCCTTATGAGCGGGATCGCCTGATGTTCGAGTGCCGAAGACTTGGGCTGCAGGAAAGAGTACATTTTCTGGAGGGTAAAGCATACGCAAATGCCAACCAGATGCCTGGACTATACAACGATGTCGATGTCTTGGTTCTGCCCAGCCTCCCGACTCGCTTTTGGATGGAGCAGTTCGGAATTGTACTCATTGAGGCGATGGCCTCCGGAATTCCTGTACTTGGTTCTTCTAGTGGAGCGATCCCCGAAGTGATTGGCGATGCTGGTGTTGTTTTTCCTGCCCATGACATCCAGGCACTAGCCAGTGCTCTATCCAGATTGCTGAAATCGCCTCAGATGCGCCAGCAACTCGCCGAGCGTGGACGGCAGCGTTGTGAAACTTTTTTCTCTCCACAGTCTGTCAGCAACCGGATCTCTGGCGCTTACGACCGGGTAATGTGTGGTCAAATCAGCAACTGATCACGAACAATTGGGACAATCGTGGTTGTCGGTCGTTTTAGCCAGACACCTACAGTTTCTTGCTTTTGCTTCTCAGTGCTTTGGGTATGGCTGCTTCGACAACGGCTGGATTTTTTCAGTGCGCGATTAATGGCCTGAATCGTTCTTGTATCACTGCTGCTATACAACTTATTACATCGATTCTCCTGAGTTGACGGTGGAGAAAGTTCATCAAGATACACTCTGGACTTGCTCTCTCGCCTGAAAACCCTGTGCAACAGGGATCACAGCTTTTTGATCAATGAGGAGCCACTCTAATCTCAGGAGAGCCTTCCAAATTAGGCTGATCGAACCATTGCTCCTGCCTACAACCGCAGCTTTTGTAGCCATGAATGTACTTCTGTGGCTATACGCCCCTTTGCCATTATGGATTGGTCTTTTGGATGAGCTACTAGTACTTATATTTACTTTGCTTCCCGTGGTTGCGTTTAACCAGAAGATCTTGCCTTGATTCGATATGGCAAGAGACTGTCTGATTGGAAGTCCAAGTAAGATCCAAAGGGTTATGTCTGCGAAAAAAATCTAGTTGCGAGGACGAGCAACAACAGCGAACTGGGTATATCCCATATCTGCGATCCGGCCAAGGAGCAAGGTGTTGACCAAACGATACTTCCAAGACGGACTTGGGTGCAGACCCTCTATACGCTCGATGTGGTAGCCTAGTTCGTCAAAAGTACGTTTGATACTGCGTTCGGTGAAGAAGCGCAGGTGCGTGCGGTCTAGAATGCCATCATTACGATAGCGCCACTCAGCTTCAAACAGCAGTTCAACCAGAATATGGAAGTAGCGAATGTTCGGGATTGAGCAAACAACCACTCCTTTGCTATTTAGAAGTTGGCGAGAGAAATCGAGAGCAGCGAATGGATCGACAAGATGTTCGAGTACATCATTAAAAATGATGCAATCAAAATAATGGTGAGGCAGTTCAATACCTGAGTTGAATGACTGACAGAGAACTCGATCAAGTTTTTTGGAAGCAGCTTTAGCAGCACGCTCATCAATTTCAACTCCCCAGGTTTCGGCAGAAAGCTGCGATTTAACTAGTTGACTGAATCCTCCTTCCCCGCAACCAACTTCCAGAACACATTTTGCTCCAGCCGGAATAAAAGGAAGCATCTCAGGACGTTGATTCTGGTAGTACCCTTCAACTTGGGATCCCTGAATTGCCTTTTCCATTATTAAAACCTTTATGCTCAACCGAATATACACTCCTTAGCATTGCAGGGGCTTGCCGTTTTGTCTAGCCTCTTTGGGTGCGAACCAAATGAGCTACGAAAGGGAGTATGTGGCAGAATCGAGCAGTCTCATTTTTTTGTATGGTGTGCCCCCTCGTAAGCGTTCTAGTTCTTAATTGGAATTCCCATCGCTTTACCGCAGACTGTATCGAGTCACTGCGGAAGCTCAGCTATGGCAATTTCTGCATTATTGTGATCGATAATGGTTCTACAGATGGTTCAGAGATTATCCTGAGAAAAGCATTTTCTGATCTGATGTTCATCCAGACTGGGGAAAACCTTGGCTACGCCGATGGTAACAACAGAGGAATAGCTTATTCTCTTGCCCAAGGTGCCGATTACGTCTGGATCCTCAACAACGATACGCGGGTTGATCCCAATAGTCTTACTGCCCTAGTTGATGCCTTAGAGGGCAACCCAGATGCCGGTCTGGCCGGTTCAAAAATCTATTCCCTTGAAGAACCAGAAATCCTTGCTTACGCAGGGGGAACCATCGATCCTTGGCGCGGGAAAATTTTGCATCGTGGACGTGGCGAAGTAGATCGCGGTCACTACGATCGCTGCGAACCCACAGATTTTGTGACTGGTTGCAGTTTACTGATTCGCACGTCAATCATCCGCCAGTGCGAAACGCTGGATCCACGCTTTTTTTTGTACTACGAAGATCTCGATTGGAATTTGCGCATTCAACAGGCAGGTTTTCAATGTCTCTATGTGCCTGAGTCTCGGATTTGGCATCAAGAAGGTGGATCTTTGGGGCGCAGCATTGGCAATAAGATGAAGCCCGATGTAGTTTACTATATTGCCCGCAATAGTCTCTATTTTTATGAGTTTCATCTTCCAATTTTGCAGCGCTTGAGTGCAAGTACTTGGAACTTGCTGAGTCAACTGAAAACCTGGTTGCTGTTGTATGTGCGCCATGATGCGCAGTTCTCAGCCTACGGACGCGCTGTATGGCAAGGATGGAGCGATTATGTTCGCCGGATTCATGGTTCACGAAAATAGGGGCACAGCAAGCTGTACCCCTACGAATGATTGAGAAACTATTTTAGGTGTGCAAACCGCACTCGATTTTGCCCTTACCAGACCAACGACCTGAGCGCGGATCTTGTCCAGGAGCAACGGCAACAGTACAAGGCGCACAGCCGATCGAGGGATAGCCCTGGTCATGAAGTGGGTTGTACTCAAGCTTATGATCGATGACGTACTTCCATACTTCGCCGTTCGTCCACGTGGCTAGAGGATTGAACTTCACCATGCCACGACGGGAATCCCACTGAACAAGTCCAATGTCGGAACGTGTCGGTGCCTGTTCGCGGCGCATTCCCGTAATCCAGGCTTTATAGCCTTTGAGGACACGGTTCAAAGGTTCCACTTTGCGCATCGCGCAGCAACTGTCGGGACTGCGCTCATAAAGACGTTCCCCATGCTCCGTATCTTGGGCTTCCACAGTTGAAAGAGGAGTCACGGTCTTGAGGCGTAACTGTGGATAGCGTGCGAGTACACGCTCTTTCAAAGCTAGGGTTTCGGGGAAGTGGTAGCCTGTGTCAATAAAAAAGACTTGGGCATTTGGAGCAACTTGGCTGAGTAAATCGATCAGAACAATATCTTCGGGGCCAAAGCTACAGGCAAGAACTAAATTGTCCCCGAAAGCCCGCACCGCTTCGCTTAACGTTGCCTGGGCAGATTGCCCTTCCCATTGGCGGGCAAGCTCTTCTAAACTGCTACGCGCTGCATCAAGTTCAAACACTGCTTCCATTCATCGATACCCTAAGTCCTTATACTTAATAATACAGTAACTCCAGCGGATTGGAGGGGTTTTCTTTAGACTGACATTCAGGAACAGCTTAGGAGTAGATTGGGTCAGGTAAGTGGGTGTTTTGGACTTCTTTATGACTTTCACTTGGCAAAAAATGAGACACTCTGCAGCTAGTGGACTGCTTATTGCCCTGATGTTTTCTACACAGCCTGCCTACGCCCTCGATCCATTTCGGACGGGATCGGTGGCTCGTCCTTTGGGATCGTATATTCAGGGTGCTTTCGAAGATTTTTTTCGTACCGGCGATTACCAAAATGCCGCCCAGAAGTTGACCAAAGCCCAAATTCAAAACCCCGATGAGCCTTTGGTCTACACGCTTCAAGCGGTGCTTGCCTACCAAAATGGTCAAGTCGAACAAATGGTTGCCCTCGCCAAAAAGACGCGCCAAATTGCCCAAGCCCTCGAGCCAAAAGATCCTTGTCGTTCCCACCTCTATGTAGGACTCTCCCAAGGATTAGAAGGCTCTAGCTTCTACCTCAAAGACGGGGTACTGGGCTTGCCGAAGGTTCTGACCTATGTTCCGGGCATGTTTAGCGAGATTAACCGGGCGCGAGATGTTTCCCCAGATGACCCAGAGGTCAATCTTTTCGTTGCTTATATCGATGTTTTGTTAGGAAAACAGGATCAAGCCATCGACGAATTTCGTAAGGCTGCACCTCCTTACCTCTCCTACCGAGGCCAAGCACTCGCCTACCGAGACAAAAAAGCCTACGACGATTCCCTGTCTATGGCCGAGAAAGGTCTAGCAACAGCACCGAGAAATCCAGACCTGTTCTACCTCAAAGGCCAAATCTTAGGACTTCAAGGCAAAGCAGCCCAGTCGGTGGTGTTTTTTAATAAAGCCCTGGACATCGGCAAACAACTCCCCGAAGGCATCCGCAAGCAAATTATCCACGAACGGGATATTCAAGTGCAGTTAGCCAGCGCCCCAAAGTAGGCTCAGTTTAGAGGTTCACCGTGTAGGCTTTGCGGATCCCGGAGACTGATTCGATCTCGCCAATTAACCCCTCGGGCAAGGGATCGTCGAGGGAGACCATCATGACTGCTTCCCCACGAATTAGTTTGCGACCGACTTGCATTCCAGCAATGTTGACATTGTAGAGTGCCAGGAAGGAGCCGACTTTGCCGATGATCCCCGGCATGTCGCGGTGAAGCGTGATCAGCATATGGCGGCTAGGCGCAACACTGATGGGGAACTCGTCGATGTTGGTAATCCGCACTTCCTCTTGTCCGAGCAAAGCGCCTGTGACGGTGCGTGGTCCGTTGGGGCCATGGGCAGTGAGAAGAATCGAGCCGGCATAGTCAGTGACCGAACGGTCGCGGGTTTCTGTGACCCGAATTCCCCGCTCCTTCGCTTCTAAAGAGGCATTCACATAATTGACGCGTTCTCGAAGCGCTGGAGTGAGCAGACCTTTGAGAGCGGCAACGACGATCGGTTGCGCATCTTTTTCGGCCAAAGTACCTTGAAGACGAATATCGAGGGCATCGATGCGACCTTCTGCCAGTTGGCCAACCAGGTTGCCCAGGGTTTCGGCCAATTCCAGATAGGCTTTTAGCTCCTGCAAAACTTCGGGTCTGAGGCCAGGAATATTCACCGCTGAACGAGCGGGTAATCCCAGCAATACATCGCGGATCTGCTCGGCAACGTCGATGGCCACATTCGACTGCGCTTCTTCGGTAGAGGCACCAAGGTGAGGCGTGAGCACGATCTCGCGATCTAAGCTGCGCAGGGGTGAATCACCGAGGGGTTCTTCCTCGAAGACATCGAGGGCGGCGCCAGCGATTTGACCGTCTTTGAGGGCGGTGTAGAGGGCTTGCTCGTCGATGATCCCGCCCCGCGCGCAGTTGATGATCCGTGCGGTTGGCTTCATCAGGGCGAGGGTTTTGGCATTGACGAGATGGGTCGTCTCTGGGGTGCGAGGAATGTGGAGCGTGATGTAATCAGCTTCTCGAAACAGCTGTTCGAGATCCACGAGCCTTGCCCCCGCCTGGAGTGCTCGTTCTGATGAAATAAACGGGTCATAGACGAGGATCTGCATGCCAAGGGCACGGGCAACCCGTGCCAAGTGCAGACCGATGCGGCCTAGGCCGACGATCCCAAGATTTTTTTTGTAGACTTCGACCCCGGTAAATTGGGAACGCTTCCACTGCCCTGCCTTGAGGCTGGCGTTGGCTTGGGGAATGTACCGAGACAGACTCATCATCAAGGCGATAGCATGCTCAGCAGCAGCGACAGTGTTGCCCTCTGGCGAGTTCACGACCATGATTCCTTTGCGGGTAGCAGCTTGGATATCGACATTATCGACACCGACACCTGCTCGACCAATAATTTTGAGGCGTTGCGCTGCCTCGATGACCTCGGCGGTCACACGGGTTCCAGAACGGATCATCAGGGCATCGTATTGGCCGATGCGCTCCACAAGTGCCCCCGGAGAAAGCTCCGGCTCGTAGTCTACTTGGGCCACCTGGGACAGAATTTCAATACCAGCCTGATCGATTGGATCGCTGACAAGCACCTTCGGCATGGATTCCCTCTAAACACGTCACGCTGTGAAGCGTTTTGATTTTACACCCCAAACCTTAGCTTCTAATAAATAGCCCCTGCTGCTCTTAGTAGAGTAGCAGGGGCATGAGGACGCAGTTAGGAGGTATCTTGACCCTCACTCTAGTTTCAGAAAGTGGAGCAACTCTGGTTTTTTAACAAGATTTTCGGGATCAGTGATTTTATTTGGCGCGAGCGTAGTCATCTTCAAAGCGCACAATGTCATCTTCACCGAGATATTGTCCATTTTGCACCTCGATAATCACCAGCGGAATAACCCCAGGATTTTCGAGGCGGTGGGATGCGCAGGGAGGAACGTAGGTAGATTGGTTATGGGAGACCATTTCAATATGATCGTTGCAGGTCACTTTGGCTGTACCGGCGACGACGATCCAGTGTTCACTGCGGTGATGATGCATTTGCAAGCTCAGGCGATGTCCTGGTTTGACCTCGATCCGTTTGATTTTGTAGCCATCTCCTTGATCAAGAATCGTAAAAGATCCCCAAGGACGAATTTCTGTCGATGCAACGTTGTGTGCTTCCACGAGTGCTCTAGCCTCCAAAGCTGAATGCGGTACTACATTGGTCATATGATTTCCTGGTCAACGATACCAGGATGCCCCCTGTTTCTCTGTATTCTTTAAGAAAATATGCCGAAAGTCTGTATTTTAGGGGGAGGAATGATTGGCCTTTCCATTGCCATCGAACTCCACCAAGGTGGTGCAGAAGTTTTTGTGCTGGATCGCGGCGATTCTCCAGCCACTTGGGCAGCAGCCGGGATGCTTGCTCCGCAAGCTGAAAATTTAGGGGATAGCCCCCTCGGTCAGCTTGGATTTTACAGCCGAGATCTTTGGCCAGATTGGGCAAAAAAACTAGAAAAATTGAGTGGCCTGAATATTGACTATCAAGCCTGTGGGATCTTTTTGCCTGGAAATCAGGGGCGAAGCGCCGAAGGCCAGTGGTGGAATGCACAAGTGCTGCAAAGCCAGATTCCAGGCATCAACGTCCAAGCAGGTGTTTGGTTCCCCCAAGAAGGCTGCGTCGATAATCGCTTGGTTTTCCAGGCACTCAAGCGAGCTTGCGAACATTTAGGTATCCCTGTCCACCGAGGCGTGACAATCTTCGGCCCAGGGGATCCCCAATTGCAGACTGTCAACACCAGTTCAGGAGTGATCGCTGCCGATCTGTTTGTTTTAGCCCAGGGCAGTTGGTCTGGAGAATGGCTCGACATTCCTGTATATCCCCTCAAAGGCCAGATGCTCGCGATTCAGGCTGAAATCGGTCAACTCAAAACGGTCATTTTTTCTGAAAGTACCTATATTGTTCCTCGTCTTGATGGGCGGATCGTTGTTGGTGCGACCCAGGAATGGGCTGGATTTGCACCGGGCAATAGTGAGCCTGAAATTTCAACTCTGCACCGATCCGCGATCGACTTGCTTCCTTGGTTGGCTGGGTATCCTGTCATCGAGACTTGGTGGGGTTTTCGTCCTACTACTCCAGATCAATCCCCCATGATCGGTGAGGGGCCCTGGCCGCACCTCTGTCTGGCCACCGGACACCACCGCAATGGCATTTTGCTCGCTCCAGCCACGGCATACTTGCTCAGTCAGCAGATCTTGACGGGAAAGCCAGAAGCCTTACTTGCGCCTTTTAGTTGGAAACGCTTTGTGAAAGACGGCTTGTGCCAGGGCGAGGGCGCGAAAGGATTACAATAAGTTGCGCAGTAGGACAAATTCGTGGCCAAACAAGCGGCAAAACCTGGGCATTTCCTTTGGGAAGAATTGAAACGGGAGCTGAATACAGGTCTCGGTTCTTTAAGCCTCGCTATCGGTTTATTTTTGGTGATCGCAGTCGCAAGTATTCTTGGCACTGTGATTCCCCAAGAAGAATCCCTCGAATACTACCAACAGAACTACCCCGAATCTGGCAAAGTTGTCTGGGGATTTGTCACTTGGCGCTTTTTGGCGAATCTTGGCATCGACAATGTCTACCGAACTTGGTGGTTTTTGGCTCTCCTGATGCTTTTAGCCGCCAACTTGATGGTTTGCACCTTTCGGCGACAGATCCCGATGCTCAAAGCAGCAAAAACCTGGAAATTTTATGCAGAACCCCGAAAGCTTTCCAAATTTGCTCTCAATACAACCCTGGCACTCGATACCCCTGACGCTTTAATCGCTCAGTTGCGAAGTCGCCGCTTTGAAGTCCATCAAAAAGAGGGTCTGGTTTATGCCAGCCGAGGTCTTTTGGGACGCGTCGGGCCGATTATTATCCATATCAGCCTGCTGCTGATTTTGGGAGGTGCTGTGATCGGTGCTTTTGGGGGCTTCAAGACCCAGCGCATGACTGCTCAGGGTCAAAACTTTGACCTCCAAAAAGTCGAACTGCCTCGGTTGAGTCTTGCCCACCTGCCCACTTGGCATGTCCATGTCAACAAGTTTTGGATCGACTATCGACCTGATGGTTCGATTGATCAGTTTCACTCCGACCTCTCGGTGATCAGCTCTGAGGGCAAAGAGTTGAAGCGGCAAGTGATTGCGGTGAACGAGCCTTTGGTCTTCGAAGGCGTGACAATGTACCAGGCGAGTTGGGGCGTGAATAGCTTTGTCATGCGCATTAACCAAAGTCCTTGGCTGACAATCCCCATGCAAGCGATGAAAGGTGGCCCCGGCGGCCAAGAAGCTTGGGGACAGGCATTGCCCTTCGACAAGCGTGGGGAGATTGCTGTTCAGGTAGTTACTCGTGGTCTTCAGGGAAGCTTGATGTTGTTGCCCTTTAATACACGCACTGGCGAACCGTTGCGCAATGCCATCACCCCAGCCAGAGTTGGTCATCCTGTGAAAGTACTTGGCCAAGAAATCCTGATTCGAGAACTTGTCGGGGAGACAGGGATTCAGGTGAAAGCAGATCCTGGCATTCCTTTTGTCTATGCTGGGTTTGCTCTGCTGATGATTGGCCTTGCCATGGGTTACTTGAGTCACGCTCAAGTTTGGGCGATCTGTCTAGATGGTCAACTGCACCTTGCAGGCCGAACAAATCGCGCCCAATTGAGCTTTGAACGGGAACTTTCTTCTATCGTAGAGAACATTGCAGGACAGAAATAGCCCATGAATACGAACCAGTTGGTCAATATCCAGGTACTACTCGACAATGTCACCTTCGCAGTCCTGATGCTCGCCACAGCTTTGTACTGGCTGAGTGTCGCTTTTCGCCGCATTCCGCTGATTCATGAACTTGGCACTGGAGCCTCGGCGGTTGCAGCCTTGACGACGAGTGGACTACTCCTGGCGCGATGGATCGAGACAGGACATTTTCCGGTCAGCAATCTTTACGAGTCGATGTTCTTTTTGTGCTGGTGCGTATTGGTCATGCACCTTGCTGCAGAACGGTTCGCCCATCAGCGCCTTGTCGGTGCGTTCACCATGCCTGTTGCTCTCGGTATGGCTGCTTTCTCGTCTTTTGCCCTGCCTGCAGCGATGAAAGCAGGTGGGCCACTGGTGCCTGCGCTCAAATCCAACTGGTTGATGATGCACGTCAGCGTGATGATCTTCAGTTACGGTGGTCTCATGGTTGGTTCCCTGGTCTCCATTGCCTACTTGGTTGTCACTTGGGGCAAAAAAGATCTTGAACTCCGAGGCAGTTCTATCGGGGCGGGCGCTTTTCAGCGCTCTGAAGCAATCGATTCCCCTGCCCTAAGTTTCGCTCTCAGCGATGGTGGTACCACCGCAACCCTAGCGGCAAATCCTGTTGCCCAAGGACTACGCCGCTCAGATCTCGCGGAGACATTGGACAATGTCAGCTATCGCTTAATTGGCTTGGGGTTTCCCTTGCTTACCGTTGGGCTGATTGCCGGGGCTGTCTGGGCCAACGAAGCTTGGGGGTCTTATTGGAGTTGGGATCCTAAAGAAACATGGTCGCTCATTACGTGGTTTATCTTCGCTGCGTACCTGCATGCCCGCCTTACACGAGGTTGGCAAGGTAAACGACCTGCTATCCTAGCGACAGTTGGTTTCTTCTCCGTATGGGTCACCTATTTGGGTGTGAACTTTTTAGCTACAGGGCTGCACAGTTACGGCTGGCTATTCGGCAAGTAAATACATTTTTGAGGTTCTGGCGTTGAGTAACCCTAATTCCCGAAAAGAGATCGATGATTCTGCTTCAGGCAAGATCTTCAGTCGCGAGAATATTCAGACTGTCGTGGTTGCGGTATTACTCGCCCTCTTTATTCGTACTTTCGTTGCCGAGGCACGATTTATTCCTTCTGGTTCCATGGAACCGACCTTGATGATCGACGACCGTCTGATTGTCGAAAAGCTCACTTACGACTTTTTAAAGCCTACCCGTGGCCAGATCATTGTTTTCATGCCACCCCCAAACGCCCACAGTGATCAAGCTTTTATTAAGCGCCTGATCGGAATGCCAGGAGATACGCTCGAGATCGCCAATGGTCAGGTCATCATTAACGGTGTCCCTCAAAAAGAACCCTACATCGCTGCCCCGCCAGACTACTACATGCCCAAGACGAAAGTCCCTGAAGGGAATTACTTCATGATGGGTGACAACCGCAATAACAGCCAAGATTCTCACATTTGGGGTTTTCTTCCCCGCGAAAATATTATCGGTCAGGCTGTCTTTCGTTTCTGGCCCCTCAACCGCATTGGCACGCTTTAGCTAGCGCAGAATTGTCTGATCCTGCGCCAAGAAATTGCGTTCAAGGGGCAAAGGAGCGACTGGTTCTGTCAATTCGAAGCGACCTGAACGAATCCAATTTTGTAGTTCTTGGGCGACCTGCATGGAAAAAGCAATGCTAGCAAGGGGCGCAGTCCGAATCCGCTGCCCCTCAATGGTGATGTGACCGCTTTTAAGTTGTTCGTAGGTGACGAGGCCGAAGCTTGGCCGAACCCGTCTTGGAATGGCGAAGTCGATCACAGGAGCAACGACATCCCTGTCCAAAACGGACGCAGCGAAGACGACCGATGGATCTGTAACAGGCAAGGGGATACCGACACCAAGCATCAATGAAGGCCCGTAGTTGTGAAAGCGACAGCCTCTAACCCAACGCGGAGCCATCTGTTTGAGATCTCCGATCAAAGCGAGGGTCGCTGCTGGCCCAATCGGTGTTTCATTGGGCATCCGCTTTTGCAACGGAAAATGTTGAGTTCCTTCCCAGGCGATATAGCCGACACCACCCCCTAAAAAAATGCGGGTGCCGATACCAATACTTTTAAGCTGGGGATCGTTGATCAAAGGGGAAAGTGCGCCAGGGCTTGCGTAAATCGCGTTGCCAAGGCGTGCTTGCAAAGTCCCCAAATAGGTGTACAGCGGTCGGTCGCCACCGTTCACACCGACGATAAAATTTTGGTACGCGTTGCGCGGGTTAAAAAGATAGCACTGATTCACCGAATTTAAGGTGATCTGGGTATCAAAACTGCGACGCGGAAAACAGTCACTGACCATCCCCGTCGCCCGAAACTGCACAGATTTTCCGGCGACAAGGGCAGCGATGACATGCCCACCCCCGTAGTTGAGATCTTCGCCTGCTTGGGCTGCCCCCAAGTACAGATCCACTGCCCCGATCCCACAGTAAGCATCTACGCCGTTCAAAGTCGCTTTGTGCAGGCGGATCGGCGGGTCGGTATGACCAAGATTGAGAACAATACCACTGGATTCCATGGGTTCAAAAGTACCCGTGGTGATCACATCTACATGTTCGGCAACACGCTCAACCCCTCGCTCCGCAACGGCTTGCTTCAGCTCACAGGTTGTCATCACCCGCACAGTCCCTTTGCGGATGCGGTCATTAATTTCGGCAATGCTAGGCATGTTACCCATCCTACTTGAGTGCCAACTGGGCTACATTGGAAGCCATGGCTAACGCTTCGCTTGCCCAACTTTGGACTTACTTGCGCCCCCACAAGGCCAAGCTCTTCCTCGGCATTTTTACCCTTTTGATCACCAATGCCCTCGGTGTTCTGATTCCGTGGCTCCTCAAGGTTGCCATCGACGATCTGGGTAAAAACTTACAGTATCAAGGGATCTTGTATTACACAGGGCTGATTCTCGGGCTCGCAACAGTCATGGCCTTCATCCGTGTCTGGTCGCGGGTGCTGATTTTTAGCATTGGCCGACTGGTGGAATTTGATCTTAAAGGCCAAATCTTTGCCCATCTCCTGCGCATGGCACCTTCGTACTTTGCCAAAAACCCTGTCGGTGACTTGATCAACCGCGCCACGAGCGATGTCGATAGCGTGCGCCGTCTCTTGGGTTTTGCCATTCTTAGTATTATCAATACTTTCTTTGCTTATTTGTTGACCTTACCTGTCATGCTTGGCTTGGATGTTCCTCTTACCCTCGCTTCGCTTGCAGTGTATCCGCTGATGTTTGGATCGGTATGGCTGTTTGCGGATCGATTGCGCAACGAGCAGATCGCGGTTCAACAGGGACTCGACCAAGTAAGTTCATTGATCCAGGAAGATCTCAACGGCATTTCGCTGATCAAAGTCTACGCCCAAGAGGAAAATGAGCGTCAAGCCTTTGATCGCAAAAATGATCAACTGATGGAGGCCAATCTCCGTCTTGCCCTCAGCCGCAATATTGTCTTTCCGCTTCTCGGTGCCCTCGCGAGTGCGAGTTTGCTGGTTCTGTTGTGGTTCGGTGGGCCACGCCTCGCCGATGGAACGTTGAGCATCGGTGCGTTTGCCGCTTTGGCGATCTATATCGAACGCCTTGTCTTTCCGACCGCCTTGCTCGGTTTTACGATCACCACCTACCAGCGTGGGCAAGTGAGTATCGACCGCATCGAAAAAATCCTTGCTGTGCCACCGACGATCCAAGACGCGCCCGACGCAAAAGTTCTGGGTGCTGTAGAAGGCGAGTTGGAAGTTCGCAACTTGACTTACTACTTTCCAGGGAGTGAACGCCCTGTTCTCGATCACCTCAACTTCACGATCCGCGCTGGTGAAACGGTGGCAATGGTCGGCCCGATTGGTTCTGGCAAATCGACCTTGGCCAATGCGCTCCTCCGCTTGCTCGAAATCAACCCTGAACAAATTTTTCTCGATGGCTTGGATATTACAGACTTGCGTCTTGTAGACCTGCGCTCCGCCATCGCCTACGTTCCTCAAGACAGTTTTTTGTTTAGCGCCACTGTCGAAGAAAATATTCGCTACGGTCGGCCCAATGCCACTGACGCAGAGGTCAGTGCTGCGGCCCATCGCGCCCGCATTGCCGAAGAGATTGCCATCTTCCCGAAAGGCTACCAAACCCTGGTTGGGGAGCGAGGAATCACCCTCTCCGGTGGCCAACGCCAGCGCGTTGCCCTCGCCCGTGCCTTCTTGGTACAAGCCCCCGTACTCGTGCTCGACGATGCCCTCTCCAGCGTCGATAACCAGACCGCCGAGGAGGTTCTCAAAGAACTTGCCCGCGAAAGCCGGACAACCCTATTGATCACGCATCGCCTTAGTGCTGCTGCCTCTGCTGACCGCATCTTGGTCATGGATCGCGGCCAAATCGCCGAAAGTGGCTCCCATAGCGAACTCATCCGTCAAAGTGGCATCTATGCTCGACTTTGGAATCAGTACCAACTTGAACAGGCTGTGAAATAATCACTGACGACAAGATCTGCCAGACCGCAAGCGGCGATCATAGTCGCTAGCCTTTCATGCGTTTTCTAGAAAACTTCTCCCCTCCGGCAACAAAAAAGCCAGGGTGTCAAAACCCTGGCTGGCCTGGAGTTCCTTTGAAGCTTGACTATCCGCCAGGAAGCTGTTTCTGGCGACTATTGAAATACCACCAAAGGCCACCGCCAACAAGAGCGATTGGCAGAAAGTTGTGAGTGACAAAACCGATGAGCACGAAGGGGATCGCAATGATCTTGAACACCAAACCCAGAACCGCAAGCACAACGACAAACGCAGCAATTGAAAACAGAACTGAAAGCATTAGCATTCACCTAAAGCTCAACTAATCTAAGTCTCTCACTATCAAGTCAAAAACACAACAGGATCTCGCGTTGAGTTTCCAGAACTTCTCCCGTCTGCGGAGAAATTCCAACTGTGAGATGAAATCTGTGGGGGGAATCTAGCTGCGGGCAGCTACGCCAAGTTTTCGGAACAGGATTCCGGGAAGGAGGGCGGAACCAAAGACCCAGGTTTGCTCGGCGCTAAGGGCTTGAAGATCGTCGTTGAAGGCTTCAAAGAGATTGCCTGCGACCATGGTGTTTTTGATCCGACCGACGATTTCGCCGTTTTGGATGCGGTAGCCGAGATCCAAGTTGACCGAGAATTCCCCCGCAAGCATGTTGGACTGGCCTGCGCCGAGTACCTGTTCGACCCAGATGCCGTCTTTGATCGAACTGAGCAATTCCGCTTCGGTGGTCTGACCAGGAGCCATGCAGAAGTTCATCATCGAAGGGCTAGGCCGACTGACACCACCGCGAAAACCATTGCCGCCCAAAGGCATACCAGCGCGAGCCCCCCAGGTGCGATCCCAGTAAAACTCGCGCACGATGCCTTGAGCAATGAATTGCTTTGCCGTTGTCGGGGTACCTTCATCGTCAAACGTCGATGCAGAAATGCCGATACTCGGATCCTCGTAGACCGTCAGAGCAGGATGAAAGAGGGTATGACCAACTTTGTCGCTTAGAGGTGAAGTTTTCTGGCAAACAGCCTGACCGGAGAGCACGGTGCGAAAGAGACTGCCGAGGGTGGAAGCAGCGGCTCTCGGTGAAAAGTACACGGGCAGACTGCCACTGCTGACCTGGGCACTTGCTTCGGCAAGTCGGAACTTGGTGACAAGTTCTTGAAGCAATTGGTCGTAGTCCGGTTCTGCCTCGCGGGCGACACTGTAACTGTAGACATCGAGCAGATCTTCGCCGCGCACCAAGTTGCCCGACAAAGAAGCCGTCACAGTTGAACGTTGGCGCTCTCCGTAACTGCCGTTAGTCGTCGCAAATATGGTTCGGGAGCGACGGGTTGTGAAGCCAACCCCGACGATAATCTCTGGGTTGTAGCCATGGACTTTTTCGACCAGCACCTCGCCTTGAGCGACAAAGTGTGCAGTATCAGGAGCGATGTAATCTGTCTGGCTCGATGTCAAGACGGCTGAAGAGAAGTCAAATTCGACAGGGTCTCCTGAGCGCGAAGTTTCGAGGGCGGCTTCGAGCAACTGTTCGGTGCGGCTGAGATCGGTAGAACTGGCAAAACCGAGGCGGCCTTCGTCGATCACCCGCAGAGCAATCCCTGTCGTCGCCGAAGTACTGAGGGTTTTGAGGCGGTTGGTTTCAAATTCAACGGGGGTTTCATCCCGCTCTGTGTAGTACACTTCAGCGCTGATCCCTCTGCGGGCGGCCAGATCGATCAACTTCTCAACGACTTCGCTCACAACTTTCCCTCAATCGAACTTAGAGGATAACAAACAAAAAGTGTGTTCGACCCTCAATTCCAGGCATACTGAGGGCGGACAAAGCGAGAGTGGCTATGGCAAAAACACCTTCAGAGTACGCCCTACACCTGATCATGGAAGGTGGGCATCCCCAAACCGTTCGGATGCGCACGAGCAAAGAAGTGAACGACTTGATCCAGCAGATCTTTTTCGTCCAGGCGCAAGAAAGTAGCGACTTTTTACATATTCCGCTTCAGGCCGAAGGGGAATACCTTTGTATACGCCCAAGCCGGATTCAAGCCGTTCATGTCGAGCCGCTCTTTTCTTCCAGTTTGGAACGCTATTAAATCGTGAACAATTCCTAAAATAACTACCACTTCTGCAAATTTTCTGGAAGGCTAGTAGGATGTTGTCGCGCCGCAATGTCTCCTGTGAACCCATCTAGTAAGTCTGTGCACCCGAAGCATCGTCTCGACTACAGAGATGTTTACGCCTGCCCCATCTGTCGCCACGGCGAAATCTCTGGCCTTGTGCTTACAGACGCTTTTGCCTGTAACTTCTGCCGACATATTTTTACAGCAGATCTAGAAGAAAATACTTTGCGGGTCGAGGACAGTTCTCAACCGCTCAGTTGGCGTTGGAATGGTCGCAACTGGCAGTCTGTCCACCGCGAAGACTTGGACCTGACCCTGGTCATCTGGTTTGTCGGGCTAGCCTTGATTATTTTCCCGCCGGCGCTGGTGTGGTTCTCCGCCTGTTCTATTCCACTGACCCAAATTGCTCTCGGTACCCAGACGTTTTTGCCTGCACTTTGGACGGGCTTGACCCTATCTGTACATCTTATTTTGGTAGGCTGGCTGCTTGCCGAACATTACCAATTTCCTCTGTACATCGCCAGCAAGATTCGTCTGCGCACTTGGGCGGAGCACCGAGTCTCTAAGTAATCTAGTCTGTATAATTGTTGCTCTACAACTTTTTTCTACGATTGGAATTGGGAAAATAAAAGAGGACCGTGCGGACAGGCTACGGCCCCTAGCTTTGGGATCCCTGAGTAGTCCGCCCTGTTCCCTTGGACTACATACAGGAATACCCCCCTTCCAAGCGTAGAGTGTACCATAGCGGGTCTCTGTGCAACTGCCCATCCCGCTTATTTCATAATTTATTTTCTGAAATCTGCCTAGAGATGGAGGCGGAGAATCCGTAGAGACACTGTGATGGCTGTACCCCATCTGCGGGTAAGCTATCCTCGACTGCGCACAACAGATCCATGATCACAACTCCATCCCCAACTTGCTTCCTGCCGCACCTCGTCATTATTGATGAGCGCCCCACCCTGCTGATGAACAGCTGGGAAGCGGTACTGGCCTTATTTGGCATCTCAGTCAACGAACTCGACCTGCTTACTCGGTTGCAAGTCTTGGCGATCCGCTGTGCTTTGGGTTTGCTCGGTCACCAAGATGCCCACGCAGCTTGCGCTCTGCTCAGCGAAAACTATCCAGATCCGCCCTCAATGCAACAATGGCTCGACCTCTATATCGATAACTATTCAGCCAAGCCAGAATCTTTAGCGGCTGCTCACGCTCTACTGCTCGAAGCTACTTGCGCATAATGTCGAAATATTAAGAATTTATTTCTCGCTCTCTACGACACCCATACCATAGCGAGAACACGCTAGATTCGCTCCAATTGCTTCGCTTTGGAGTCCTATGGCTGCATTGTCTCGCTCTTTGGTGTGCCTTGCTCTTTGTGCTTTGACGAGTCCAGCCCTCGCTCAGATTCCTCAAGCAGCCCCGACAGAGGGTTTGCACACCAAAAATCCCTTGGTGCACGCGCTGATCAATGTTCGGATTGTCGTTTCTCCTGAGCGCACGATCCCAAAAGGTGTCCTGGTCATTCGTAATGGTGTGATCGTCGGTGTTGGCGAGAATTTGCCCGTGCCCGCCGATGCGCGGATCTGGGATCTGTCGGGTCGCACCATCTATCCCGGCTTTATTAATAGTTACGCCTACTTAGATCTTCCGAAAGAATGGCAGCCGAAGGTGGAGCGCTCCAGCTTTGAAATGGGTGCCGCCCCAGAGAAGAAAACCCCAACACCAGGTGCAGCGGCTTGGAATGAGCGCATTACCCCCCAACGTAGTGCCAGCGCGGTGCTCAAGGTCGATGCCAAGCAGACAGAAAAGTTGCGCAACCTCGGATTCACCGTTGCCCTTGTCACTCCCGGACGGGGCATTTTCCGAGGAACGAGTACCTTGATCAACTTGAGTGGCACCGATGAAAACCGCTCGATTTTGCGCCCCCAGGTCGCCCAGCACATTGCCTTTGAGCAGTCAGGTTTTCGCGAAGACAGTTACCCAGGCTCGTTGATGGGCAGTATTGCTTTAATTCGCCAAACGTTGCTCGATGCCGATTGGTACAGCAAAGCCCAAGCTGTTTCTAGTCGCGAACCCCAAATGACGCGGCCTGAGACCAACGATGCCCTCAAAGCACTCGAACCCGTCGTTGAAGGGAAGGAACCGGTAGTCTTTGAGGCGGGGGATGAGTTAGATCTTCTGCGTGCCCTGCGCATCGCCAAAGAGTTCAAGTTGACCAGTTGGTTGCGGGGCAATGGCTACGAGTATCGGGTACTAGATCAATTAAAAGCGAGTCGTTCGACGATCATCGTGCCCCTCGATTTCCCTGGAGTACCCGAAGTTGAAACCCCCGAAAAAGCCCTCGACATCGATTTAGAGGCTCTCCAGCACTGGAACTTTGCTCCCAGTAACTTGGCTCGCCTTGCCAAGGCCAATATTCCGTTTGCTCTGACGACCGACAAATTGGCTAAACCGGAAGATACATTTTGGCCTAGACTTCGCCAAGCGATTAAACGGGGTCTCAGTCCCAGCGATGCCCTTGAAGCCTTGACGATCGCGCCTGCCAAGCTGTTTGGCGTTTCTGGGCGCTACGGCACCTTAGAGTCAGGAAAAGTGGCAAATATTGTTGTTGCCGATGGCGATCTATTTACCACGAAGGCAAAAATTGTCGATATCTGGGTGGATGGCCAGGAATATCCCACAGGCAAGACCGACGACGCAGATCTGCGGGGCACTTGGACACTTCGTTGGACCAGCAGCAAAGGCCCAGATATTTTGAGTATCACAGGTGACGCGGAGAAGCCAAAAGCGACCCTCGCCAGTGTCGATGCCACAGCTGCAATCAATAACGACGACATCGTACTTCTCGTGCCCGCCAAAGCTTTCGGCCAAACTACGGGCATTGTCCGCCTCAGTGGCCACAAAACCAACGAAATCCTGAGTGGCAGTGCCCAACTCCCCGATGGGCAAATCCTCGATTGGACTGGCACCCGCACTGCTCCTTTTGCAGCCAGCCCAGAAACCGTGCCTTCAGAAACGCCCCTCAGTGAGGTGGAAACCTATCCGGCTGGTGCCTTTGGGATGGCTAAGTCGCCGATACAACCGGAGTGGCTCTTGGTCAAAAATGCGACGATCTGGACTAGCAGTGCCCAAGGCATTCTCCAAAAAGCCGACTTGCTGGTTCACCAAGGAAAAATCGCTGGGGTAGGCGTAAATCTCAGTGTTCCATCTGGAGCTGTGGTCATCGATGGGAGTGGCAAGCAAGTAACACCGGGTCTGATCGATTGCCATTCCCACACCGCCATCAGCAATGGTGTAAATGAAGCCACCCACGCCGTCACTGCCGAAGTGCGCGTCGGCGATGTAGTCGATGCCACCGACATTGGTATCTACCGCGAACTCGGCGGCGGTCTAACCATTGCTAACCTGCTCCACGGGTCAGCCAACGCCATCGGTGGCCAAAACCAGGTGATCAAACTGCGCTGGGGCGAAGATCCCGAAGGGCTTAAATTTAGCGAAGCACCCCAGGGCATTAAGTTCGCCCTCGGCGAAAATCCCAAACAGAGCAACTGGGCGGATAGTAGTGCCAAGCGCTATCCCAAATCCCGAATGGGTGTGGAGCAGTTGATCAAAGATGCCTTTGTCGCTGCACGGGACTACGAGAGCAATTGGGAAAAATATCGTAAAGGCCAAATCGCTATGCCCCCCCGCCGGGATCTCCAACTCGAAGCGATGGCTGAGATCCTCCAGAGCAAACGCCTCGTCCACGCCCATTCCTACCGTCAAGATGAAGTGCTGATGTTGCTTCGCGTTGCCCAAGCCCAGGGTTTTCGAGTCGCCACTTTTCAACACATCTTGGAAGGTTACAAAGTCGCCAATGCCATTGCTAAAGCGGGATCGGGCGGTTCTTCCTTTAGTGATTGGTGGGGCTACAAATACGAAGTTGTCGATGCGATTCCCTATAACGGTGCGCTGATGAGCGCCACAGGAGTGAACACATCCTTCAACAGCGATAGCGACGAACTGGCTCGCCGCTTAAACACCGAAGCCGCCAAAGCGGTCAAGTACGGTGGCATGAGCGAATCAGAAGCGCTTAAACTCGTCACCCTCAACCCGGCCAAACAGTTAGGCATCGACAAGTACGTCGGTTCCCTCGAAGTTGGCAAAGATGCGGACTTTGTGATCTGGAATGGTTCACCTCTCTCCACCTACAGCCGTCCTGAACAGACCTGGATCGATGGGCGTGCCTACTTCGATCGCCAACGTGATCAACAACTGCGCGTTCAGGCCAATACCGAACGCGAAGCCCTCATCCAAAAAGCTTTGCCTGAGCGCCAAAAAGCTTTGGGTGGCAAACCAGCCGAAAAATCCCCCAGTAAACCCGTCGATCCGAGGAGTTTTGTGTATGTACAGGAATATCATTCGCTCTACCACAATGGCGGTAGCTCTCATGCTTACTCTGGCCACGGCGACGAGTAGAGCCTCCGAAGAAATTCCTGCCCCCCCCCAATCTCAGCCCATCCTCCTCAAAGGGGGAACGATTCATCCAGTCAGCGGCGCTGTCATTGAGTCGGGGGAAATTTTATTGGAGCAGGGCAAGATCAAGGCGATCGGCAAAAATTTGACTCTGCCAGCCAACACCAAATCCATCGATGTCAGCGGCAAGCAGATCTATCCAGGTCTGATCTCAAGCAACTCTTCTCTCGGTCTTATCGAAATTTCTTCGGTGCGCGGCAGCGTCGATACCACTGAAACAGGCAGCATCAATCCGAATATTCGCGCCGAAGTTTCTGTAAACCCCGACAGTGAATTGCTTCCCGTTACCCGCACCAATGGGATTCTCACGGCTCTAACGATTCCCCAGATAGCTGACAATGGCTTGGTTGCTGGTACCGGAGCAGTGATTAAACTCGACGGCTGGACATGGGAAGACATGACGCTTAAAGCCCCTGTCGGAATGCATATCTACTGGCCCGACTTGGTGATCAACCGCGATCCGCGCTTTCCCACCAGCCCCGAAGATCAAGTTGAGGCGACCGAAAAGTCTCTGCGCCAATTAAAAGAAACCTTCGCAGTCGCCCGTGCCTATCAAAAAGCTCGCCAAGTCGAGAATTCCAGTCAAGGAGCAGACTTGCGCCTCGAAGCGATGCTTCCGGTACTGGAAGGCAAAGTGCCCGTTTTCATCCATGCCGACGAAGTGAAGCAGATCAAATCGGCTCTGGACTGGACAGCCAGTGAAAAATTATCCATGGTGCTCGTCGGTGGAGTCGATGCTTGGCGTGTGGCCAAGTTGCTGAAAGCAAGGGACATTCCCGTGATCGTCAGCCCCGTGATGCGCCTACCTTTGCGGCGTTCTGATAGCTACGATGAACCCTACGCTAACCCTGGATTACTTGCGGCAGCGGGTGTACGTTTTGCGATTTCAGTGGGTGAGAATGATACGCACTTACAGCGTAATCTTCCCTATCAAGCAGCTATGGCTGCTGCTTTCGGCCTACCCAAAGAAGAAGCTTTGAAATCTGTCACCCTCTATCCCGCCCAAATTTTGGGGGTTGGAGATCGGCTTGGTTCTCTCGAAGTGGGCAAAGATGCAACATTGATCGTGACCACAGGCGATCCTTTGGAGATCACGTCCAACGTGGAGATGGCTTTTATTCAAGGCCGCCCCATCGATCTTGGCAATCGTCAGATTCGTCTCTACGAGAAGTACAAGCAGAAATATGACCAGATCAAAAAGTGAGTCTTGAAGCATGTAGACTGCCAAGATCTAGATCTACTGGATTTTGGCAGATCTTTTTAATCGCGAGGCAAATAGTCAGAAATGCGGTGAACCAGCCTTGGTACATGCACCAACGAATGACTGTTGCATACGATAATTTGGAAGCTGTATAGAGAAGGCGGATGAAGTATTCCTGGGTGGATGGGGGCGTGACAGCAGCGGTCGGTTTTCGCGCTGCGGGTATGGTGAGCGGGATCAAAGTATCAGGGAAGCTCGATCTTGCTTTGGTGGTTTCCGATGTGCCCGCAGTGGCGGCTGGTTCTTTTACGAAGAATTTGGTGCAGGCGGCTTCGGTGGTCTACGACCGCAACTTGCTTCAAGAACGGGCAGCAGTTCGGGCGATGGTGGTGAACTCTGGTAACGCCAACGCCGCAACGGGGCAAAAAGGAGTAGAAGCGGTTCAAGAAACCGTGGAAAGTTTTGCCAAAGCCCTAGGCGTTGCCCCCGAAGAGATTTTAGTGGCTTCGACGGGAGTGATCGGGGTGCCGCTCCCGATTGAAAAGATCCGCGATGCCGCCCCAAGTTTGGCTGCGAAGGCTTCCCGCGAGGGCTATACCGATGCCGCCCAAGCGATTTTGACCACGGATTTAACGTTGAAACAGTGTGCCGTCCAAGCTGAAATCGACGGGAAGACCTTTCGTCTCGGTGGGATGGCCAAGGGTTCTGGGATGATTCATCCAAATATGGCGACAATGCTCGCTTTCGTCACTAGCGACTGCGATGTGGAAGTGAATCTCTGGCGCGCTTTGGTGGCCAAAGCTGTGGATTGTTCTTTTAACCAGATCACCGTGGACGGCGATACCAGCACCAACGATCTGCTGATCGCCCTCGCCAATGGCCAAGCTGGAAACAAGACGATCGCCGATCCCGCAAGTCCAGAAGCACTCTTGCTTGAGGAAATGCTCGTTGCTGTCTGTGTTGACTTGGCAAAAGCTGTGGTGCGAGACGGGGAAGGGGCAACCAAGTTGATCGAAGTGCAAGTCAGCGGAGCCACCGAAGATGCTGGTGCCAGACAGATCGCTAAGACCGTTGTTGGCTCCTCCCTGGTCAAATCAGCCATGTTTGGCAACGATCCAAACTGGGGTCGTCTTGCGGCGGCGGCGGGTCGTGCAGGTGTCACTTTCGATCCAGAACTGCTCCAAATTGACCTCGGTGCATTTGCCCTAATGAAAGGAGGGCAACCGCTGATTTACGACCGACCTGCCGCCGCCGCCTATTTGAAGTCAGAAAAGACAGTGATTGTGCAAATTTCCGTTGGAATAGGCCCAGGCATCGGTCTAGCCTGGGGCTGCGATCTGAGTTACGACTACGTGAAAATTAATGCCGAGTATACGACGTAATCCCTGGTTTCCATTGATGAGCATCACTGCGGTGCCTTAGCCCAAGTTGCCTTGAGGGCAAACGTCGTTAAACATCCTCAATCTCATCCGCGTCTGTGCTGGCGAGACTGCGTTCTGCAAGAATTTTTTTGCCGTAAGCCTCCCCCCAATGGCACATTGCCTCAACAACAGGAAGCAGAGTATGACCGACTTCCGTCATCGAATATTCTACTTTCGGAGGAACTTGGGCGAACACTTCTCGATGAATCAGGCCATCTTGTTCGAGTTGCCTAAGTTGTTGGGTGAGCACGCGGCGAGAAATGCCTTTCAGGACGATGATAAGCTCCGAAAATCGCATCGTCTTCTGAGAAAGATAAAACAGAATAATGATTTTCCAGCGACCGGAAATGAAGTCCAGGGTGATCTCCGCTGGACAAATTGGCATTACACGACCCAATCTGCGCTCCTTGCTTACTGCTCGGTGCCTGAATTTTCAGACATTTTTCTACGTTGTTAGTTTAGTAGTTTAAGGTAAATGTGCTAAAAAAAGAGATGTTTACGAATGCCCTGCAAAGGTTACCAAAAAGTGCCTACTTCACGAATCTAGAACCACGTGGTATTAGTTTACTAGTTTAATATTGGCTCTCTAATAGCTAAGTATACTTTATGCATACTGGAGGATTCGCAATGGTCTGTGCAAAGCATACAGGCGCCAAATTTCTCTATTTCTGCCTAGCGATGGGACTCCTGAGCAGTTGTGGTTCTGGCTCGGAACCCTCTGCAAGTGCAGGTGCTCCCCCAGCCATTCCTGTCAAAGTGATTACAGCCCAGACGAGCCAAGTGGAACAGGCTTCCGAATACATTGGCACCTTGAAATCGCGGCGTTCCGTCACCCTGCAACCCCAGGTCGCAGGGCAAATCAGTAAAATCTTTGTTCCCTCAGGCGCTACTGTTTCAGAGGGAACACCCTTGATGCAAATTGACCCCTCGAAGCAGCAAGCCACGGTGCGCAGTTCCCAATCTTCTGCCCTTTCCAGCCAAGCACGCCTCGAAAGCGCCCGAGCACTTCTTAAGACCTATCAAGCCCAACGCTCCGCGAATCTTGCTACTTTGGCCTACAACAAGCAGCGCTTTCAGAGATTTGCAGATCTACGTAAAGATGGCGCCATTGGCCAGCAAGATCTGGACAATTACAAGATCGCTTTCGATACCGCTCAAGCCACCTTAGAGTCCAGCAACGCCCAGATCCAAGTACAAAAAGCAGCGATTGCAGAGGCTCAGGCAACCTTATCTCAGTCCCAAGCAGGAGTGAATGAGCAGCAGGTACAGTTGCAGTACTTCTCGATTGCAGCCCCATTTACAGGTCAAGTGGGTGATATTCCAGTTAAAGTGGGGGATTTTGTCAGCACTGAGACGAAGCTTGCTTCTGTGACGCAAAATCGTCCCATCGAGGTCTATGTCTCTGTGCCGATCGAACGGGCACCTGAGTTGCGCAATGGAACCCCTGTGCAGTTGCTCGACAGCGAAGGCAAACTGCTTGGCACAAGTTCTGTGTTTTTCATTGCCCCTGCGGCAACGGATACCACCCAGTCAGTCCTGATTAAAGCCGTTTATGAAAATGCCAGGGGTCAGCTACGCGCCGATCAGCTTGTGCGGGCGCGGGTGATCTGGAAGCGACAGCCAGGTGTATTTGTACCGACCAGTGCGGTTTCCCACCTCGGAGGTCAAGACTTTATTTTTGTTGCAGAAACAAAGGACGGCAAAACCGTTGCCCGTCAACGACCTGCGAAACTTGGGGATATTATTGGCAGCAACTATGTCGTCCTCCAAGGGCTGAAACCTGGCGAAAAGCTAATTACTACGGGCATCCAGATTTTGGGAGATGGTGCGCCTGTAGCTCCCGAAAGTTAAGTGGTGAGCGACATTTATTTGAGGCACTCATTTTATGTTTGTTGATTTTTTTATTAAGCGTCCCGTCTTCGCAGCGGTTTGCTCGACCATTCTTGTGCTTGCGGGAGCAGTGACGATTCCGACCCTCCCGATTGCCCAGTACCCCAACATCGTGCCCCCCCAGGTTGTTGTCACCGCGAACTACACAGGAGCCAGCGCCGAAGTTGTCGAGTCAGCTGTGACGGTTCCCCTTGAACAGCAGATCAACGGGGTTGAAGGGCTGAAATATCTCACTTCTGCATCCAGTAACGACGGTACAAGCACGATCACAGCCACTTTCGACCTCAATCGAGATGTGGATTTGGCGGCGGTGGACGTACAAAACCGGGTAAACACAGCTCAGGGTCGCCTGCCCAACGAAGTGAAGACAACGGGTATTACGATTGCCAAAAGTTCCAGTGCGATCATCGCTGTCTTCGGGATGTACACCGACAACAACGAATACTCCAATGCTTTTATCAGCAACTACGCAGATCTCTACGTAAAGAACGCCCTCCAACGGATCAAGGGGGTCGGCAACGTCCAGATTATTGGTGAGCGCAAATATGCCATGCGCCTCTGGCTCGACCCAAACCGTCTGGCCAATCGCGGATTGACGGCTGGGGATGTGGTTTCGGCTCTGCAAGAACAAAACGTCCAAGTCGCAGCTGGTTCCGTCGGGAAACCCCCGATTGGGGCAGGTCAGAGCTTTCAGATCAGTATTCGAGCGATTGGTCGCCTGAAAGATCCCAAGGAATTTGGTGAAATTGTGCTCAAGAAGGGTACAGACGGCAATCTTGTCCAATTCAAAGATGTGGGTCGGGTGGAATTGGGCGCAGAGGACTACAGTACGTTTTTCCGCTTTTCCGGCAAGGACGCTGTGGCGGTGCTAATTACCCAGTTACCAAAAGCGAATGCCCTCGAAATCGATCAAAACATCCGGACGGAAATGCAGCGCCTCTCCCAGCGTTTTCCACCTGGTCTGAAATACCGGATCTCCTTTGACCCGACCACCATCGTCGGTGACTCGATCAACGAAGTGGTGATCACGCTGGGTGAAGCGATCTTGCTGGTCGTAGCGGTGATTTTCATCTTTCTACAAGACTGGCGCAGCACCTTGATTCCAGCGATTACAATCCCCGTTTCCTTGGTTGGAACATTTATTTTTGTCAAACTCGTCGGCTTCTCGATCAACACCCTCACGCTGTTTGGTCTGACTTTGGCAACAGGATTGGTCGTAGACGATGCCATCGTCGTCATCGAAAATATTGCCCGATTCATCCAAGAAAAAGGGATGCGTTCCCAAAAAGCCGCTTCAGCAGCCATGGGCGAGGTAACGGGCGCGGTTATTGCCACAGCCTTGGTACTGATCGCAGTCTTCGTGCCCGTCGCTTTCTTCCCTGGAACCACAGGGCAGTTGTACAAACAGTTCGCCCTCACCATCGCTTTTTCGGTGCTGCTCTCAGCCTTTAATGCTCTCACCCTCACTCCAGCCCTCAGTGCAATTTTGCTCCAGCCGGAAACCCCAAAAGGGCCATTCTTTCGAGCAGTCAACGCGGTGATCGATGCGATTCGAGCAGGTTACAAAGCTTCTCTCGTCTTGATCCTACGCCTCAAATTTGTCGTCATGATTTTCTTCGCTGCATCTTTGGGGTTGACTTACTGGCTCTTTACCAAGGTGCCACCCGGCTTCGTACCCATCGAAGACCAGGGCTACTTTGCTGTGGCGATTCAGGCTCCAGCAGGTGTTTCAGTGGAGTACACCAACAAAGTCATGCTCCAAGTGGAAAAGCTGCTGCAAGAAATTCCTGAAGTCCAGGACACCTACGCCCTCGGTGGATTTAGTTTTACGGGTAACGCCTCCAACAAAGCCACGATTTTCCCTGCTCTCAAGCCTCTCTCGGAGCGCAAAAGTGAAAGTCAGTCCGCTGGTGCAATTATTGGTCGGATCCGAGGCAAGTTGTTGGGTATTAAAGAAGCGATCGTCATTCCTTTCCCACCACCAGCGATTCAGGGTTTAGGAAACTTCGGCGGATTCCAGTTTGAAATCCAGGATCTCGCTGGTGGGGATCTAGGAACCCTCGCTCAGACCACCTACGCCATGATGGGCAAAGGCAATGCCACGCCTGGGTTGACTGGTTTGTTCTCAAGCTTTACCGCCAACGATCCACAACTCTTGATCCAAGTTGACCGCAAAAAAGCGAAGGCTCTCGGCATCAGCATGACCGACTTGTTTTCGACCCTGCAGGTGTTCATGGGATCTGCCTATATCAACGACTTCGACTTCTTAAATCGCAGTTACCGGGTCTACGTCCAAGCCGATCAGCAATTCCGCACCAACCCCGACAACATCAAGCAGTTCTATGTCCGCACTGGCAATAACAGCTTGGTTTCCCTCGCCAATGTCATCCAAGCCACGCCAACCACCACAGCACAGTTGATCAACCACTACAACCTCTTTCGCTCCACAGAGATCAACGGTAACGCTGCTCCTGGCTACAGTTCTGGTCAAGCGATCGCTGCCATGGAAAAACTTGCGAAGGAAATCCTTCCAGCCGGTATGACCTACTCCTGGTCAGGCATTTCCCTCGAAGAACAAGAAGCTGGATCCCAGGCCGTCGTCATCTTTACTTTGGGGATTGTCTTTGTCTTCTTGGTACTTGCTGCCCAGTACGAAAGTTTCGTCGATCCGTTGATCATCCTCTTGGCTGTTCCGCTGGCCATTCTCGGTGCCCTGACTGCCCAATCTCTGCGCGGTCTTGAGAACGATGTTTTCTGTCAAATTGGGTTGGTCATGCTGATCGGCTTGGCGAGCAAAAATGCGATCTTGATCGTCGAATTTGCCAACCAGTTGCGGGATCGAGGACTCTCGATTGCCGATGCAGCCCTCGAATCTGCCCAGACCCGACTGCGACCGATCCTGATGACTTCGCTGGCCTTCATCTTAGGCATCTTACCTCTCGTCTTCGCGGAAGGCGCAGGCTCTGCCAGCCGTCACTCCCTCGGTACTGCCGTCTTCGGTGGCATGATCGTCTCGACGATTCTCAGCCTCTACATCATTCCGGTTCTCTACATCGTGATCAACACAATTCGCGGCTACTTCATCCGCGACAAACGCAAGCCTGTCACTGCAAACAATGCTGAAATTGCCGAATCAACCAACGGCTCAGGTCTTTACGTCAAGCGGGGCGAGGATTTCCATAAATTGCGCAGAATCAAACCCCGTCAGAATACCCCTTCGGAGTAGTCATATCGTTTCTAGAAATACACGAAGCAATCATCAGGATATGTAGGGGCGCAGCGTGCTGCGCCCTTCCTTAAGCCAACCACCGAAAGATCAACCCGAATTTGCACACCAGTGCCGCCACATCTGTCGGTAAGCGTTCTCCACGGTCTGGGCAAAACTAGCTGCGTCGCACAACGTTGAACTGCCCAGGGTTCCCCGCAGAGTGTTGCGCAGACCAACTAAGCGTTCGAGATCACCAGCAAGTGCAACGGCTGTCGCTACGAACTGATCGAGATCCGTTGCTGCAAGTTCTCTCAGGCCAACCGCGCTCAAAAAGGCAAGACCATAGCGCGATGCGGCACGCTCGCCAATCAACGAAACAACTGGCACCCCCATCCACAGGGATTCGAGGGTTGTGGTCGCCCCATTGTAGGGAAAAGTATCAAGAGCGATGTCGATCTGGGCGTAGTAGGCAAGATGGGTTTTGACAGTCGGTGCTTTCCCGATGAAGGCAATACGTTGGGGAAGCACGCCATAAGCGCCAAAGGCAGTGGTCAAGTTGCCTTGCACACTGAGATCACTGGCCTGATGCGCCTTGAGCAGCAGTCGGCTTTCAGGAATTGCTTGCAGCACTGCTGCCCAGAGAGCGACGGTTTCTCTGCCCACCTTCGTCAGGTTGTTGAACGAGCCGAAGGTAATCTGCCCACGCTTTAGCACTGGAGCTGGGGCAACAGCAGGAGCGTCAAGCGGTGGCCCATAGCAGTGGGCGGATTGTTCCAGATTCCAGATCGTTTCAGAAAAATATTCTGAGGTGTCAGGCGGTGTCAACCACGGATCAGAAAGTCGGTAATCGACTGCACTCAGGCCCGTACTCGCTGGATAACCGAGCCAACTCACCTGGACAGGAGCGGGTTTGCGGGCAAACACGCCAAGGCGGTTGCAAGCAGAATGGCCGGCACAATCGACAAGAATATCAATATGATCCTCGCTGATAAGGGTTGCGACCTTTTCATCTTCATGGTGAACAATCTCCCGCCAGCCATCCGATAGTGCGCGTAGTCGCGCCGTCACTACATCAGGAGAAGCTACCTGGGAATAACAAAAAACTTCGATCTGCTTACGGTCGTGAGCTTTCAGAAGTGGCTCGATAAACCAAGCACAGGAATGTTGATAGAAATCGGGGCTGACATAACCAATCCGCAAAACCCGCTCAGGATCGGGCGCATTCGCGTATGTTGTGGGAGGCGTTGGGGGGAAGCATTGGGCAAAGGCGATCAGAGCCTCCCGCCAGCGTTCTGTTGTCAGCCCCGAAGAGTATTGCAAAGCCATCAGCAGATTTGAGTGTGCTGAACTCACATCGGGGCGCAAATCGATGGCACGACGAAAAGCATGAGCCGCTTCATCGGCGAGACCTTGCTCGTTCAGTAATAGCCCCAAATTATAGTGCGCCTCAAAAAAGTCTGGCTTGAGGGCAATTGCACGATTTAATGCTGTTGCCCCTTCATCGAGCTGCTTCAGTCTGCGTAGGGAAATACCAAGGGCAAACAGTGCCACAAATTGGTTTGGCTCATCCTTCAAAACGCGCCTCAGGAGCGGCACGGCCTCAGAAAAACGACCAGCTTCGTAGAGGCGCACAGCAAGATCGTAGATAGCTTTTAGGTCTTCTGAATGCCGAGAAGCCACTTTCTCATTGAGCAACTTGTCGAAACCCCTCGGTTTCTTTTTCACTGAATCACGCTCCTTTGCCAAAAGAGAGACGACGAAATTTGTACTATACAATTAACCTAAGCCAGCCGAAGCGGTTTCCCATGACAGCAGATGTCAAGAAGCGAGGAAGATCCATTGCCCAGCGCCTCATTTATGGACTGGGCGCGACGCTGACTATTATGACGTGCGCTTCTGCCTTTGGGCAGTGGTTGGTCAGCAATCAAGTCGAAGCCCTGCGTCAGTCCTATCGCCAGAGCCAGCAGTTAAATGCAAATATCAGCGATATGCTCGCTGGCATGATCGACCAAGAGGCGGGTGAGCGTGGTTTTATCATCACCCACGACGAAGCTTTTCTAAAAACCTACTACAAAGGAAGAGAAAAGTTTTACGTTGCAGAGACGCAGGCGAGGCAACTTTTGCTTACCCTTGCGGCTGAGACAAATGAAGATTTGATCCCAGAACTCAATGCCGTCGAAGATAGCGCAAAAGCATGGTACACCCACGTTCAAACCGCCGAGATGGAACCGATTTGGCGAAAGGACTATCCGAAAGCAGTGGATCAAGTGCGTAGTCGGGTTGGCAAAAATCTTTTTCAGCGCTTTCGCGACGATATCAGCAAACTCGAAAAGCGCCATAGCCGACTCGTGCGCAAATTAGAAGCCCTCAATCTTAGCCGCCAACTTGCAATCGACAGCTTGAGTTTCGGTATTGTGCTTACATCTGGGATTTTTGGTGCTCTGATTGCCCTCGACCTCGTTCGAGATCTCAAAGATTCCCTCGGTGCTCTCGAAGAAACAGCCCGCTCCCTCAGTGCCGGGGACATCAGTGCTCGCGTCCCAGAAATGCTGGTTGCTCGCAACAATGAACTGGCTCTTTTTGCCGGGACATTTAACGCTATGGCAGAGCAACTAGGCACACAAACCGCACAGTTATTGGAGCGGGACATTTTGAATGAACTGCGAGCACTCGATGCGATCTTGGTAGAAGAAGTTGAAATTGCCCCGCTGTGTGAGCGGCTCTTAGAAAAGATCTGTGAGCTGACCGAGATGGAATTGGGGGCGCTCTTCTTGATGCAGCAGGATCGCCCGTTTCTCCAGTGCAGCCGCAATCTGAATTCAATCGAATCTTTAGAGAGTTTACTGAGTGCGGCCATCTACACCTGCACCCCAATTACCCTCAGCGCACCAGATACCGAAGGGATTGCGTTAAAAACTGCCACCGGAGAGATCAAACCCCAAACCCTCTCAGTATGGCCTTTGATCAGTAATTTAGAGCTAGTTGCTGTCTTGTTCGTCGGTGGTAGCATCAACCTTCGCCCCCAAGCGCGCTACTTATTGGAGAGTATCAGTAGCCAAATTGCCGTTGCTTTGCTCAATAGTTCCAGTGTGCAGATGATCGCCGATGCCCGTTTTCGCTTAGAAGCAACGAACAAAGAATTAGAGCGTCAACGTCGCCAGATCGAATTGCAAAACCAGGATCTTTTAGAAGCCGATCGTCAAAAGAACCGTTTCTTAGCTTCCATGAGTCACGAGTTGCGAACACCTCTCAACGCAATCATCGGTTTTAGTCAACTGCTCCTGCGCAATCAAAGCATTCAGGGATTGCCGCAAGTGCTTTTTCAACTAGAACGCATCTACCAAAATGGCAAAATCCAACTGCGCCTCGTCAACGATATTTTGGATTTGGCTAAGATCAAAGCTGGAAAAGCAGATTTGCAGTATGCAACAGTGAACATAAAGCATTTTATTTATGAAGTACTCGATTCACTCGATAGTTTGGCCGCTCAAAAGAGCTTAAAAGTTCGCGTCCAAGTCGATCCAGCCCTCCAAAGTATCGAAACAGATCCCCAGCACTTGCGCACCATTTTGACGAATTTACTCAGCAATGCTTTTAAGTACACCGCAAGTGGAGAAGTCGCAGTGTGGGTCAGCCTCACGACCCTCCAAACCTGTGAATTTCGAGTCAGAGATACTGGCCCAGGCATTCCTTTGGATCAGCAGTCACAAGTCTTCGATGAATTTCGCCGCTTAGAAGGTGCTGCAACTCGGCAAGCCGGGGGAACGGGTCTGGGGTTAGCGATCTGCAAGCGGCTCACCAATCTTTTGGGGGGACAGATTTCCCTTGAGAGTGTGCTTGGGCAAGGCAGTACATTCACCGTTCGACTGCCAACGGTTTCTCCCCGCACACTGCAGGCTTTGGGGGCTGACCAGAATGTCAAGGTGTTGTTTATTGAAGCGGATCTTCAGGTACAACAGCGGGTTGCTACCTATTTAAGTGAGCGGCCTTACCACCTGCTTTTCGCCCCAGATAGTATTGAGGGCATCCAGATCGCTCGCAAAGAGCACCCCAACGCGATCGTGCTTGACCCTAATTCCCCGAACGCGGAGACGGCTAAAGTGCGCAGTGAACTGCTCAACAATTCAGAAACTGCAATTATTCCCTTACTTCTGCAGAGTTTGCGCGATGAAGGTTCAAGCCTCGCCCTGAATATTTCCTTGGAAGAGGCTCTGCATACGGAAAATTCTATGACCGACGATTGCGACACGCCATCTCCTCGCTTACAATAGGAGCAACAGAAATAAAACTAAAATCTTCTACAGCTACACATGCTTTTAAGTAAGAGCAGTCTCTTCAGCAAAACTGTATGACCAAGGAGGTCCATTGACTCGTGAATATTGTGTCGCTGTTCTCGGTGCAACGGGAGCAGTCGGCACGGAAATGGTACGACTTTTACATGAGCGCAAATTTCCGATTAGCAAGCTAAGGCTGCTCGCTTCGGAACGCTCCGCCGGACGTTGGATTGCCTTTGGCGACGATACCCTGCCTGTTGAAGTGCTCAACGCCGAGAATTTGCGTGGGGTCGATATTGCCCTCGGTGCCACCGATGCTGCCATTGCCCGTGAATGGGCACCGTTTTTGCAGTCTCAAGGAAGTGTGTTTATTGACAACTCCAGCGCCTTCCGCATGGATCCAACCGTTCCTCTGGTTGTGCCAGAGGTCAATCCTGAAGACCTAGAGCATCATCTTGGAATTGTTGCTAACCCCAACTGCTCGACGATCTTGATGGTGTTGGCTGTCTGGCCTCTCCACAAGGTTCGTGCGGTGAAGCGTTTGGTGATTTCGACCTATCAGGCAGCCTCCGGAGCAGGGGCAGCGGGAATGATCGAACTCCAACAGCAGACCCAGGATGTCTTGGATGGGCGGACTGCGAAGCCGGAAGTCTTCCCACACCCGATTGCTTTTAACCTCTTTCCCCACAACTCTTCCATTGGCGAAGATTTCTACTGTGAAGAGGAAAAAAAGATGATCCTGGAAACCCGCAAAATGTTTCACGCGGATCATCTACCGATTACAGCGACCTGTGTTCGGGTGAGTGTGCTCCGTGCCCACAGCGAATCGTTAAATATTGAATTTGACGCACCGTTCCCAGTGGATGAAGCACGAGCACTGCTCGCCAAAGCGCCTGGAGTCCGCCTCGTCGAAGACTGGAGTCGCAACTACTTCCCGATGCCCAACGAAGCGAGCGATCAAGACGATGTGTTGGTCGGGCGGATCCGCCAGGATCTTTCTTGCCCCAACGCCCTTGAACTCTGGCTCTGTGGGGATCAAATTCGCAAAGGGGCAGCTCTCAATGCTGTTCAGATTGCGGAATGTCTGTGTGGGAGGTTCGATTGAGCTTCGGCAATGTCTTGACTGCCATGATTACTCCCTTCGATCAAGAAGGCAAAGTGAATTACGCGCTCACCGAAAAACTGGCGGATCATCTCGTGAACTCTGGCACCGACACGCTGGTTGTCTGTGGCACAACGGGTGAGTCGCCAACCCTGAGTTGGGAAGAAGAGTTTGAACTCTTCCGCGTTGTCCGCCAGACCGTCACAGGCCGAGCCAAAGTGATGGCAGGCACGGGTTCAAACTCGACCCAAGAAGCAATTACTGCCACCCAAAAAGCAGCTGCTTTAGGTCTAGACGGATCCCTACAAGTCTGTCCTTACTACAACAAACCCCCGCAGGAAGGACTCTACGCCCATTTTCGAGCAATTGCTGAGGCATCAGAGATGCCGATCATGCTCTACAACGTGCCTGGCCGCACAGGTGTCAGCCTTGCCCCTGAAACTGTGGCCAAACTCGCTGAAGTCCCAAATATTGTTGCCATCAAAGAAGCAAGTGGATCTCTCGATCAAGTCAGCGCCATCCGTGCCCTTGTTCGTGACGATTTCAAGATCTACTGCGGCGACGATTCGCTCACGCTCCCGATGTTGTCCGTCGGTGCTGTCGGTGTTGTGAGTATCGCTTCCCATCTGGTTGGCCCTGCCATCCAAGCCATGATCCAGGCGTATCGCGCTGGTCAACCCCAAAAAGCGGCAGAAATCCATCTTCAGCTTTTTCCATTGTTCCGTGGCCTTTTTTGGTCTACCAACCCACTTCCAGTCAAAGCGTGTCTCGAACTTCTCGGTTGGGATGTCAACTACTGTCGTTTGCCTTTAATGCCTGCGGACGCAGAGCTGAAGCAGCGGCTGGCGCAGCTCCTAACCGAACTCCAAATTTTGTAAAAACTGTACCCAAAGGAAACTCATGGTCACCACCAACACAAATGTTCTGCCCTTGCGCATCACCCCCTTAGGCGGGTTGGGAGAAATCGGCAAAAATACCTGGATTTTTCAGGTCGGTGAAGAAATTATTTTGATCGACGGCGGCCTCTCCTTTCCAGATGAAGGAATGCCTGGTGTCAACCTTGTGCTTCCAAATATCGATTGGCTGATTGCGAACCAAGAAAAAATTGTCGGCATGGTTGTTACCCACGGCCACGAAGATCATATCGGTGGCATTCCCTATCACCTGCAACGCCTGCGTATCCCAGTCATCTATGGGCCACGTCTAGCCATGTCCTTGCTCGAACACAAACTGCAAGAAGCGGAACTGCTTGACCGCACCAAGATCGTCACCGTCGGTCCACGGGGCATGGTGCGCCTCGGCAAATACTTCTTGGTGGAGTACATCCAAAACACCCACTCCATGGCCGACTCCTACACCTTGGCGATCAACACCCCAGCCGGTTTGGTCATCCATACAGGGGATTTCAAGTTCGACCATACCCCCGTCGATGGCCGCAAATTCGACTACCAACGCCTTGCGGAGCATGGCGAGAAAGGGGTTCTTTGTCTCCTCAGCGATTCGACCAACGCTGAAGTACCAGGATTTACGCCCTCCGAGCGTTCCATCTACCCAAGCCTTGAGCGCTTTGTCAAAGAAGCACAAGGACGGGTGATCGTCACCACGTTTGCTTCCTCGGTGCACCGCATCAACATGTTGCTGGAGATCGCCCAGAAGACAGGCCGCTCAGTGACCATCGCTGGCCGTTCCATGCTGAACATGATCGCCAAGGCCAAAACCCTCGGCTTCATCGCTGATTTCCCAGACTCATTGCTTCAGCCGCTCCATGTTGTCAACTCCATGCCCCCAGAGCGGGTGATGATCTTGACCACCGGATCCCAGGGTGAACCAATGTCGGCTCTGACCAGAATTGCCAACGGCGACCACCGCCAGATCAAGATCAAACAGGGCGATACCGTCATGTTCTCAGCGAACCCGATTCCTGGCAACACGATTTCTGTGGTTCGGGTCGTCGATCTGCTCATGTCCCAAGGTGCCAATGTGATCTATGGACGCGACAAAAACATCCACGTCTCCGGTCACGGTGCGACCGAGGATCACAAGTTGATGCTTGCCCTCACCAAACCGAAGTTCTTCTTCCCCTGCCACGGCGAGTACCGGATGTTGGTGTGCCATTCCCGTACCGCCCAGGCGATGGGCGTTCCAAAAGAAAATATCGTGATCACCAAAAACGGGGATGTCGTCGAACTGACTCCTGATTCCATGGCGATCGTCGATCAAATTCCAGCTGGTGTGGATCTCGTCGATGCTTCCCGTTCGAGCATGGTCAACGATAGTGTTCTCAAAGAGCGCCAACGTCTTGCCGAAGATGGGTTTGTGACCGTGGCGATTGCTCTAGGAGCCGATTCTAGTCTCTTGGCGCGTCCACAGGTCGTCGTCAAAGCCGTGGCTCGCAATGCGGATAATCGCAACCTCGAAGATATGCTGCGCAGTGCTGTCGAACAAGTGGCGCGCTCAGGCTTTCCTGAACAGGCCCACAAAGAGACGGATGGGCGTGTATCCTATGACTGGATGGGCATTCGTTCCACCTTGGAGCGCACGGTCAAACAGATCATCCGCGAAGTTCTGCAAAGCCATCCACTGATTCAGGTGCTCTTACAGACACCTGACCTGAGTGCCGGGGCTGGAACCATCCAAGCAGAAACAGCCACTGCTCTGACCAGCCCAAGTGCTGGAAAACGCCGCCGCTCTGCAAACCCTGAACTCGTCCCCACAGCACCCTAGTATGGAAGCCTCTAGCATCTCCTTGCTACTTGCAGAAGATAATGCGATCAATCTCAAGGTAGCCCTGTGCTTCCTTGAGAAGCTCGGTTATCCTGTCGATGTCGCCCACAATGGTCGCGAGGTGCTTGCCGCCTACGACAAGCAAGCCTACGACGTGATCTTGTTGGATATTCAGATGCCAGAAATTGATGGCCTTGAAGTTGCCCGACGGCTTCGACAAAAAACTGGCCACAAAAAGCAGCCATGGATGATCGCCATGACTGCCCATGCGATGAACAGCGACCGTAGTGCCTGCTTTGCCGCAGGCATCAACGATTACTTGCAAAAACCAACGCGCCTTGAAGATCTTAAAGGGGCACTTCTACGGGCAGTGCGCGCCGTAGAAGTGCCTGCAAGTTAGCGACCAACCCCGACGTAGGTTAGTCCGGCTGTGCGCGCTATTTCAGGGCTGAGACAGTTTCGACCATCGATCAAGATCGGTTGACGCAGGCGGCGACAGACTTCACTAAGATCAATATCTTTGTACTGGGGCCACTCAGTCATCAGCACGAGGGCATCGGCATTGTCCAGCAAGGCCAAAGGATCTTCTGACACTTGCAAGTCGGGAACCTGACCCTTGATCTGCTGGGCGGTCACAATTGGGTCGTGGGCAACGACCCGGCAACCGAGATTGAGTAGCTGAATGGCCACTTCAAGTGCTGGAGCACTGCGGATGTCGTCGGTATCGGGCTTAAAAGCCAGTCCCCAGATAGCGATGGTGCGACCTTTGAGAATACGCAGTTCCCGCTGAAGCTTCTCGATGATCCGTTTGCGTTGGTTGTCGTTGACAGAAAGAGTGGCTTTCAAGAGCGAACATTCGTAGCCGTACTCCAATCCCGTGTTGACCAAGGCAGAGACGTCTTTCGGAAAGCAGGAACCACCCCAACCTGCACCAGCGTTGAGAAATTGGCTGCCAATGCGCTTGTCAAGACCGATCGCTTGCGCAACGCGGGTGACATCTGCTCCGACCCGTTCGCAGATGTTTGAGATTTCGTTGATGAAGCTAATTTTGGTGGCCAAAAATGCATTCGCTGCGTACTTGATCATCTCAGCTGAGGAAAGATCGGTAACCACCATCGGCACAGGCGCTTTGTTGGGTTCGGTGGGTGCTGTCCAATGGGCGTAGAGCTGACCCATAGTCGATAGAGCCCTCTCGCTATCGGCACCAACAACGATCCGATCGGGGTTAAAAGTATCCCAAACGGCACTGCCTTCCCGTAAAAACTCTGGATTGCTGACGATATCGAAGTCCGTTTTCGGTGGAGCGAGGGCAACACCGCCGCCATCGCCACTCGTAACTGGGGCAAGCTGTGCGCCGTCCTCGACGAGCATCCGCACCCAATTGCCCGAACCGACGGGGACGGTTGACTTATTGACAATTACGCGATAGCGGCTGTCGAGATGCTGGCCGATACCACGGGCTACGGCTCGCACTGCCGAGAGATCTGGGGAGCCATCCGGTCTTGAGGGTGTACCCACCGTGATAAAAATGACATCGCTCTGACCGACAACATCTGCCATGTTGGTGGAGAACTGTAGAGCGCCACTATCAACCGTGGAACGGACAATTTCTTCGAGGCCAGGTTCGTAGATCGGCATGATGATCTGGCGTAAACGTTCTACCTTGCCAGCGTCGTTATCCATACACAGCACCTCGTGGCCAACATAGGCCAGACAGGCACCTGTAACAAGACCAACATATCCCGTACCGATGACACCAACTTTCATAGACCGTTCCTCTCTGAAGTTCTAATGAGAATAGCGTAAAGCTTTAACCCTTGGGAACAGCGTACCCTTAGTAAGAGATGTAATTGTTAAAATGAATCCAAAACTTGCCATCACCCTCGGAGACCCAGCCGGGATCGGCCCAGAAGTCGTGCTTAAAGCCCTTGCCCAGCCTAGACCATACCAGCCTGTCATTTTTGGAACACGGGAAATTTTGGAAGAAACCTGGATTTCTTTGCGGAGATTGGGTGTTCAAGATCTCGCAGATCCCGCAGCGTTGGACATTCGAGACATCTCTGGTGGTAAAATCCTTCAAGGAGTTGCAACGGCAGAAAGTGGGGCACTCAGTTTTGCCTATTTGCAAGCAGCCATTGCTGCTACGTTGAGCGGCGAGTGTCAGGCAATTATCACAGCACCGATCGCCAAAAATGCTTGGCATAAAGCCGGTCATTTCTATCCCGGCCAAACCGAAGTCCTCACAGAACTGAGTGGGGCGAAGCGCTCAGGTATGCTCTTTGTCGCCCACTCACCCCAGACAAATTTTGTCCTGCGGGTGCTTTTGGCCACTACACATATTCCCCTTTCGCAAGTGCCAAAGGTAGTGAATGCTGAACGGATCGTGGATCGGCTGGCACTTCTGCGCCATTCACTCAGCGCCGATTTTGGGATTCGCACCCCACGGATTGCCGTTGCAGGCTTGAACCCCCACAGCGGCGAAGAAGGCCAAATTGGTACAGAGGAAAGTGATTGGTTGACGGCATTACTTGTAGAACAGCAAGTTTCAGGTCCCTTGGCACCGGACACCATGTGGCTACCTGCCGCCCGTGCATGGCAAGACCCAGAAAGCCCAATCGCCTGCGACGCGTATTTGGCGCTCTATCACGATCAAGGCTTAATTCCGGTGAAAATGCTTGCCTTTGATCAGGCAGTCAATACTACTATTGGACTGCCGATTGTGCGCACTTCCCCTGACCACGGTACTGCGTTTGATATCGCTGGTCGCGGCATCGCCCGTTCGGCAAGTATGGTAGCTGCCATCGACCTCGCCATTTCCCTAGCCAGTTATCGCAACCTATCCCCCAAGATCTGAATCTATGTCAACCCAATCTGTCAATCGAGAATTCCCCTGGAGCTGGCTGCTCGTCGCTTTCTGCGGTGCCGGCCTTGGCATTGTTGGGTATTGGCTGGCTGTACCTCTCAATGTTGAGATCAGCGGCACCACCCTCGGCGATCCCCACAAAGCGATGTCTGTCCAGTCCTCCGGCTTTTTGAGTCAGCTAGAGTCCGTCGAAGTTAAAGATGATCGTGGTCGTATTGTGCCTGGTCTACTCGAAGCGGATCATTTTGTTACGAAGCAACCCTTAGCCTACGGAACCCATTACACGCTCAGTGCGCGAGCCAATCGTCCCTTTGCCCAGGAGGGTGTCTCCCGAACTTTCGAGTTTACAACGGCCTATATTCCCAAGCTCTTGAACCGCGCTCCCTATCAATTACAGCCTGACGGTGCCCTGCATCTGCAATTTGATCGCCCTGTCAGTTCTGTTCAAGTTAAAAGCAGTCTTGCTTTAGCGCCAAAAGTGGATGGGCGGCAAGTCATTCTCCAAAGCCAGAAATATCGCCAAGGCGCGACGCATCCCGTTCAGATCATGTGGACAACTGCTAACGGCGTGCCGCTACCGAGCTTTACTTTACAAGTCCAAACCCCACAGGCGTTGCGGGCGACAGCAAATGTCCAAGGTTTAGAAAAGGTCGGTGTCGCTCTGCCTGTGGTGCTTACCTTCAGTGAACGGCTTCAAAATCGTGAGGCAGTACTTGAAACCCTCAAGCCACCAACCATCGAAGGTGTGCCAGCCAGTGGAAAATGGCACTGGATTGCCAAACGCCAAGTCGAATTTGTCCCCCAACCCCAATGGCCAGCCTTTGCAAAGATCGATGTCCAGATCGATCCAACGGGTCTGAAATCAGTCAAGGGGGGCTGGCTAGAACAAGGTATCACGCAAAGTTTCACCACTGGGCCAGATCGACATATTTCCGTCTACTTAGATACTCAGATCGTCAAGGCGATCGAATCTGGAGAAGTCGTCCATAGTTTTGCGATGAGTTCCGGCAAGTCGAGAACGCCGACAGTGACTGGCACGTATTATATTTACGCGCGCTATCGCAAAAAAACGATGACCAGCAGTGCAGCGCCCGGTACCCCTGGCTACTACAAGGTCGAAAACGTGCCCTATGCCCAGTACTTCCACGATGCCTACGCTTTTCATGGCGCTTGGTGGCACAGCGGTTTTGGTCACCCCATGAGCCATGGCTGCGTGAATCTTTCTACGCGCGCCTTCAACCGACGATGGCCTGATGCTCGCGAGGATGCCGGGTGGCTTTGGGAATGGGCAGCCTTGGGTGTTCCTGTGACTGTGTATGCCCACGGGGGAGAATCATCGTGAAAACCTGGCAGTGTGTGAAACAGTGTGGTGCTTGTTGCTATCTGGCTCCTGCCGAACGTCCTTTTCTCGAAGAGTATCTCGACCCCGATCAGTTGGCGCTTTACCATGCTCTCGTCGGTGCAGATGGCTGGTGCGTTCACTACCAAAAAGTCGATCGTACCTGCGGCATTTATGAAACCCGTCCTGAGTTCTGTCGCGTAAATACAACCGTGGTTCAAGAAGTGTACGGCGAGGATCCGCAAGATCTTGATCGCTGGGCTATTCATTGCTGCACAGATCATATCGACTCTGTCTATGGGCCAGAGAGTCCAGAAATGCTGCGCTTCAAGCAAGCCAACCTATAAAAAAGGGAGCAATGACTTGCTCCCCATGGCTATTTCGATGACCAAGCGGTCAGTTAGGCAAACTTCCAGCCTCTTCCCAAAAAGCGCTTTTGAATATCTTCAAGTTGGACTTGTCCCAATAACCTGCCATCACTTTGTAGGACAGGCATGCGCACAAGCCGCTGCTGTTGAAGACGCTCGATTACTTCTGTCAGGGGTTGATTCGGACTGAGCGTTTCTTCGACACCAATCAATTGCATGACAGCGCTCACTGGGATCGAAGACCACTCTTCTGGAGCAAAGCGCGAAAGACTCCGACGATCAATCCGCCCCACCAAACGACCGAGATAGTCGGTAACTAAGAAGGTTTCTTGCGGGCTGGCCAGAACATAAAAGTCGGCGAAGCTGCGCAGGGAGGTTTCACCCATCACTGTCATTTCAGTGCGCACAGCCGCTTGCTCTGCTGTGAAGGCACTTAATTGCTCTTGAACTTTGGCGTACTTGCCATAGTTGCGGGCATTGGAGAAGACGAACCAGCCAACGACCGCAAACCAGAGGCCGTTAAAGCCACCGATGTAGATGAGGCCAAAGGCGATCATCAAAGCGGCAACCGCCATTCCCGACCAAGAGGCGACGCGCACACCTTTGTACTGGTTGCCAGTGATTGCCCAGATCAAAGACTTGACGACATTACCACCGTCCAAAGGTAACCCAGGCAACATGTTAAAGACTGCCAAGGCCAAGTTCACCGAAGCGAGCAAGTCAACGAGGGCACGGATGCCTTCGTTAAGCGGCAACCAGTTTTCGATACCCCAGAAAAATCCGAACAGGGACAAACTCACCAGCGGCCCTGCCACCGCAATCGCCAAAGCGCCCCAAGGCGTACGGGCTTCGCGCTCAATCCGAGCAACACCGCCAAACAGAAAGAGACTGATCGAACGGACTGGAATACCTTGAGCCATGGCCACAAAACTGTGACCCAACTCGTGAATGAGCACAGAGCTAAACAGTCCTAGTCCGGCCATGAAGCCTAAGATCCAGGGGGAAAGAGAACTCCAACTCGGATACTCAGCCGCCAATTGCGAACCGTAAGACCAAGTCACCAGGGCAAGAATAAAAAACCAAGAAGCATCAATGAAGAAAGGAATGCCAAACAGGTTGCCAACCCGTAGACTTCCGCGACGTTCAGCAGTGTCAAACATGGACTGCCTCCTTGGGCATGGGCTGCATTTCTTCTATTTTAGATCAATTCTAAGCAACGGTAGCAATTTTCTTGAGTCTTCCCGGCTCAAGTCCTCAGAAGTTCTTTGAAAAAAGTGCTCTGACACATGCTTTGCGGTTGGGGCAATGCCATGATATGGAGGATCAGTTTACAGAGACTATGGCTGACGCAGATCTCACAGAAATAGGCCTTACGCCGCCTGCTTTGGATGATCCAATGCTCTCCATCAGTCGAGAGCTAAGTTGGCTGGAATTTAATGGCCGTGTGCTTGCTGAAGCCCTTGATGAGCGCAATCCGCTGTTGGAGCGCCTCAAATTTATGGCTATTTTCAGCAGCAATCTCGACGAATATTTTATGGTGCGTGTCTCCAGCATCATGCAGCAGTTGGAGTTGGGTGTGCAAAAGCGCTCCTCCGATGGTCTTGGCCCCAAAGAACAATTATCGGCAATTTCTCACCGTTTGCGTCCTCTGCTCACCACACAATCCCAGGGTTTGCGCCTGAATCTCTTGCCGCCATTGGCCAAAGAGGGCATCCGCATCTGTAGCTTTACCGATATCCAGGGATCGCTGAAACATCAAGAACACATCCGGCACTACTTCGAAGGCCAAGTTTTTCCGGTGTTGACCCCTTTAGCTGTCGATCCGAGCCATCCTTTTCCTTATATCTCAAACCTGAGCTTGTCCTTAGCGGTGCAAGTGATCGATCCTGACTCTGGAAAAGAGTTGTTTGCGCGGATCAAAGTGCCTTCACAGGTTTTGCCCCGCCTCGTGCCCCTCGAAATCCCCAATCACTTTATTCCTCTTGAGGAAGTGATTGCTGCGCACTTAGACCAGTTGTTTCCGGGCATGGAAATCCTGGGTTGCTATCCGTTTCGTCTGACCCGCAACAGCGATCTTGAGTTGGCGGAAGAAGAGGCCGAAGACTTGCTCCTCACCATCGAGGAGGGACTACGCAAGCGGCGATTGGGGGATGCTGTACGGCTTGAACTGACTCCCGCCATGCCCGACCACATCCGCGAACGGCTGATCGAAGAACTCGAAATTGGGCTACAGGATGTCTATGAAATCGACGGTCTTCTCGATCTCACCTGTCTTTGGCAGTTGGTCTCCATCGACCGACCAGATCTTAAAGCCCAGCCATTTACACCCCGCGTTCCCCTCGCTTTTCAAGACTGTGAAGATATCTTTGCCCTGATCCGCAGCGGTGATCGACTCGTTCATCATCCTTACGATTCTTTTGAGGCAACCGTCGAAGCCTTTGTTTCCGCTGCCGCTGACGACCCGAATGTTCTCACGATCAAGCAAACCCTCTACCGCACTTCCGGGGGTTCACCAATCGTCCATGCGCTGATTCGAGCAGCGGAGAATGGCAAGCAGGTGGCAGTCCTGGTCGAACTCAAAGCGCGATTCGACGAGCGCAACAATATTAACTGGGCACGGATACTCGAACGAGCCGGTGTGCATGTCGTTTACGGGCTAGCTGGTCTGAAGACCCATACCAAAACAACTCTGGTTGTCCGCCGCGAAGGCGATAGCCTGATTCGCTACGTCCACATCGGAACAGGAAATTACAATTCCAAAACAGCAAAGCTCTACACCGACCTCGGACTCTTTAGTTGCCGCGAGGAACTAGGAGCAGACCTCACCGATCTCTTTAACTACTTGACAGGATACTCGCGCCAGACCCGCTACCGGAAATTGCTGCTGGCTCCCACTTTTATGCGCGATCAATTCTTGGCTCGCATTGAGCGCGAAATCCGCCAACATAGCCCCGCAAGACCAGGACGGATCATCGCCAAGATGAATTCCCTCGTTGACCCAAGCTTGATTAAAGCGCTATACACAGCCTCCCAAGCAGGTGTGCGCATCGACTTGATCATCCGGGGGATCTGCTGCTTGCGACCGGGATATCCGCAAGTGAGCGAAACGATTCGCGTGTTCAGTGTGATTGGACGGCTCCTTGAACATTCTCGCGTTTATTACTTCGGCAATGGTGGCAATCCCGAGGTCTTGATCGGTTCCGCCGACTGGATGACCCGCAATTTGGAGCGGCGCGTCGAAGTGGTTGTCCCTGTCGAACAACCCCATCTGCGCCAACAGTTGATCAACTATCTCGACTTGCTCTTGCTCGATAACCGTCAAAGTTGGGAAATGCAAAATAACGGTGCCTATGCCCGCCGTCAACCCAAACCTGGAGAGCCAGAAGTCAGCGCCCAAGAGATCTTGCTTGAAGGCTGTATGTGATCCACAGGGTTGAAACTTTGTGCTATTATGGACACATGTTCATAGCAGGTTCAACCATGCAAGCCTTACGGATGCCCCGCCCCAGAGCTTTGACGATTACAACTGTGCGCTATGAGCGCGTCAAAAATCTTGGCAACTACGAGACCCAGCGCTTTTCAGCCGAAGCGACTGTGAATCCTGGCGACGACCCCCAGAGTGTTTCCCAGCAGCTAATGAATTGGGTCGATGCCCAATTGGTGAGTGAAACTGCCGACGAAGATTTCTAGTTGACCATCTTACAAAAGGCTAATGCTAAAATGTTTTGGCCTGGAGAGGTGGTAGAGCGGTTTATTGCGTCGGTCTTGAAAACCGAAGATGGGCGACCATCCGTGAGTTCGAATCTCACCCTCTCCGCTTTATGAAAGGCTTACCACAAGCGCTTCAGAGTTTTCTGGGGCGCTTTTTGTTTCCCACAAAATCAGGCTAAAACCTTGCGAAACCTTACCTTTTGCTCGGCTTGGTGAACGGGGAACATCCCTCCGCATCAAGTAATTTCTCTGGCCTTATGGAATGTTCCCTATTTCGGGATTTTAGAAAATAGCCTACGCCGTGCTTCCTCAAAGGATCCTACACCTCTTTCTTTACGTACTCAAACCTCGGTAGGTGTAGTATCGTAAGCTAACGGTGCGTTCGCCCAAAATCAGAGTCCAATATTTCTTGGAGACGTCATCAAACTGTTAAAGAACTTGGGAACGCATGATGGATACTCCGACAGATTTAACCAACATTGATTTGACCAACTGCGATCGCGAACCGATTCACATTCCAGGGCTGATCCAACCGCATGGCATTTTACTGGTTCTGCAAGATCCAACCCTTACCATCATTCAAGTAAGTAGCAACACTCAAGTGGTAATCGGTCATCCACCTGAAGCTTTATTGGGCAAACCACTGTCAGGCCTACTGGATGATCCCCAAATTCAGCGAATTCAGCAATGCCTGACGGAGGACTTTGAGAACATCAATCCCCTTGACCTTTCGATCGCTCACCTGGATCACAGGATTCATTTTGATGGTATTTTGCATCGTTGGGACGGGGTAATTCTGCTAGAACTAGAACCAAAGACAGCAACCGGAAAACCAGATTTTTTTGATTTCTATCGCCAGGCCAAAGAACCCATCACTCGGATTCAAAAAGCACCAACATTATGGGAAATGTGCCAAGTCGTCGTCAAAGAGATCCGACGTATAACTGGATTCGATCGCGTCATGGTCTATCAATTCGATCCTGAGGGAGCAGGCAGGGTGATTGCAGAAGATACGAACCAGGAAAACCCTTATCTGAATTTACGATATCCCCCCTCTGACATCCCCAAACAAGCCCGTCATCTCTATACGCTGAATTGTCTACGGCTGATTCCAGATACCCAGTACCAAAGCGTTGCCTTAATTCCGGCGAACAATCCTTTAACAGATCAACCGCTGGATCTCAGTTTTTCGGTACTGCGGAGTGTATCTCCGATTCATCTAGAGTATCTGCATAATATGGGCGTAACCGCCTCCATGTCTATTTCCCTCTTGCAAGACCAAAAACTTTGGGGATTGATTGCCTGTCACCATTCGTCTCCTAAATATATTCCTTACTCTATCCGTACGATTTGTGAATTTGTTGGACAGGTGATGTCGGCGGAAATAGTGAATAAAGAAGTCACTGAAGACAGTGAGTATAAGCGGCAATTGAAGTCGTTACAAACTCAGTTCTTCAAAGCCTTATCACAAGCGGAGGATTTTCTCGATGGCTTGGTGCAACTGAAATCTCAATTGCTCAACCTTGTGAATGCAACGGGAGCCGTGATATGTAGTTCAGGGCAATGCGATCAAGTGGGTGAAACGCCTTCAGAAGAGCAGATTCATGCCTTACTCGACTGGATGGAACCGTACCTACATCAAGGGTTGTTTGAAACCGGATCGCTCAAAAAACTCTACCCTGCTGCCGAGTCATTTCAGGCGATCGCCAGCGGAGTGTTAGCCCTCAAAATTTCTAGAACTAACCGCTATTACATCCTGTGGTTTCGTCCAGAGGTGATTCAAACGGTGGATTGGGCAGGCGATCCGAATAAGCCGGTAGAAGTTTCAGCCGATGGCAGTTTGCGGATATCGCCGCGCAGATCCTTTGAATTGTGGCAGGAAACGGTGCGTGGCTCTGCTTTGCCATGGAAAGCTTGCGAAATGGAATCTGTTGCCGAATTGCGAAATCTGATTGTGGGTATTGTGTTGCGGCAAGCCGAGGAATTGGAATCAATCAATTTTGAACTTCATCGAAGCAACGAAGAACTCGATTCCTTTGCCTATATTGCGTCCCATGACCTAAAGGAACCGCTGCGCGGCATTAACAACTATGCCACCTTCTTAATGGAGGATTATGCCGAGGCATTAAATGACGATGGTGTGGCAAAACTCCAAACTCTGGTGCGGCTGACGCAACGCATGGAAGACCTGGTTAATTCGTTGCTTCACACTTCGCAATTAGGACGTGCTGCACTCATACGACAAACGATAAATCTGGATGAGCTGGTGCAGGAGGTGATCGCCACCCTCAAGATCGCCCGACCAGACAGTGGCATTGAATTTCGCATTCCCCAACCGCTTCCCCTCATCAAGTGCGATTTCATCCAGATGAATGAACTCTTTACCAACTTGATCAGTAATGCAATGAAGTACAACGATAAAGCCGAGAAGTGGATTGAGATTGGCTTTAAAGCAGTGGAAGAAGAAAACCCTCCTGCGCCCTACACCTTCTATGTCCGCGACAACGGCATTGGGATTCCACATCAACATTTCGAAAAGATTTTTCAAATCTTCCGCCGCTTGCACGGACGGGATGAATTTGAGGGTGGAAGTGGGGTAGGATTGACCATTGCTCGCAAAATTGTGGAGCGGCACGGAGGCAGAATTTGGATTGAATCAATCCACACTCAAGGTACGACGTTCTATTTCACTCTAGCAGAGGATGCAGCTGCATGAATCGCAATTCGACTTCCCCTGTGCAGCAAGCGTCACTGATATTAATTGTGGAAGACAGCAATGAAGATTTTGAGGCACTGCAACGGCTTCTGCAGCGATCGCCCACGCCTATTCCCACTCATCGGTGTGTGAATGGAGATCAGGCTCTGGCCTTCCTCGAGCACACGGGGAATTATATGAATCCCCAGAGTTCCCCCCGTCCCAGTTTGATTGTGCTTGACCTGAATTTACCGGGAACCGATGGGCGGGATGTATTGTGTCGGATCAAACAGGATGAAAAACTGAAAACCATCCCAGTTGTCGTGTTCACTACTTCTAGCAACCCGAAAGATATTGAAGACTGCTACAGATCTGGAGTCAACACCTACGTCGTCAAGCCGATCAATTTTGAGCAACTCAAACAGAATATTCAGATGCTCATAACCTATTGGTTTGAAGTGACAACGCTGCCCAATGGACTGGGAGACTAACCATGAGTCTCACTTCACGCACTATTCTCATTGTCGATGATTCTCCTGAAGACCGGGCACTCTATCGGCGCTATCTGCTGCGAGATCAGGAGTATTCCTACACCATTCTGGAGGCATCGTCGGGGCGGCAGGGACTAGATCTATGGCAACAACGCCAACCGGATATTCTGTTGCTCGATTATCGATTGCCCGATTTGGACGGCTTAGAGTTTCTGACTCAATTGCAAGCCTCCCTGCAACAACCCGCACCTGTGGTTATAGTGACTGGACAGGGCAATGAGGCGATCGCTGTTCAAGCGATGAAAGCAGGTGCACAGGATTACCTGATCAAGGGCCAAATTACCCCCGAACGGCTGTACCGGGTTGTGAATGGAGCATTTCAAGCTTTGCAGTTACAAACCCAATTGCAACAGCTGATCGAGCGGGAGCGGTTAGTTGCGCAGATTACCCGCAAGATTCATCAAACCTTAGATCTACAGTTAGTATTGCAAACGGCCGTCACCGAGGTACAACAGTTTCTCCAGACCGATCGCGTTTTGATGTTTCGCGTGCAGTCAGACGGTTGGGGCAAGGTGGTGGCAGAAATAGTTCGTCCAGAATGGACTTCCCTCCTGTCTACTTCTCTGTATGACCCCTGCTTTAACCAAAACTATATTGAATCCTTCCGGCAAGGACTGGTTACCATCAAGCCTGATATTTACGATGGCAGTATCGATCCATGCCATGTTGAATTACTAGCAAATTTGCAAGTGCGGGCAAATTTGGTCGTCCCAATTGTGTCAGGAGGGCGGTTGTGGGGCATGCTGATTGCCCATCACTGTGCTGCCCCTCGCTCATGGAAGCCGTTAGAGGTTGATTTACTTAAAGAAGTAGCCATCCAGGTTGGTATTGCGCATCAGCAAGCAGAACTTTACCAGCAGGCACAGGATGAACTGGCCGAGCGTAGACAAGCAGAGGTATCGCTCCGCGACAGCCAACATCAGTTCCAGTCGATTCTCGATAATTCTCCGGCAGTGATTTACGTGTACGATCCAAATGATCGGTATCTTTTGGTCAATCGCAAATTTGCAGAACGCCTGTCTACCTCTCCTGAAAGCTTGATTGGGAAGAGTGTCTATGATGTCTGGTCCACCAGTACTGCCGATGCCCTTGCCGCCAATAATCAAGAAGTATGGCACAGCAATCAAGTAGTCCAAACCGAAGAAGAGATACCTGAGTCGGATGGACTGCACACCTACATTACCTTGAGATTTCCCCTCTGCGATACCACCGGCACCCCCTATGCGGTTTGTGGCATTTCTACCGACATCACTCAGAAGAAACAGTTAGAGCAAATGTCTTACCGCAGCCAGCGACTAGAAAGCCTAGGGACGCTTGCCAACGGGATTGCTCATGACCTCAACAATGTGTTCACTCCGATGATTCTGGCGACCTCGCTACTGCAGCAACGGCAACAGCCCAATCCGGATGCGCAATCGCTGAGGATGCTGCAACTCGTCGAGAAGAGCGCCAAACGCGGCGCAGACATGGTCAAACAGATCCTCACCTTTACGCGCGGAACAAGTGGAACCCTAACCCCGGTAAAGTTTGCCTCTATCTTGCAAGAAGTGGCAAAAGTGGCTCAGCAAACCTTTCCAAAAGCTATTGAAATTTGCGAAACGCTTCCATCCCAATCCTTTGGACTGGTTTACGCCGATGCCACCCAACTGCATCAGGTGTTGTTGAACCTGTGCATCAATGCTCGTGATGCGATGCCCGACGGTGGTGTGCTCACACTCTCCCTGGAAAATTTTGTTGTTGATAAACATTTTGCCCAGATGAACCCGGATGCCCAGACAGGGAACTACGTGCTAGTAACTGTTGAAGATACTGGCACGGGGATTGCTCCGGAACATCTCGAGCACATTTTTGAACCCTTTTTCACGACTAAAGAACTGGGTCAAGGCACAGGTTTAGGGCTTTCAACCGTTCTCGGCATTGTTAAAAACCACAGTGGATTTCTCCAGGTCACAAGTGAACTGGGCAAGTATACACAATTTAAGGTGTACTTGCCCGCATTAGCTGGCTCAGCAGCCCAGCCCGCAACAGAGGAAGGACTGTTCCGAGGGAATGGCGAATGGATTTTGATTGTGGATGACGAAGCCACCGTTCTAGAGACGATAGCAGCTAGCCTCGAAAGCTATGATTACAGCCCTCTGGTAGCCAGTGATGGCAATGAGGCGATCGCGCTCTATGGGAAACATCGGCAGAAAATCAAAGGAGTGCTGCTCGATATGATGATGCCTGGTATGGATGGAGCAACGACCATCCGCACCCTAAAAACCATGAATCCCCAAGTCAGGATAATTGCCACGAGTGGACTTGAAGCTAATAGTCAAACGGCAATTCTGGCAGGCGCTAAGAAATTTTTACCAAAGCCCTACTGCCTACTAGACTTATTGAGAGCGCTTCATGAGCTACTCACATCTGACCCTAGCTCTACGTGAACAACGTCATCAAAGGATTGTGAACGGTCTTGAAAACCGAAGATGGGCGACCATCCGTGAGTTGAATCTCACCCTCTCCGCTTAGTTCCTAGCCCCTGAAGCCATTGAATCAAGGGTTTCAGGGGTTTTTAGCCTTGAGCACAAAGACATAAGAACAGGAACCAGACTCGCATGAATCAACAGTCCCTTTCCTCTTTCATCTGGTCGGTTGCAGATCTGCTGCGTGGGGATTACAAACAATCGGATTACGGCAAAGGTGTCCCTTGCGATGAAAGAGTCTCAGCACTGCTGAGACAATTACCCACACCCCATAACCTCAGCGCAAAACGCTAGGATCTAGATGCCCAAGTCATTATGAACAAACAGTCATGACTAAGATCACCCTTCAAGAAGCACAGATTAGCTTGGGTCAACTCATTCACCGCTTGCCGCCTGGTGAAGAAGTGATCATTACTGAAAATGATATCCCGATTGCCCGATTGGTAGCCACTTCAGCCACTCAGCCACTCAGAAAGCTGGGCACGTTGAGTGGAACAGTGAAATATATTGCCCCTGATTTTGATGCCCCCCTTGAAGGCTTCGAGGACTGTTCTATGGTTGCTCAGGAATCATAACGCAAAAGCTAGAAGTGCTATCAGGATCTAGAGGTAGCAAAGCGCTTTCGGCGTTCTTTGACAATTTCAGGTATGTAAGTATTTTTTTCATGACTGTCTCCAAGACCCAATCGTTCGTAAACACTACCCCCTACTCCAGGAACGACTGTGCCATCTTCTGTTCGTTCGGAATCTTTCGCATAATAAAAAAAGCGGAATAGTGAGCTAGTTTTCTCATCAAACTCATTACGCAGGCGTTCCTCCGCCCTCTCATGCATGACTGGTGCAACAATAAAAATATGTTCTGGTGCTATCTTTTCAATTAAGGCTGTTAGATTAGTCTTTACAACGCAAGCACCAGAAATGATAGATTTAACAACAATTAAGTACTTCACTTTCCTGTTTGGCGGCTCTTGATACTTTCTTACAATTGGAGCAACTGTTAAGTCATTGATCCCGAAAGGCTTATAATGCTCATTCCAGAAGCAGGCGAAAGAAAGATCTACTTGTTGCTTCTCCAAAATATCAAGAATACCTTTGCCAAAGAAGTCAGCATCTTCAACTGTGCAGGCAAGATATACTCCATTTTTTGTTCCTGATATTTGCTCTACCAAAATTTTCCCTAAGCCATTTCCCAGTAACTTCATCGCTGTACGGTAAGAAATTGAATCGGAATGTTCATCCGTCAGGGTTCGTAACAAATCGTGTACCAGAAAATCCTTGTGGCCAAATTCTGAAAACTTTCGAGTCATATAAGAAATACCTCAAGGGCATCGAAGTCGGTTGGCTGGTTTCGTTTAAGAAGACGTTGGAAGCTTTCAAAGCGTTGGTCGTCTTGGCTGTAAGGTAGGGTGCCTTCTTGAAGGCCATCCAAGTACTTCCACTTAAGGAATCCTTTTGTTAAGGAATACGTGAAGTCTGGCAGGTTGTCAAGTATTTCCTTCACTCTGGGGTCTAGGGGAGGAGGTTCTGCAAGGCTGCGGATGTAATTTGGGGATGCTTCCCGAGTTTTGACTAGTAAACCATGCAATGTGACTTGGCTCTGATCAGAGGAAATCCAAGCCCCTAGAAGCACTGAAGCGATCGTCTCTAATTTATCTCTGTCAGGCATTTCTTCGTCAAAAGCAGACAGAAAAGCCAATAGCTCTCTAAGCTTCAGAGACTTATTCAGAAGTTCTGACACACTTTTGGCTGCCGGGAAGTAAGAAACTTGCGTAAAATCTTTGATGTTTTCAGGCATCGCCTCTTTAAGTTTTTGATATACATGTTCTTGCGAGACGACCATTAAACACTTACTAGTGGAATAATCAAGTGCAAGATTTAGCGAATGTTGTTTTTCAAAGTCATCTACTAAAGTTCGTAGACCTGTCTTTCCCCAAGATAGATCCGCAATGTCTTTAATCTGATGATTTCGAACCTCTTTGCGCCGAGGTAAAACAATGACGAGATCATCTAGAAAAGCTAAAATCTGGGCACTAAAAATGACTGACTCTTGCGTATCAAAAAATTCATGGGCAAGTTCTGCTATTTGGAAAAGGGTAAAGTAGTTTTCAAAGGAATTGCCCTTGGCATTGTTTTGTCCACCGCTATGTTTGTTATTAACGTATTGGAGGGCATCAGCACCGAAAAGTTGGCTAATTGTTTCACGCGGATACATGACAAGTAAGAAAGCGTACTTACAGCAGCATAACCGAAGCACATGGATTTCTATTTTTCTCTGGTTAAAGCTAAACTTGAGCGCAGTGATTCTAAGACAGGAATCAAGACACATGTATGAACGGTCTTTTTGCTACGCATGGTAAATTTTTCTACTGCGATCCCTCCTGTTAATGAGCAAACCTTGATCACTAATGTTCTCAATAATGAAATGCAAAGATTCAATAATCTTGCCACTGATGCACAAACAGCCATTTCTCTACTTCAAGAACGTCGCACTGCCCTAATTTCTGCCGCTGTTACTGGCAAGATTGATGTGCGTAACCTTGTCAATCCTACAATTCCATAGGATAACCCTTATGAAATTTGTGAAACTCGAAGAACTGCCACCTGAATAGCTACAGCCATCTCTCTCGGACTTTACAAATACCCTCTCAGTCTATCTCCCTCCCAATACCCTGACAGCAAACATACCACGCTAATTTCTACTACTGTCACGGGTAAAATAGCTTTGCGCAGACTAGTTAGAGTCCAAATAATAATGAACAACCTACACAATCAACTTCGAGAATGAAATCTGCAACTACATGGCTGCGAATAGTTGGTTTTATGTCGAAGGCGATTCAACCAACTATGACCGGGCAAGAGCATTATTTCCTGCCGATGTTGTGGATTGGATTCAATCAACCCAAACAGAAGCATGGGATGCCCTAACAAAGAATCATGGAGTACAAGCAACGTTTTCAAACTCTCCAGACCTGGCAAATGAGATTATGAACGCCATTATGGATGCCCTCGTCGCCCATACCAGCATGAGCAAACAAGCCCTAGAGTCAGAACAAGTGCGCAATGGATTGCGGGATATTCTGCTCGGCCCAGCACAACTCTATGAAGCCCTGAACGATCAGGAATTGAAGAGGTCGAGCCTCCCAGACGCAATAACTAACGGGAAAGAGGCTCATCCTCTCCTTCCCGTTTTTTAAGGACGATTTCCAAAAATTCTCTGGTAAGCAAAATTGGCGAAAACCTGTCCTGTTGCCCGAGTAGGGTGCACCGTGTCCCAAAAAAGGTACTGATCTGGGTTTTCACAGGGAGTTGTTGGCTCTGTGTAAGTACCCTCCACGCAGGCATCCTTGATGTTCGTAATACCGTAAGGCGTTGGATTCGCCATGATGCTATTCAGCAGGCTGTAAGTATCGATCCAGATCACATTTAGCCCAGGACGTTTGACCTCCAATTCAGCCAGAGCCTTTTTTAGTTTGCGGTTGAATTCGATCGTCACAGCACTGAGAGCAGCTGATTCCTGGGGATCCGAGTTGACCTCGGGAATTTTTCCCAGGTCGGGCAAATTTGTGACGACAACGTTGCGCGCACCGTAGGCATAGAGGGAAGAAACTGCCGTGACAAGATTGTTGACTGGAATCTTGGGATTGAGTGAAGCGTTGTTCAAAAAGTCGTTGCCACCAGCAGTCACGAAGTAGAGCGTGTTTGGGGTGATAGTCGGCGCTGAAGTCAAAAACTTCCGGATTTGAAGGAGTACTCCCAACTGGCCGGTTGTGGCTCCACCAACAGCAAAGTCTGTGCCACCTAAAGTGCTAGGGGAAAGCGAAATGGAAAGGTTGGCCAGCAGATCCTCGACCCACAGAGGCCCATTGGAGAATCGTCCCTGATAGTAGGGAGGACTGAGAGGCTGCTGTTGACTTGAGATTTGGTAAATATTCCCGGTATCGACGAGACTGTCGCCAAACACATACACCCCATCCACTTGGGCAGGAGTAATTGTCTCTGCAAAAGCTGCGTTTGACAATAACAACGAGCCAGTCAACAGCCCAAATGTTAGTCGTTGCAAACTTTTTTTCAAAAGAGCCGGATTGAGTACTGTGCTGGCCAGGGCGCGTTTGCTGGAACAAGTCATCGTAATCTCCAAGTGAATCCTATAGAACAGTATTCACTATCTATCGTTAGTGGAGTCCGGTGCATCATTGTGTATTCTGAGAGACAATGGTAGGAAAAGAAAAATATTTCCACCATAAACCAGGGAATATTCCGTTTTCCCAAAGGCTTACAGAGCAATGACGAACAGTGTAGGTGGCTATCAAGAATTGAGCTTTCTAGATCATGCACCTAGAGATCAGGGATTTTGATTGGCAGACTTAGCTGGACTTAACAGCATTAAATCGCTACTGTTATTACTGGTTCGCATCGCGACCACAGGTGGATGAAGATTTTGATTCTGGGAAATTCCACCCGGAATAGCAGGCACTAGGTAGATCCATTCTTCAACACCAAGCAACATCCGCCAGACAGGTTGGTTTGGAATCGTCTTGTCCGTAATATCTCTGCCCTGCAGTTGCCGTAACAAGCTAAGATCACCGATCCCCCGGAAACTTTTAAGTGGGGAATTAAATAGGGGTTGAGCGAGGTTGCGACCTAGAGGGAATTCATCGGAATGGCTGATATAGGCAACAATCGGTAGCGTAGAGGTGTCGTTGAAAGCATCCCGTCGGGCATCTTCATAACCTTGAAAGCTGGCTAACCAGAAGAGACTGGATAGAACGATTAAAACGATAACGATGTCAACAACGAAGGGCTGAAGCAACGTATTCACCATAAACCGTTTGACAATGGCAGGGATTTCAACAGGCTTGATCTTTAGAGGATCGTATCTGATTGTTTCTAGCTCAAAAAATGCGGTGCCTAAGGTTTCACGGGTGGCTTGTACAAAAACAGAAATAGCAGAAATTACAAACGTGAGGGTTACCATCAAGAACAACGCTCTCGATGTAGCCCCGAAGCTGCCCAAAAAGACCTGAAGTGGAACAATCAAAAATGATTGCTGAGACAAGGCCAAGGTGTTGATATCAATTTGATAGTAGCCAAAATAAGACCAACGATAGATCCAGCCCGTGAAGTAGAGAAAAATGCCAAATACACTTGCCTGACCAATAAATTCTGCGAGAAGTTTCGTCTTCGGGGTTGGATTGGGAGTCTCTGACACCTCGACCTCAAAACCTGAAAGGCTAGGAATTAAGACTCTATCTTATGCCATGATAAGGAAACTCTGTTTTCAAGCTAAGAGATTAAATACAAATGGAACGTTTAGGGCTATTCGTCATTGCTAGCGTCGTCGTTTTGGGAACTGTGTTTACGCTGGAGAAAGCGATTCTCCCAGGTCAGGTCGCCTACGCCCAGCCCCAAGATGCTTGGCTCCTTGTATCTATCCCTCCCTTAGCGGATATCCAGCTTAAAGATGGTAGCTCGATCACCGGTCGGGTGAAGTCGCTCACTGCAACGAACATGTCTGTGGAATTTGGTGGAACATCCGCAGTTGTGCCCTTAGAAACCGTCAGTAAGATCAAGTTCAGGTCTGATAAACCAGTTGTGCAAGGCTCAAGCACTTTGGCTATTCGCGGTGGTGCTTTATTGTCAAACACGACTGGCGCAAGGGTTTGGCAAAATGTTCCCCGCAATGGTTTTAGGTTCAAAGATCAATCGAAGGGTCTTGCAGAGGTGAACTTGACCACTGTGCTCAAGCCCTCTGAGTTTCGTGGAGTCAAAGCGGTAGCGCAGACGAGTCCTTACCTGATTGATGAGATCTCCTTTACCACCAATCAGATAATGAATGTGCGCGCCGTACCAACAGCGCCATAAGATTCTATGCAATTCTTGAATCGAAAGCTACCAGTTCTGTGTCTGTTTTTTGTTGTTGGGATCTGCTGCTTGGGCGACAACACTGCTTGGGCAGGGGATATCTCAGATTCTAAGGAGTTCGCCCAACTCCTGCAACAAGCTGAAACTTCAACAGATGTCCAGGCACTCGAAATGTACCAACGTGCCCTGAATCTGAGCCGTAAATCCAATGACCGAAAGTCAGAAGCACAAGTGCTTAATAGTTTGGGGGATCTCTATAAGAAGACTGGGCAATTTTATAAGGCATTAGAAAGCTACCGCGAGGCTCTCTCCCTGGATCGTCAAAGTGGAAATCTCGGATCGGTGGTGGTCACACTGAATACGATTGGCCAAGTCTACGATGCAACTGGCCACAGCGAAGAGGCTGTTACCAACTACATCCAGGCATTAGAACTGGCCCATAAACTGCAACTCCAGGATGCAGAGGCGAATACCCTTAGCAATCTGGCTCTCGCCTACGACAACCTCGGACAGCCTGATCGTGCCTTAGAAACCTACCAACGCGCGCTTGCCCTGAGCAGAACTGTGGGCGACCACGAGGAAGAAGTCCTGATTCTCAACAATCTCGCCAACCTCTACGTTGAGATCGGCCAGTCTGAGCAAGCTGGCCGTTACTACCAAGAGGTTTTGCTTCTAGCACAAGCAATTGGCTATCGACCGCTTGAGGCCACAGTCCGCGATAACCTGGGAGTCTTGCTGGCGAACCAAGGCAAAACCAGTGAAGCTCTAGAGTACCATCGCAAAGCTTTGGCCCTCAGCCGCGAAGTCGGCCATCGCGCTGAGGAGAGAGCAGCCCTTGCCAATATTGGCGTAGTTCTTGCACAGGTGGGTCAAAAGCAACAGGCAATCGAAGCTCTGGAGCAGTCCCTCAAGATCAGTTTGCAAATGCGCAGCGGTTTCCAGCGCAATGATCGTTCGGTGATTGTGCGTTCGGCAGCGGATACCGTCAATCTTTTGGTTAGACTACTCATCGAGAACGATCAAGTCGGACGTGCCTACGAATGGGCGAATCTTGTTACTGCTGCTGGGTTTGTAGATTATTCGCGTCTAATCGGAGCTAAGGTATCGGATCCCCTCGCGCAAGTGGCAATCGACAATTGGAATCGCCAGAATCAGCAGCTCGAAACTTTGCGGGAGCAGTTGAATGGCAAATCTTCTGTTGGCTTGACCCAACAACTTCAAGCCAAAGAAACGGAAGTAAATCGGCAAGCAGACGACATTTCCCGCCGCTTCCCAGAAGTTGCGGATCTGTTCGAGACCACTCCCACCGACGTGGCTAGGTTACGGGCGACCCTGAGCAAAGGGCAGGTCATCCTCCACCCTGTCGTTTTATCGAGCATGAATGGCAATCCTGAATACTTAGTTCTGTTCGTCTTGACCCAGGACAGCATCCAAGTGCATAAGCAGGAGATTCACCACTCTGAGCTGGATGCGCTGATTCTCCAATACTATGACGCGCTGAAAAATCCTTTCGATGGCGACTACGGCGAGAACAGTGCTAGGCTCTTCGATCTATTGATCCGTCCCGTCCTGCCTTGGTTTCAGGCTGCTTCTGCTCAACAAGTAAGCGTGGTGGCTACGGACAAGCTGCGCTACTTGCCCTTTGAGACTTTTTACGACTCCGAAAAGAACCACTACTTGATCGAAGATTATCCAGTCAACTATCTGACTTTTTTGTCTACCCGCGCATTCAAGGAGATCCCAGATCCCAGTCGGCGGATCCTTGCCCTTGGCAACCCCTTTCCTCAAGGAGAGCGAAATCTGCCAGGAGCCGCCCGAGAAGCGGAACTCATTACCCAGGCTGTACCGGGCAGTCTGATTTTTACAGGCACCCAGGCTTCCTTACGGCAGTTCAAAACCTCTATCCCCAAATTCTCGATTTTGCACCTCGCTACCCATGGCTGTTTTCAAGAGAATGGCTGTCGGAATCTAAATATGGAGCCCAACACACTGCTTTTTGCTGACCAAGCGATGAACATCGCCGACGCTGCCCAACTTGGGTTTAAAGGGGTTGAACTGATCACCCTGAGTGCCTGTCAGACTGCCATTGGTGCCGAATCGAAGGGGGAGGGAATTACCAGCCTTGCCTACTTGTTCGAACGTGCGGGTGCCCGTTCTGTGATTGCCAGTCTATGGGCTGTCGAAGATAACGCCACCAAGGAACTGATGGTGGGATTCTACGAAAACCTCAAGCAGAAGATGAGCAAAGCCCAAGCACTTAGGCAGGCAAAACTCCAGCAAATTGATCGCCATCCGTTCTTCTGGTCACCGTTTATTTTGATCGGCGATGGTCAATAGGGAAACATGTTTGTTGCGACCAGAATTGTCTCTTCAATTACTCTTAACCTCTTCACGCAAGTTTTCTAGTATTCTAAATGGCATGAACAAACAAATGCTTGGCTATCTCGCTAGTAGCACAATCCTTCTGGGTGCTTCCTCCGCATGGGGCGAAGGGATTTACGATGGAGCCGGAGCGATCAGTGGTGGCTGCACCGGAGTCGCGATTTCTCCAACAGTGGTCTTGAGTGCTGCCCACTGTAGTGCAGGGGCAAACCCTGCCACACTAAGCTTCAAAGGAATACCAGCCATCCGTGTTGACGTGGCTCCTGGTTATATCAGTTTCGGTCAACCTAATTTAGACAACGATCTTGTCGCTATCACCCTTGCTAGTCCTCTGCCAAGTTCGATCCCTACCTATAAAATCTATTTTGAATCTGCACCGATTGGCTCAGGTATTGTCTTTATCCATAACAACAGTAGCGTTGCCTACAATGCCATCGACATCGCGCCTGTGAACGATCCATGCGCTCCAGATCCCAACAACACAGGCATCTGTACGCCCGCAGATCCGAGTCTTCCAGTTTCATTTGGATCAACAACTTTTGCTTTCGATTTTGACCAGCCAGGTGATACGTCGAATCTCTACAACTATGTGGGTGGCCCAGCTGTGAGCGGAGAAGACACGCTCCGTAGTGGCGATTCGGGGGGACCTACTTTTATTTTGGTAAATGGTATTCCGCAATTGCTTGGCATTAATACCTTTGTTGCCTCGACACCGAAGGGAAGTGCTTTCGGGTACGGCTCAATCGGTGGCGGTATTTTGCTCTCAAACTATCAAAGCTTTCTAAGCAGCTATCTGCCAGCACCCACGATCACCAGTTTTTCTCCCAGCAATGCGCCGATTGGCACTTCGATCATCATTACCGGCAGCTACTTCACGGGAGCAACGGCTGTGAAGATCAACAGCTTAAGTGCCCCTTTCGCAGTAAACTCCGATACCCAAATCACTGCGACTGTACCCAGTGGGAGCACGACTGGGCTGATCAGCGTTACAACGCCAAGTGGTACAGCAACTTCTGGGGTTACAGTACTTATCCCTGGTGATTATTCTGTCGTCACTGAAGATGCTTCATTGCCTGTACAAAAGGCTCTCTACCAGTACTACTCTGGATACCCAACTCCGGTCACAAGTCCGGCTGGTTCGCCAAGAAATCCAAACAATCGCTACCTACCAATTCCAGCTAATCGCGATACAACCATCAACTGTTTCACAGGACAATCTGCTTGTCCAAGCCAGCCTTAGTTTTTGTTGTCACCCATTTTTGTTTCGAGAGGGAGAGATAGGGTTTCATATTGACCCAATTGTGCAAGGATAAGGGGTGTTTAAAGTACAACTCCTAGGGGAGTGCGGCAGCAGGAGCAGCAAGTGTGACAAAAGTTCCGCCAACCATCAAGACTTTGGTCGTCCTTAATGGCAAAGGTGGTGTTGGAAAGACGACAACAGCGATCAATTTAGCAGCGACATTTGCGGAACAAAAGCGTGTCCTTCTGGTTGATACCGATCCCCAAGGCTCTGCTTCGTGGTGGTCGGAGCGCAGTGCCAAAGGGCTTGGCTTCGATCTCGTGCGAGAAAGCGACCCAGATCGGCTTAAACAGCTCAAAGCATTGAAAGACTACGCAATTATCGTCGTCGATACCCCTCCAGCCCTCCAATCAGCAGTCATCCAGACGGTTGTTCCGATGGCGGACTACCTGGTTTTGCCAACCCCACCGGCACCCATGGATCTGACTGTACTGATTGAAACAGTGAAGCAAACAGTCGCTCCGACGGGCATTCGCCACCGTGTCCTTCTAACCCGTGTGGATCCGCGCAGTCTTAACGAAGCGATTGAGGCGCAAAATACTTTACTTGAACTGGGGATTCCAGCTTTTAATGCCTTTATCCGTGCCTACAAAGCCCACGAACGTGCCGCACTCGACGGTCAGGCGATCAATCAGTGGAAAGGCAAAAATGCGCGCGAGGCAGAATCGGACTATCGTCGAGTGGTAGAAGAACTCAACCGCGATTTGGTGAACTATGACTAGAAAAAAGCTTTCAGATCTGCTTCGCGAGGAGCAAAGCAAAAATACTGAATCCTTGGTGATTCCTGAAGTAGAAATCACAGAAGCTTCTCCAATGCCAGAAGTTGAATCACTCCACCAAGAAATTGCCCAGTTGCGTGAACAAGTTGCGAAAGGTGAGAAGGAGAAAAAAACAGCTCTAGAAACAGCAGCCCAAGCCCTCAAAGATCTAGAGAAAGTTCGTAAAGAAGCCTTAGAACTGGCCAAAGCAAATACAAAGTTGCTCGCCGAAAATGCATCATTGGCCAAAGAAAACCTGACATTGCAAAAAGTTCCTGTACAAAAAGTTCCTGTTGCCGAACAGGCACCGCATTGGGAGCAAAAACCCTCACGGGTTGTTTCGAAATCTTTGCCACCTTTAGTGAACCATGACAACGACGATCTTCCCTCTTGGTTGTTGTAGCTTTAAGTCAGGATTGGCTCCTCTGGCTTGCCCTTGGGATTGAGCGCGCGCAGAAGACTCATTCTCCATGTCAGGGTTCGGCAGGGTACGTTTCGTTAAGGGTTAGCCCCTAGCATAGTGCTTTGAACCGTGCCGTGATTTATGGCGCCGAGAGTGAGATCGGCGTCGAGAATGACGGGAAGGGGAGGGAGCTATAGTGAGGGCGCTTTGTGGAACGACCTCAGAAGCAACCTTTGGCGTAGTTGATTGAACAGCAGGCTTTTGGGTGGGTGTTCCCAAAGGAGCGATGACAGTAGACTTTTCAGTTGCCGTTGATGTTGTTAAGTTCACCGGATTGCGTGCGTCGGTTGGCATTGCCGATGATTCGATGACTGTCGAGTTGTTGGTAGGACGGACGAACTCTGTTGGAATAGACGCAGTCGGTAACACTGTAGAAACGCTATTCTGGCCGGACTGATTGAGGATAAAAAAACCGATAGTACCAACGAAGCATGTCAAACCGACGAGGATTGGCGCTTTGTAAGCCAATATTCCTGCCAAAAAATCATTACCAGTTTTATTTATGAACGGAGGAAGCGCGAATGCTGGAACAACTTGAGGTCTTTGGGGTGACACTGACTGCGATGCAATTCGAGGTTGGTATAATTGATATTCTTCCTCTGAAGGACGGGGCACTGACATCATCTGGGCAGGCATATTCGTTTGAGCGGGGACTTGAGGTATTTCTGGCGGGGTGAAAAAAGGCATTGCATGGGGCGGTTGATCTAGGGCTGCAAGTACATCTTTCACGGCCTGAAAGTGATCTCGAAAATGGTAGCGAATCACCTCTTTCCAGATTTCATCCAAGGCAACATCACCAAGTTTTTCCGTAATCTGGTCAGTGACTTCATGCACCCTTACTTCAACTGCGTTGAGAACGCTGATCGGTGCAAGTCCTTGTTCTTTAAGAAACAAGTCTTTCTTTAATCGAAGGTTCCCTAAGTAAACCAGGGATGTCGCTCTGCAAATTTGCAATAATTTGAGGTCTGTAGTCTTGTTAAAGCTGACCCCGCGTTGAAGATCATCACCAGTCCAAGAATGCTCTTTTCGGTTTTGAAATTCATCGTCTACCTCTTGTTCTACATCTTGAAAAAGCTTGAGACCCAGTTTTTGCTTCAGCTCGATCTCTGTATCTTCGAAGTGTTTCAGTTCTTGGGGAAGTTTAATGCCAATTTTTTCCTTGAGCTCTTCTGCAAGCGTGCGAATACTTTCTTGCAGCAAATAGTTGCCACTCACCACAAATTCCAGGAAATTTCTACTCAAGAATATAGAATTATCAGTTTCAGTCATCGTCATGGTTGACTCCAAAAATGCTGAAGTGTTGATCTAGGCTAGTGCATGAACGTATTTTTGTGCCGCTTAGTATGTTAGTTTCAGTCAAAACAAAAATGCTGATTTCTCCACTATATAGAGGGGTTATTCGGAGGCTTCTCTCTTAAGATCATCGTGGAAAGCCTGAGCTTCTCACTAAAATAATTTCATATTTTAAGTAGCTGGGCATACACATCATCCTCTTCTTTGTCCCACACCGTACCTAACGGTGCTTGACTTGCCTGCAGCCAGAACTCAGCTTCATCATCAGAAAGCAATGTTACTAGAACTCGTGAACCTTCTGGAATCTTCGTAGATTCCAAAAGCTCAATTTTTCCTTGCTTAACAGTAGCCCAAAATGTTTTCAACATAGTCGTCTTGTCAGTAGTCATGCTCTGATTTTATGCTTCAATGGCTTTCCTGGCTTGATTTGACATAAAGAGCACCATGAATCCACAAATTGTTGGCATCGTCAACATTACTACCGACTCTTTCTCAGATGGGGGGCAGTTTGTCGAGAGCGAAAAAGCAATTGCCCACGCGCAACAGTTACTCCTTCAGGGAGCAGATTGGCTCGATCTCGGTGCAGAGTCGAGTAATCCCGATGGTGAGAGAGTTTCAGCTGCTGAGGAAATTGCTCGGTTGACACCAGTGATCCAAGCCTTGAATTCGGCACGACTAGCCATCGATACCTACAAGCCTGAAGTCATGGCTCATTGTTTGGCAATGGGTGCTGGAATGATTAACGACATCACGGCTTTGAAAAGTCCTGACAGTGTTGAGGTGATGAAGAGTTTCCGGGTGCCCGTCGTGCTCATGTTTGCCCGAAACCAAGGGCCACGGGCTGAAAAACAGTTGGGCAATCCGGAGACGATCCTGGCTGAAATTGAAACTTTTTTCGCTCATCGCATCGAGCAACTCTTGAAAAGTGGCTTGCGAGAAGAGCAAATCATTCTCGATCCTGGCATGGGTTTCTTTTTAGGCAGCAATCCAGAACCGAGTCTTCGAGTGCTTCAAGGCTTGGAGAGATTGAAAAAGCTGGGTAGACCGCTCTACGTCTGTGTTTCGCGAAAATCCTTTATCGGTTCTGTGTTGGGTGGTCGTCCTCCCCAAGAGCGGCAGTATGGCACCCTTGCGGCTGAAATCTGGGCGGTGTTGCAGGGCGTTGCCTATGTGCGCACCCACGCAGTCGCTCCTCTGAGGGATGCTCTGCGGGTTCTGCAAGCGATCCAGATGTGACATCTTAGAAAGAAGCAATTAGCAAACTCCATGAGCGAACCAGTCAGAATTATTGG
>JACMLN010000104.1 GCA_014379585.1 Gloeobacterales cyanobacterium ES-bin-313 | reverse complement strand
GTTTTGGGGACCTGACCATCGTACTTTTCACTCAGAATTTTGCCGATGGCGATCAAGTTGCGAGCTTTGGTGGGGCCTAGTCCCGTCATCCTGACCAAAGGCAGGAGTTCATCAAAATCGGCGGCAGCGAAGGCTGCAGGGTCAGGGTAACGTGCAAAAAGGGCTGGGGTAATCCGGTTCACCCGCTCGTCCCTACACTGAGTAGCAAGAACCGTAGCGACCATGTATTCGAAGGGATTTGCGCTGTTTAACCCCAAAGTCAAACCCTCAGGGTAAGCGACTTTCAGGCGTTGAACGAGGCGAACTGCCCGCGCTTTGCGTGCTTCCAATGTTAGATTCATGGGGTGCGACGGAGAGACTTGAGATGGCAGAAGTTATTTTTCACTTGGCGTTCCCGATCAAAAATATTGCGGATACCAAAGCATTTTACGCGGATGGCCTCGGTTGCGAAGTTGGCCGTGAGAGCGTTCACTCGATTATTCTCAACCTTTATGGACACCAACTCGTTGGCCATGTCACCGAGGAGCCACTGGCCGTCCAACGCGGGATCTATCCTCGGCACTTCGGCTTGATCTTCACCGACGAAACAGTCTACGATGCCTTGATTGATCGGGCTGAAGCCAAACAACTGCCTTTCTATATCGAGCACAAATGCCGCTTTCCCGGTCAAATCACCGAACATCGCACATTTTTCTTAGCAGATCCTTTTCAAAATCTCCTCGAATTTAAGTTCTATGCCCACGCCGAAGCGATCTTCAGTGCGCGAGAATTTGGCCAGATCGGGGATCGTCAAGAGACATTAGTGTGAGTATTTTTACCCTGCAAGCCGTCAAAAAACAGTTGGGTATGAAAACCCTACTCAATAGCGCCACATTCAGCCTCGAAGCCACCGATAAAGTCGGACTGATTGGCACCAATGGATCGGGCAAATCCACTCTGCTTAAGATGATCGCTGGACTCGAAACCATCGATGGCGGTCAGTTGGTCGTCAACAGTGGCGCACGGGTCGTCTATCTTCCCCAACAGCCGGAATTAGACCCTGAACGCACCGTCATCGATCAAGTATTCGCTGACAGTGGCGAGCAGATCACGCTGGTCAGGGAGTACGAAGCCCTCTCCGAATCGATGGCCGATGGCACTGCCCCAGCTCATGCCATGACCCGCCTTTCAGAATTGATGGAGCGCATGGATGCGACAGGTGCTTGGGAGTTAGAAACCAATGCCAAGATTGTGCTGACGAAACTCGGTATTTCCGACTTTCACGCCCTAATTGGCACGCTTTCCGGTGGCTATCGCAAGCGAATTGCCCTGGCAACAGCGCTGCTTTCTTCTCCCGATGTTTTGTTGATGGATGAGCCGACGAACCACCTCGATGCTCTGTCTGTCGAGTGGCTGCAAGATTATCTCAAGCGCTTCCAAGGCGCTCTCTTATTGATTACCCACGACCGCTATTTTCTCGATCAAGTCACCAATCGCATCCTCGAAATTGATCGCGGCGACCTCTCCAGTTTTGCAGGCAACTACGCTTATTATCTAGAGAAAAAAGCCCTTGCTGAAGAGTCGGCAATCAGTACGCAGAAGAAACATCAAGGGGTCTTGCGCCGAGAACTCGAGTGGTTAAGACGTGGCCCGAAAGCCCGCAGCACCAAGCAAAAGGCACGGATTGAACGTGCCCATGCCCTGCAAGATACGGAGTTTAAAGAAGTAAAGGGCAAAGTGGAGATCGCCACTGGCGGTCGGCGCATCGGCAATAAAGTGATTGAACTGGAAAATGTTTCCAAAAGTTATGGCGAACGCACCCTGATCAAAAACTTTACCTACAAATTCACACCCGAAGATCGCATCGGTATTATTGGTAGCAATGGGGCAGGCAAATCGACGCTGATGGATATGATCACCCAGCGCGTGCAACCCGACTCTGGAACCGTCGAAATTGGCGGCACGATTCATATCGGTTACTTCGACCAACATTCTGAAGCGTTGCTCGACGCACTGAATGAAAAGCAGCGGGTAATCGACTACATCAAAGAAGTCGGTGAATTTGTCAAAGTTGCCGATGGTACTCAGATCAGTGCTTCCCAAATGCTGGAGCGCTTTTTGTTTCCAGGTAGCCAACAATATGTTCCCCTCGAAAAGCTATCTGGGGGCGAAAAACGGCGACTCTTCTTGCTCCGAGAGCTGATGGCTGCACCGAATGTCCTGATTCTCGATGAACCGACCAACGATCTCGATGTGCAAACTTTGGGTGTCCTCGAAGAGTACCTCGAAAACTTCAACGGTTGTGTGATCGTTGTCTCCCACGATCGCTATTTTCTTGACCGGGTCGTCGATAGTATCTTCGCCTTCGAGCCGGACGGAACCCTTCGCCAATACCCCGGCAACTATTCGATTTACTTAGAACGCAAGCAAGCAGAAAGCCAACCGATTTCAACCCCAGTCGTTAAAGAGAAGCCACAACCAGTACAACCTGTAGTAGTTGAAAAGTCGCGCAAGATTTCTTCTAAAGAGAAGCGAGAGCTACAGGCTTTGGAAACCCAGATTGCACAGATGGAAGCGGAGCGTGAAAAGCTAGAAGCTTCTTTGGCCACTGCCGATACCAACCAAGCAAAAACAGTGTATGAACGCATGGGAGTCTTAACCCAAAAACTTGATACTGCCACCGAGCGCTGGATGGTACTGGCAGAACTTTCTTCTTGACATCCTCCTGAAGACCCCTCGGAGGCTACGACGCGCAATGTTACAATCAGGCCAATTCTCCACAGGCAGGATCAAACCATGACACGCTTCAAAGTCATCGGAGCCTTAGTCGCTCTTCTGGTCATCGTCATCGTTGGCTTCTCTGTCTTGATCACCGTTGGGAAGGGCGCTGGACAAGTCCTCTTTGGCAAAACTTTTGCTGAGGGCGAACTCAAGGATTATGTATCCTCTGTCCAAAAGACCCAAGTCCAAGGCTCAAGCTGTCAGGCGTTTGATTCGGACGGAAATGGTTACGTGTCCTGTGACTATACCGTCGCCAACGATCCTGGCAAGCCCTACTCCCTCGAATGCGCCGCTTGGGGTCTCGATGGCTTTTTGAACAAAGGCTGCAAGACACGCCTACCGTTCGGGAACACCCGCTAAGCACAACTTAGAGCTAATTCGTAAAGCTGGCTTTGAGCACCTCAGAAGTCAAGCGCAGAGAGACTTTCGGCTCCAAAGTATTCATTGCAAGTAGCTGGCGCTGAGATCAATTCTGGGCAAGACTTCTGGCCACTAGCTAAGGACTTTACGAATCAGCTCTTAGAATGCGGACAGTCTTAGGAAACTAAATGGTCGCCCTTTTTGAGTAATTCCTTGAGGAACCAACGGTGCTTCTGGTGGGTTTGCACGAGGCGAGTATACAAGTCTGCAGTGCCAATGTCCCCAGCCTGAGCCGCTTCATCGGCATCCTTGTGCATTTCAGCAATGATCAGTTCGTGGGTGACGACGGCTTCTTGTACCATTTCGCGTACAGAAAGTTCGCCTTCGCTGGGTTTGACTGTCGCTGTCGGCAGGTACTTGGCCGGATCCGCCACAGGTTTGCCGTCGATCATTAAACTGCGCTCTGCGAGTTCGTCGATGGTGTCGAATACTTCGGTGCCTTGCTCTTCAAACAAGAGATGAAGTTCCCGAAAAAGGGGCCCGAAGGTTGTCCAATGATACTTTTTGTAGTTCAAGTAGGCGATCAGCGCGTTAGCTTGCTCGCGGTTGAGGGCCGTCACCAACTTGGTGGTTTGTGTCTGTTGCAAAGTTGTCGTCATGATTTCCTCTCTTCCCAAGATGAATTTAACGTGCAAGGCCAAGAGACCCGAAGAATGCGAGCATCCCTATCCAACTTAGCAGGCGCATCCATACCGGATTGCGACGCATTTTTTCGTTGAGGTACGTGAGCGATGCCTCGCGCTGTTTGGGATCCAGACCAGCAATATGATCTAGTGAGCGATTGAGGACTTTGGCCATAGCTGATCTCCATTCCTTGTTTAGACTAAGTCTAAACTGACTAAATGTCAAGAGCAGACGGCGATCTTTCCCAGGGGATCTAAGCCATTTAGAGAGCCACCCTGGCTTTTGACAGTTTCCAGATAGTCCACGATTTGCGCAGAAATTTCCTCCCCCGTAAACAGCACAGGAATGCCTGGGGGATAGGTGGAGACGGTTTGGGCACTGACTTGGCCAACGGCTTCTTGCAGCGAAACATAGCAATAAGGGTGTTCAAAAGCAGCCCGTGGGGAAAGCATGGCTTTCGGCAGGGGAGGCGGAGGCATCTTCCAGGGGGGCACTCCCAAAGGTTTAGTTTGGGCAAGGGCATTTAAGCCCGATTGAAGGCGGGCAAAATCAAGCGGCTCATGGGCCGTATTCAGAATGAAAACGAGATGGTGGAGGGTGGAAAGTTCGCAGTGAATCTGGCTCTGTTCAAGCAGCCAATCTTCGGCGGCATAACCATTCCAACCAAGGGCAGAAACATCTACACACAGCCGTGTAGGGTCGCATAGCCAAAGCCCAAGCTTCGGTACACTGACATCCAAACAGGGAAACGGAACGGCTAAGTTTGTTCTGGCTTCGAGCACTTTTGTCAGCGCCGCCTGCCCGTATTCTTGCATCCAGGCGCGGGCGTAGTCGAGAGAAGCCATAAGCAAGTAGCTGGGGCTGGTGGTTTGCAGGAGTCGCAACGCCAATTGCACTTTGCCAAAGTCGATGCGGGAACCTTGGCCGTGGAGGAGTGCTGACTGGGTAAGCGCTGGCAAGGTCTTGTGGGCGGAGTGAACGACTAAATCGGCTCCGCAGGCAAGGGCACAATCGGGTAGATCGGGGTGAAAACATAGATGGCTACCGTGGGCAGCATCGACGAGAAGCGGTACACCATGGCGATGGGCAACTTCGGCGATCCCACGGGTATCACCAACTGCGCCAAAGTAGGTCGGATGCACTACCAAAACGGCCTTAATGTCTGGGTTTTCTTCGAAAGCTGCCTCAACTTGCTCGACGCTCAGACCATGCATTAGTTGCCAGGGATCATCCCAGGGTGGTGCTAGAAAAATTGGATTTGCACCGCTAAGAATCAGACCATGAACAATACTTTGATGCACATTGCGCGGCAACAAAATTGTATCGCCAGGGTAGAGGGTAGCCAAGAGCATGGCGTGTATCCCGACAGTTGCCCCGTTCACCAAAAACCATGTTTTTTGCGATCCCCACGCCTGAGCGGCTAAAGCTTGGGCTTCGGCGATCACAGTTTCGGGGGCACTGAGATTATCCAGGTTCGCAAGTTCAGTCAAGTCGTACTGGCCAAGAAGCTGAAAAAGCGGCGCAAGACCCTTGCCGCGATTGTGTCCTGGCGTAGAAAAACAACTTCCTTCCGATTGCGCAACTTGGCGAAGGGCATTCCAAAGTGGGGTCTGCATCGGTCTATCCTAGGACACTCCCTCTTGCCCCAAGCGGTGACGTGAGAAACACTGGAGAGATGTTCTTGGAAATTGCTCGTGCTTCCTTTGCCTGAATCTCAAAAACGTGACTGCCAAGTCGTTGTGATCGGTGCCGGAATCGGTGGCCTGACAGCAGGTGCACTGCTCGCCTCGCGGGGCTACGATGTGCTGGTTCTCGAACAAGCCTATGTCCCTGGTGGTTGCGCTTCAACCTTCAAGCGGCGCGGTTTCACCTTCGATGTTGGGGCAACTCAGGTGGCAGGACTGGAGCCGGGAGGGATTCACGCCCGCATTTTTGAAACCTTGGGTGTGGAAATGCCGGAGTCGATCCCCTGCGACCCGGCCTGTGCAGTCTACTTGCCGGACGAGGCAGAACCCATTCAAGTCTGGCGCGATCCAAAGCGTTGGCAGCAAGAACGCCTCGAAAAATTTCCAGGCAGCGAACGTTTTTGGGCTAAGCTCGACGAACTTTTTTCTCTGAGTTGGGACTTTAACCAGCGCGATCCTCTACTACCACCCACTGAACTCAGCGACTTTCTTGCTCTTGCCACCAAACTCAGGCCAAATACGCTTTTAACTGCCCCCTACGCCCTGCGCACGATTGCTAACCTGTTGAAAGATTTCAAGCTGGATAAAGATGTACGACTTCGACGCTTTCTGGATATGCAATTAAAGCTTTACTCGACGGTTGAAGCGGATGAAACTGCTGCGCTTTACGGTGCTGTTTCCCTTGGACTTTCCACAGAACCCCAAGGACTTTTTCACCTTGAAGGCAGTATGCAGGTGCTCAGTGATCGTCTGGTCGAAGCGCTGCGCAAATACAATGGCCGCTTACTCACTGCCCAAATGGTGCGTGCAGTAAAAGCAGATCAAGGAAAAGCCATCGGTGCAACCGTTTATGACCGGCGCAAAGACCGTGAGTGGGAAGTCAAAGCCGATCAAATTATTGCCAATGTGCCGATTTGGAGCCTTACAGAACTACTCGGCAATGTCTTACCCCGCCCCTATCGCCAAAAGATCGACAAACTTCCCGATGCACCCGGTGCGTTTATTCTTTACTTAGGAGTGCGAGCCGATTGCATTCCTGAAGACTGCCCCCTACATTTACAGTTCCTCTACGACTACAACGGGCCCATCGCCGAGAACAACTCTTTGTTTGTTTCCGTCAGCCGCCCAGGAGATGGCCGTGCGCCTGAGGGCTGTGCGACAATTATTGCCTCAACTTTCACCAATGCACGGGTTTGGTGGCAGGACGAGAGCTACGATGCCCTCAAAAAGTCCTACGCGCGAGAAATGCTCACACGACTGTCCACCCACTTTATTGATCTCGAAAAGCATATTCTTCACCAGGAATCAGCGACACCCCGAACCTTTAAAAATTTCACCGCTCGCCCTTTTGGATTTGTGGGCGGGATCGGTCAACGACCTAATCAATTCGGTCCTTTTGCAATCTCAAATCGTACCCCTATCGAAAACCTCTGGTTGGTCGGCGACAGCACCTATCCCGGCGAAGGCACAGCAGGAGTAAGCTATTCGGCTCTCAACTGTGTCCGGCTCTTAGAAAACGAAGTCGGTTAGTCAAATTTAGAGCCAGAGCGAAAGACTCACATCGCCTGCACTCTCCACAGCACATTCAAAAGACTCGAATGTGCATTTGGGATCTTCATTGACTTCCTGCGCATACACAAGACCGCTATAGGGCGAATTTTTTCTGGTTTCTTCTTGAATTGCCATTGGAAATTCTTTCTTCTGGTTTTTTGTATATGTATACTGTATGGATGCTTTGACTTCATCAAAGCGTTTTGTGTCAACAAAAAAAACATTCGCAACTGACGACTCCATACCTGGATCTAGATAAATTGTGCCTTTAGCTTGTTTTGCTGTGCCCTGGAGCAGAATAACCGCTCTATACAGAACTTCATAGGCTGTTGGCGAAAAGTACCTGTCTTCTTCGGCAGATCCTTTTTTGCTGACTTGAGCAAGTAGCTTGGCCGAGTTCAATTTTGCCTGATCTTTGCTTTGTACTTTGAATCCATTGATGTACAAAGAGTAAGCGAGGAAACGCACTCGCATAGTCCCAGTATTGTGAATTTTAGAAACGAATTTGATAGCAGTAATATTTCCTTTTGACCCGATTTTTTCGAGGGTATTTTGGATGGAAATTGTCGGCGAACCAGCTGTAGGTTTAATCTTGTCCTCATAGACAAAGGTGTAAAATGCCCAAAAACCAGCAGCCAAAATCGCAACGATCTGCACGAAGGAATTCAAAGATTCGAATGCTAGTTTCAATTCGACGAGCTTGCGTAATGGCCATTTCATAACATTGAATACCTAAAGAGCGAGACTTTCGATGCGACCATCTTTACGAACACGGCGCACACGGCCATTGCCTGTATCAGCAATGTAGAGATTGCCTTCTAGATCGATACTAAGACCATAAGGACCGCTGAGACTGGCTTTAAGAGCATCGCCGCCATCTCCCTTCCCATCGTCCAGACCATTGCCGACCACTGTCGTGATCATCCCTTTCGCATCAATTTTGCGGATCCGATTATTGTTAGTGTCAGCCACAAAAATATTGCCTTGGCTATCTGCAACGGCTAGCTGGGGATGCGCCAAACCAGCGATCACAGCACGACCACCATCCCCTGTAAAATTCTCACGACCAGTACCCGCAATCGTATAAATAATTCCGCTTTGATCGATCATGCGAATCCGGTTGTTGCCCATATCAGCAATTAAGACGCGGTTGTCAGGAGTGACTGAAATACCCCAGGGGAAATTCAAACGTGCCCGCTTCGCAAACCCCCCATCACCAAAATGTCCTTCGATACCGTCCCCGGCAATGGTGTCAATCATGCCATCGGGAGTAATCTTCCTAATGCGATTGTTATAAGTGTCAGCAATATAAACATTGCCTAATTTGTCAACGGCAATCCCAGCCGGATCGTTCACTTGGGCATTGAGTGCTAATCCTCCATCTCCAGAGAATCCTGCTTTTCCTGTACCTGCAATTGAGACGATTTTTCCATCTAACGAGACTTTGCGAATCCGGTGGTGATTGTGGTCTGCAATGTAGAGATTTCCAGCATCGTCGAGGGCAATACCCATCAAAAAGAGACCTGCCTTTGTCGCTATACCCCCATCGCCGCTGTAATCACTGCTGCCATTGCCCGCCACAACGGTCGGTTTCTTGGTCGCAACCAATCTGAGAATCTGGTTACGGCTGTGCTCAACCACCAGAAGATGTCCTTTCGCATCATTAATCACGTAGACCGGATACGCGTCCCCCGTCTCTTTAAGGGCCTTCAGCCCTTTGGGGAGATGACGATGATCCCCTTGAGCAAGCATCGGCAAAGCAATACTGGCACTTAACAAGGCGCCTAGAAAGGCAATTTGGATCTTTGACGGCTTTAAAAACATGATTTTCCGATTTTTCTTTTTCAATTCAAGCTTATGTGCTTGCTCAGGTGGACATGAAAAAAAGTCAGTGAGTTTGTGAAAAATTTATGAAATTCCTGCTAGGTAGTGATATTCTGAGAGAGCTACATAATCTGTAACTTTTCGGGTTGAAGTTTTTCAGCCTCCTACTTAGTGCTCTGAGGGGTCTCCATGTCTAAGTCCTTGGGATTCGGGGTTGTTTTTTGCTGCGTATTTACAGTCGCAAGTACTTCGGCAGCAAAAGCAGAGATGCTCAAAGATCTTGCCACAACCCGCAGCGCTAAGGATCTGTGGCCACAGTTGGCCCAGGCTCCAAAGCAGGCGGTCCAGCAGCAAGATCTAAAACAGGCACTCCCAGAAGAAGAAACCGCCGAATTATTAGAAGAAGTGACGGTAACTGGTGGTCGCACCAAAAAGCGTAGTGAAACCACCTCGCCAATCTACGTGATTGACAAACTAGAAATTGAACAAAAAGGGGCACGTACCCTTGCGGACGCTGTTCGTAACGTGCCGGGTGTGACCACGAATGTTTTTGGGGCAGGGGCAGACGTTCACAACGGTTTCTTTATTCGGGGGGTGCCGACTACCAGTACAGCGATCTTGATCGATGGGCGAGCGATTACGAACTTAAATCAAGAGCATTACGATCCTTCAGAAATCCCGATCAACAATGTCGAACGGATCGAAGTAATGCCCAGTGGTGGAACAACACTTTATGGCAGTACAGCCCTTGGTGGTGTCATTAATGTGATTACCCGTAAACCGACCAAGCCTTTAGAAGGCCAACTGAGTGTCGAGTTTGGTTCCTATGGGTACAGCAAGTATGGTGCCTATTACCAGGGAAAATCAGGGCCAATTTCCTATAACCTCAACATTGAGAACTTCAACACGCTCAATAACTTTTTCTACCAAGTGCAACGGCCTAGTGGAACATTGAGCGGCATCCGTCCCAATGGCGACATCAATGCACGATCCTATAACTTTGATTTGGGGTATGCAATCGATAGTCGCAACACGTTGACCTTTAATACCTACTTGCGCAACTCAGCAAAGGGTATAGCAGCTTTCTCAATCATAGACACCCGATCGAATGTTTTTAATGGTCTCAGCGCAGATCAGGTCGGTTTGAATGACGATCACAAATCCCGACTATTTACGGATACCTATGGACTCGGCCTGACTTGGGACAGCAAGTTAGGGCAAGGGGATGATTCGAATCTGCAATTTCGGGTTTCTTTGGATCGCGCGCTCAACCGAGAGATTGAAAACACAGGTGAAGATTTTAGAACTGAAATCTATCTTTTGGGGCTTCGAGGCGTTCATAACTGGAAAATCAGCCCGGCATGGAATATAACCTATGGCTTCGACTACCTCAAGGAAATTGGCGTTTCGGAAGTGATTAATTCTGGCAGAGGGCCAGACTTCGATACGTCTTCTGATCGTCCAGCAGTCTTTATGGTCAACGATATTAAGCTCGCCAGCAATCTAATTTTCCAGGCAGGAGCACGCTATAGCCTCACGAGCCAATTTGGGAATTCCTTCGATCCCAATGTTGGTCTGCGTTGGCAAGTTGCCCCCAACTTTGCCCTTCGAACCAACTTCAATCAGGGCTTTAAAGTTCCCAATTTCAACGATCTCTACGGTAAAACGATTCACAAAGGCAATCCTAATCTTCAACCAGAGCGCGGTTCTTTTTTTGATATCGGTTTTGATTGGCAACCAACACCGACGACAGATTTTCGATTTACGGCTTTTGCCTCGGCGATTACCAACTTGCTTACTTTGAACTTAGCCGATCCGCGCTTGCCGGATTTCCAGGCTTTCGCTAGTCTAGGTTACGATCCAGGAGACCGGGTACGGGTGAATTACCCTTCGCTGTACAGTACGGGTTTCGAGTTTAGTTTTAACTGGAAGATGGCTCCGAATTGGGAGTTCTTTCTGACTGAAACCTACACCGATGCACGGGTAATCGACGGCTTGCGCCAAGAAGTAAACCAAACACAGTACGCCCTCGTTCCCTTTCACATGGGGCGGATTGGTTTTGGGTATCAAGACCCGAATGGATTTCGCGCTGCAATCTTCGCCAATTTTGTCGGTGGCCGCTCCGTCGATACCTACCACGTTGGCCCAGGTGATCTGTTTCAAACGGACGGGAGCGGTAACACTGTTGTGATCTCTAATGTCGCCAAACTCAATACAGGCGATCTGTTGCCCGGTTACACAACCATCGACCTGTCAATGCGTCTTCCGGTAAATCAAGGAATGACGCTGAATGCCTACATCGACAATCTGCTCAATACCTTTTACGAAAAATCCTATGGGGGACCAGGTCCTGGAACGAACTTTCGTGTTGGGCTTGCTGCAAACTTTTGATGCGCATCTCGTCGGTTGCGCATTGTTCAAACTGCACGATTCTTAAATACATGTTCGCAGTGGAAATGCGTGGGTTCTCTGGGATAGGGCGCAGAATGCTGCGCCCCTATGGTTTTCTGTTGTTGGGGGGAATCGTGACTGATCCTTACCATTCGCAAACGGTCAATCGCTCATCGAGAAAGCAGGGCTGCTCTGATTCCAAAGCATCACCAAATCCGCTTCGGTGACGCGATCAAAAGCAGCCACAAAGATCCCAGATTCGCTGTCAGTATCGGTAGCAAGCCAGAAACCCGGCACGCTCACTTCGATAAACTCCGTATCGCAGAGGCAAACCCCGATCAATGGATCGACGATGCGGGTGAGAACAGCATAGGCACTATCGCTCGCATTGACCAAGAAGGCAGCGCGGCCAGCTTCACAGACCAAAGTCTGAGCGACGGAGGCAGCAAAAGCAGAGCGCGCAGCGATGAACCCATCGGTAGACTGGGCAAACTGCTCGATATAAATACCAGTATCGGTGTACATCAGCTTTAACATGTTCTTCACTATCTCCGGTGCTAAGTTCGCTTTGGGCGGAGGAAAAGACCCTAAAAAACCCCCGCTTCGTTTGTCCGAGGCGGGGGTTTTAGGAAAATACTTTGGTATTCCTAAATCAGTACAGTCTCCCTGTACCCCCGCGATCAATTCCTGGTAGATTTACGTTCCGGGAAATTATCGGTTGATGGGTTCTGCCGCCTTTACTGACGCTAAAGCCCACCGCTCGCCAATCGAGATTGGCGGGTTCTAAGTTTGCGGTCAGGCAATAGATTGACGACATCATGGGAATCTGAAAACTCATGGCTAACTATGTACTACGTTTATACTACGGAAGGTTGGATTTGGTCAACTGCCAGAGTCAATTACCACGGGCACAAGGATCGAGGCTTGCCCTTCCAGTTTTCAGGCTCAAGACCAGCCAGCAAAAGCTGGAACGGAGGTGCATTAGGGTGATTGACGACACCCTCTAAGTCTGGACTTCTTCTTGGGAGGCACCAGATATGGACATAATAACACACCAGGAGCGGATTGACCAGCCCTCGTCCTCTGGTACAAGGCCAGAAGTTTCCGGTCTGGAGAAATCCAATGAACTTTTCTAGGCAGCAAGGCATCAAAAGATAAAGAAGCCTGCGAATTATTTTCGGATAGTGCGCAACTTCTGGCTCCATCTCTCCCTGGTACGATGTTCAATATCTTGATATTTCGCATCCTTAGTAAAGTGAATCCCCTAAATAATCCCCATGGCTGATTCTTTTGATACCTTTGAACAGACAACGCTTTCTGAGAAGAGCCGTCGAAATTGGTGGCCGCTGATCATCGGTTTAGGGATGATCGGTGGTGGTGCATTTTGGCTCCACAGCCTCGGCGAAGAGGGTTCCCAGAAACCGCCTGCTAAGAAGCCTGTGGTTGTCACAGTTGCAGTGGCACAGCAGCGCACTATTCCAGTGCAATTGCGTAGCATCGGCAATGTCGAAGCGACTTCCTCTGTAGCGCTCAAAGCCCAAGTGGATGGGCAACTCATGCAGGTTCATTTCACCCAGGGTCAGTTCGTCCGCAAAGGGCAATTGCTATTTACCCTGGATAATCGGTCTTTGATCGCCACGTTAAATCAGGCGCAATCTCTGGTTGCCAAAGACAATGCCCTCGTTCGTCAGTCTCAAGCAATGCTTTCCCGCGATCAAGCTCAACTCAGAACCGCCCAGGTTCAAGTCAAGCGCTACCAAAGTTTGCTCTCTCAGGGCGCTGTCTCCCAAGAGCAGTTCGACACGATTCGCACCACTGCAGAGACCAGTGCCGCAACAATTGAGGTAGACCGAGCAAACGTGATCAATACCCAGGCTGTGGTCGAAGCGGATCAAGCGGCTGTGCGCAATGCTCAGGTGCAATTAGGCTATACGGAAATCTTTGCCCCAATCGATGGACGCACTGGTAGCCTCAGCATCTATGCAGGAAACCTCGTGCGTGCAAGCGATACCAGTCCCCTAGTCATAATCAATCGTGTCAGCCCGATCTACGTCACTTTTACTGTCCCTGAACAGCAGTTAACAGCGATTCGGCGGGTCAAGAATTTGCCTGTGAGCGCCAGCGCATCGGGGGACAAAGGCCATTCAGTTAGGGGCAGCCTAAGCTTTATCGACAATGCTGTGGATGCGACTACCGGGACGATCAAGCTCAAGGCCAGTTTTGCAAATCCTGACAACTATCTCGTGCCTGGTCAGTTTGTCGATGTTACAACGACCCTTGCAGAACTCCCCAATGCGGTACTGGTGCCACTTCCGGCAGTACAAGTCGGCCAGCAAGGTCAGTTTGTCTTCGTCGTGAAGCCGGACAGTAGCGTTGAGATGAAGCCCATCACCACGACACGTACCTACCAGGGCATGGCTGTGATTGAGGGTGGCAAACTTTCTGCTGGGGAAACTGTCGTCACCGACGGGCAGTTGCAATTGGTGCCGGGGGCAAAAGTGACCACCAAGGGGGCAAAGCCATGAACTTTTCGGCGCTGTTCATTCGTAGGCCGATCATGACCACCTTGGTGATGACGGCGATTTTGCTCTTCGGTGGTCTTGCCTATCGCTTGTTGCCCATTAACGACTTGCCGAGTGTGGACTATCCGACGATCTCGGTCTCAGCAAGCTTGCCCGGAGCCAGCCCCGAAACCATGGCAGCAGCAGTTGCTACTCCTCTAGAGCGGCAATTTTCGACCATTGCTGGACTCGATTCCATGAGTTCGTCCAGTACCCTCGGCAGTACTCAGATCACCCTCCAGTTCAACTTGAGTCGGAAAATCGATGCGGCTGCTCAGGATGTACAGTCCTCGATTGCAGCAGCGACGGGTCAATTGCCACCCGGAATGCCGACCCCACCGGGTTATCGCAAGGTCAACCCCGCCGATCAACCGATTCTTTACCTCGCCCTGACTTCGCCAACTTTGCCACTTTCGGCGGTGGATGAGTACGCCCAGACCACCATTGCCCAACGGCTTTCGATGGTCAACGGTGTCGCCCAGGTGATCGTTTTTGGTTCACAGAAGTACGCTGTCCGGGTGCAACTCGATCCAAATGCCCTTGCCTCGCGGGGGATCGGTATCGACGAAGTACAAACAGCGATCCAAAGCGGCAATGTCAACAAAGCAACAGGCACCTTGAACGGCAAATTTCAGGCATACAGCATTCAAGCTGACGGTCAATTGACCAATGCCGAGGCGTACAAACAACTCGTTGTCGCTTATCGCAATGGCACTCCTGTGCGCCTCGGCCAGCTCGGCAAAGTTCTCGATAGTGTCGAAAATGACAAGATCGCGGCTTGGTACAACAACAATACGCGCTCGATTACGTTAGCGATTCAGCGCCAACCTGGTGTGAATACCATTGCGACGGTTGAAGCGATTCGCAAGTTGTTGCCCAGTCTCGAAGCACAGTTGCCCGCCTCCGTGGATGTCAATATTCTCTACGACCGCTCCGAGGCGATCCGTGCCTCCGTTGATGATGTGCAGTTCACGCTTCTACTCTCCATTGCCCTCGTCATCCTGGTTATTTTCTTATTCCTACGAAACTTTTCGGCAACGCTGATTCCCAGTGTGGCCTTGCCCCTCTCGATTGTGGCCACATTCGGGATCATGTATTTACTCGGCTTTAGTCTAGACAATATTTCTCTCGTTGCTCTCACCCTTTCCGTGGGCTTTGTTGTCGATGATGCCATCGTTGTCTTAGAGAACATCGTTCGCCACCAGGAAATGGGCGAAGATCCGCTGACTGCTGCATTGAACGGTAGCCGCGAAATTAGTTTTACGATTCTTTCCATGACCCTCTCCCTAGTTGCGGTATTTATCCCGATCTTGTTTATGGGCGGGATCTTGGGGAGACTGTTTAGCGAATTTGCTGTGACTATGGCAGCAGCGATCTTGGTTTCGGGATTTATCTCGTTGACTTTGACCCCAATGCTCTGTGCGCGCTACTTAAAACCTGTAGATGCGCACAAAGCGCCAAATCGTCTGTTTGTCCTCTCTGAGCGCTTCTTCGATAGCATCTTGGCAGTTTACGAAAAAAGCCTGGGTTGGGTTCTCGGTAATCGTCTTTTCGTCATGGGTCTGTTCACAGCAGTGCTCGGTGCAACGATCTGGATGTTTAACGTTGTGCCCAAAGGCTTCATTCCCAGTGAGGACACCGGACAGATCTCAGCCACCACCGAAGGCAATCAAGGCATTTCATTTGACGAAATGATCCGACACCAACGCGCTGTTGCCGCAATCTTGGCCAAAGATCCAAGCATCGACGCTTTCACTTCCACCGTCGGGACTTCCGGTGGGGGTGCGAGTTCTGGCTATAACACCGGGCGCATTTTCATCCGTTTGAAACCCCGATCCCAACGCCTCAGTGCCGACGAAATCATTCAAAAGTTACGCCCCAAACTGTCCAAAATTCCTGGAATTCGTGTTTATCTACAAAACCCGCCAATCATCCGCGTCGGTGGTCAGCAGAGCAAGGCGCTTTACCAATACACCCTGCAAAGTCCCGATACAAAGGTCTTGTACAGTGTCGTGCCCAAACTTGAAGCGAAACTGCGGGACTTGAACCAGTTGCAAGATGTGACCACGGACTTGCAACTCAAAAATCCGCAAGTGCAACTGAATATTGACCGGGATCGTGCCGCTGCCCTTGGAGTCACTGCCGATCAGATCGAATCGGCTCTCAGTGCGGCCTACGGCACCCAACAGATTACACTGATCTACCTTCCTACCAATCAGTACCGAGTGATTCTGGGTCTTGCCCCTGAGTTTCAGCAAGATCCGGCTGCTCTCTCGATGCTCTACATCCGTTCTAGTAGCGGTAAACTTGTCCCCCTCGGTGCCATCGCCAAATTCACCCCCAGCGTCGGGCCGCTTGCTGTCAATCACTTGGGGCAACTGACGGCTGCGACAGTTTCCTTCAACTTGAAACCGGGGGTTTCCCTCAGCGAAGCGACGGCAAAGATCGACGAAATTGCCCGTGGAACGATTCCGGCTGGGGTCACGACTAGTTTCCAAGGCAGTGCCCAGGCGTTTCAAGATTCCACCCAAAATCTTGGCTTACTGCTGATTGCGGCCATTTTGATCATCTATTTGGTACTGGGCATTCTCTACGAAAGCTTCATTCATCCCCTCACTATTCTTTCTGGGCTTCCGAGTGCTGGTTTTGGGGCGTTGCTCACCTTACTGGTCTTCAAAGTCGATCTCGATATTTATGGCTTCGTCGGCTTGATTTTGCTGGTGGGTATCGTCAAAAAGAACGCGATCATGATGATTGACTTTGCCCTGGAAGCCGAACGAAAAGACGGTAAAACTGCCTTCGATGCGATCTACGCAGCCTGTTTGGTGCGCTTTCGACCGATCATGATGACGACCATGGCAGCCCTCATCGGTACGTTGCCAATTGCAATCGGTTTGGGTGCTGGAGCGGAATCCCGTCGTCCTCTCGGTCTGGTCGTCGTTGGTGGTTTGCTCTTTTCGCAACTGCTCACCCTCTACATCACCCCGGTCATCTACCTGTACTTGGATCGCTTTGAGAAAAAAGCACCGAAGCCCAAACAAAAAGCTTTGGTACCGGATAGCCAATATGCTGAGTGATATCAGCTATTGAGTTGCAGCGATGACCACACCTTTTCCCCATCCCCTGATCTTAGATCCGCTCTTGATACAGTGGTTACAGGAAGATTGGGGTCGCGGGGATCGAGCTACCCAGGCGCTTTTTGGGCGGGATACGCCCTTAGCCCAAGGCACTTTTTTGCTCAAAGAAGCAGGAGTGATTGCTGGATTGCCGTTGATCGAACGTATCTATCACTTGATCGATCAGCGAGTTGAGTGTCACCTAAAAGTGAGTGAAGGAACAACCTGCCCAGCGAGAACCGTTGTGGCTGTCGTCGAGGGGCCAGCTCAGGCATTGCTGATGGGCGAGCGCGTGACGTTGAATTTACTCCAACACTTAAGTGGTGTAGCAACCATGACCCGTCGCTACGTTGAACGATTAGCAGGAAGCAAAACCTGTCTTGTCGATACCCGCAAAACGACCCCTGGCCTGCGGCTCCTCGAAAAGTACGCTGTCAGTGTCGGTGGTGGGCTGAACCACCGCTTCGGTCTCGACGATGCGGCCATGATCAAGGACAACCATATTCTGGCTGCAGGCAGTATCACCGAAGCTGTGAAACGCGTCCGTGCTCAGATTCCCTTTCTAGCTCCCATCGAAGTCGAAACAGAAACCCTCGATCAAGTCCAAGAAGCCCTCAACTGCGGTGTACAGGTGATTATGCTAGACAACATGACCGCTCCTCTCATGGAAGAAGCGGTCAAACTCATTGCTGGTCATGCTCACACTGAAGCTTCAGGCGGGATAACCTTAGAAACCCTAGAAACTGTTGCAGCCACAGGTGTAGATTATATTTCCACTAGTGCCACGATTACCCGTGCACCTTGGCTCGATATCAGCCTGGATTTCAGGACAACCGCGCTTTAGGCAAACTACTCACTTTTGCTTGGGGGACTGAGGCTTTGGAAGTGCGCCGCAACATGCGGTTGAGGGCAAGTCGAGAAACTTCAGGGTCTAGTTCTTTTAACTTAACAATTGTCATTGCGGAGAAACGAGACTGACGCGGGCGAATACGGATGGAACTCCTGTCGATCGGATCAGCCGTGATCTCTAGATCATCGCCAAACCGCACCAAGATTTCTGTTAGAGCTACTTTGCGGCCAGCCTGGTCACCACTGCGCGTGCAGTTATTCACCACCGTGAACAGATCGATCAGATCGTTAGCGACCATCACGACTAGTCCCTTTTCTTCTGTTACTTTTTGGATCTGTTCTTGTCTATCTTCTTTAAGAAGTCCCCAAGAACGCAGCAGATTAAATAAAGCTTCTACCATCTGGGCCCCTGACTCAGTATCAACAAGCTAATGTAATCATGCCACATTAAATATTTTTTCAATCGCTTCTTGTAGAAATTACGGCCAACGAAGAGATTGTTCAGTAGGCGTACTGAAACAACCAGAAAAAACAAATAAATTACAATATCTTTATACAAAAAATATATTGGAAGTGCATGCTTGCGGGGATCTTTTTGAAATCAGAATAATTTTCGTACATACTATTAATCATGCTTATTTTTGTTTGACAAGTCATGGAAAGCGATAAGAATATTAGATAGCCCCCGTAATATTCACTAGGTTATGTTCAGAAAAAGAGTATAGTGCCGAAATATTTGCGTATATTAATTAAACTTTTCGGTATAAATACGGCCTACCATCAAGTAGGCCGTATCGCAAAACATTATTTTTTTGCCGTCTTTTGTGAGCTACTCGGTACTGCAATAAAGACAGCAGTAAACCCTTTTTCGGTAAGTTGGCTTACAAAGGTAGCTGCTTTATCGCGAGGATAAGTACCGACGAGGATCGCAGGCTTTCCTTGAAAGGGCCGTGAAACTGGGCTAATTCCCAAAGATTTTTTGAGGCCGTTGATTTTATATGCCTCTTTGCCAACGACATAGACCTGGTAACTCGCCCTGGCATTTTTTGCGGCATCGACCATTACTGGTAGCTCGGCGAGGACGCTTCCTGAGAGAACCGGGTTATTCCATTTATTACCGAAAGCTTGGATCTCAACTTTAGGCCGTGTCACATTATTGACATCCATCCTGCCATTGTTGGAAAAATGGTTCCCCCCTGCATCTATTTCAGTACCAATATCTGCAATGGCTTCCCCCATCACATTGATACCACTACGCTGATTTTTTTCAATTGTATTGTTGCGAAAAACGACCTTTGATTTACCTTCAATGATCAGGCCATCCAAATTATTTCGGAAAATATTGCCGATCATTTTTGGCTCTGATTTTCCAGTAATGTCTATGCCAAATCCTGTGTTCTCAAAAATATTATTTTTGACCATTGGCTGAGCAATATCGGCCACGGTCATGCCATCGGAAATATTTTTGAAAAAGTAGTTGTCGATCACCTTGGCCTGACTATCGCCAGTGATAAATAGCCCATCATGGAGGCTATTGGCAAGAGAATTCCTCTCAATGGTGGGGCTTGTATCCTCTACCCAGATGCCGTAGCCCCGATTGTTCGGATTTGTGATTGTGACCCCCCGCACAGTCGATTCTTTTCCGGCGAAAACGGTAATGTCTTGATTGGCAAAACTAGCACTCAGATATTTGCCACCACCGACAATTTTGATCTCTTTTCCGCGATTTGAGGGGTCGCCGACCAGCTTAAGGTAGTACAGTGTCAAGGGAAAGCGTTCGCCGCTCTGTTGGGAGTAGGTGCCTGGTGCAACCTGAATGGTCGAATCTACAGAAGCAACTTCAATAGCGCGTGTGATCGTTTTGTAAGGTTTTTCTTGTTTGCCATTCCCTGTGGCATCGTCACCTTTTGTAACATCGACATGGACAATACTGATCGGATTTAGGGCAACTTCTTCCGCATGTGAAACAGTTAGCAAAGGTAATCCCACACAAAGCAGAGCACCCGCCATCGACCAACCGATATTTCCTAAAGAAAATTTCATGAACACTCCTGAATGAAGGGCTGAGGAACCTAAACTACAAAACGCAACCACAATAGCACGATGCAATTCTTTTTGGAACGCACAACTACAGTTATAAATTTGTAAACTTAATAGACGTAGCGAGTGTGATTTCTGTGCCAGCAAACGGTGTTCTTAAAATTCTCGATGCGAACCTTGATCGGGTGCGCGAAGGCTTGCGGGTCATTGAAGAGTGGCTACGCTTTGGTGAAGCAAATCTTGACCAAGCTGCACTCTGCAAAACAATGCGTCAAGAAATCGCAACTTTTCATACAGAGGCGATGCATCAAGCCCGCAATACCCCAGGTGATCCTTTGACTTCAGTCGATCACCCCCATGAAGTAGAACGACTAGATGTAGCGGACGTACTCCGGGTAAACTTTGCCCGGCTTCAAGAAGGGCTGCGGGTGATCGAAGAGTACGCAAAACTCATCGATCCTCAACTAGCAGGAGCAGCCAAGCAGTGGCGTTACCAGATCTATACGCTTGAAAGTGCTTGCCTCGGTGACACACTGCGCAATCGCCTTGCTCCTTTGTACTTGGTTACATCACCCCATCCAAACTTGTTAAAGATCGTCGAAGCATCATTGCGGGGTGGTTTGCGCCTTGTCCAACTGCGCGATAAAGAAGCTGAAGGGCGGGAAATTTTCGACCTCGCCTGCAAATTGCGCGATCTTTGCAATCGCTACGATGCCCTCTTGATCGTGAATGATCGGGTCGATTTGGCTTTGGCCAGCCATGCAGACGGGGTTCACCTCGGCCAAGCAGATCTACCCATCACCGAAGCACGAAAACTCTTAGGCCCCCATCGCCTCATTGGGCAATCGACCCACAATCCCGCCGAAGCTGCCCAATCCCTGCTTGACCGTGCCGATTACATCGGTATTGGCCCCGTGTTTGCCACACCCACCAAACCAGGTCGCATCGCTGTGGGGTTCGACTACGTGGATCACTGCCGTAACATGCCGATCCCTGGTTACGCCATCGGGGGCATCGACAGCGACAATCTAGAGGCAGTACTCAGCGCCGGAGCAAAGCGGGTTGCCGTAGTTCGGGCAATTATGGCTGCTTCTGACCCCGAACGGACCACTGCCGAGCTTTTGGAGAAACTTCATGCTTGAAGTGCGCATCAACGGTGAAAACCGACTATTTCCCGCTGCCACGATGGTTCTAGAGATGCTCATGATCCTCAAACTTGAGCCAAAACTTTTGGTGATTGAATACAACGGCGACATTCTCCACCGCCAAGACTGGGAGAAAACAATGCTTCAACCAGGAGATCGTTTCGAAATCGTTACTGTTGTTGGTGGCGGATAAATCACTTTTGATCCCGAGACATTCTCGATAGAAGCTTCTAACCCTGCAAGACAGTCTGTATATGGAGAACTGTACAATGCTAGTGAAGGTTGCTGCTGTATTTGTTGGCTTCGAACCACACTTAAACAGCGCTCCTTCCCCCTTGCTCTGCGGTGAGCAAGCAGTACCTCGGAGATTTTGATGGAGTTCAACCCTGCCCGTCTCCGCTTTTACCGAGAAACCGAGAAACCTGAAGCAGCTATCGATTTGGCCTTAGCTGCGCTTTATATTGCCCAAGAAACCCATCCTGAGCTTGATCCAGAGGAGTATATCAGTGCTCTCGATGTGATGGCAGAAGAACTCAAAGAGAAAGTAGATCACGAACACTATCCGCTGCGGATTGTACAAAAGATTAATCATTACCTTTACGAGGAACTTGGGTTTCAGGGCAACGAAGAGAATTTTTACGACCCGCGCAATAGTATGCTCAACGAGGTGCTCGATCGGCGCAAGGGTATTCCAATTACGCTGGCATTGGTCTATTTGGAAGTTGCCCGCCGGATCGATTTTTCGATGGTAGGGGTTGCCTTGCCTGGTCATTTCTTGATCCGACCCAACCGCGAAGATATGCAAATCTACGTCGATGCTTTCCACAAAGGCGAGATTTTATTTATCGAAGACTGTCAACAACGGATCAACGCGGCCTATGGCCAAGAAGTACCGATTCAACCTGCGTTTCTAGAACCTGTCGGTGCCCGCCAATTCTTGGCGCGGATGCTCACCAACTTAAAAATCATCTATTTGCACAGTCGCGAGTTCGAAAAATCTTTAGGTGCTGTGGAACGCATTCTTTGGATGTTTCCGACAGCCCCCGTTGAGCGGCGAGATCGCGGTTTACTCTGTTACCGACTAGAGCGCTGGCAAGAAGCAAGAGCCGATCTAGAGACCTATTTGAACCAGTTTCCCAGTGCTAGCGATGCAAAAGACATCAGACAACTTTTAGACGATATGTAGTCATCCCTTAGCACCGAACAGCCGCCGCCAAAGATTCAAAGAATCCACTGTCTGATATGGCAGCCAGTTTTGATTTGCTTCTGGTTGCATAATTTCGCAATGGATAGGCGAAAAATCAGTTTTTCTTGTAGAGGAGAATCATGAGAAAGAATACCAATCTCTCACTTATAATCCCCTACTCTATCAGATGGGGACAATACTACCACCCAGAGAGTCGTTGGGCGTATGTACGCAAACCACCTTGCAAAATTGGTCAAGCACGAGATAGTATAGATATGCACCCCAAAAGGGTGATGGATCGTCCAACAGCGAAGGGTGAAGTCGGGAATCTGGATTGGACCGGAACTCACGCCAGAGGAAGGCTTCGGTAGCATCCGGTTGCTACACGAGGCGTAACGCTTCACCTTAACTACTTCAACTAGGAAATATAAGCTTACCTGAGCGGTTTTTGTTCATTTTTTTTCGCTCTGCGTGCATAAAGTTCCAAAGAAACATCTCAGGGTTTCCCATCATCACCACGACTTGCACGGAATACTTGCTTGCGAATACTCCGAAAAAGCGCAACCTTCGTGACCCATCTTCATATCCAGTTTCGAAAATTTCATAGGGATTCGCAAGTGTAGGCAGAATAAAGTTTGCGTATCGTTCACGTTGATCAAGGCGCTTTTCAACGAGATGCGGGAGTAAATCGCCACGAATTTCCACAGTCCCAATCGGAGTTTCAATTATCCTCATCATGTCGGAGGACTTAAGACCTAAAGCGCTTCTCAAGAGAAGCAAAGCCTCTGCTGCTTCCTCAGCAGCGCCAATAATTGGCGGTTCGGGGAGGCAAAATTCTAGTTCTACGCCGCGCAAATCTCTACGCTCGTAGGCATTCCAGAGCTTTTGCCCTGGTATTTCTGGGATAGGCTGTACCACGGTGCAGAATCGGAGTGTTGTTATCTTAACAAACTAACAGTGGTATTTTGTGCACCTATGCACTTGGGAAATTGAGTTCCAAGTATCACGAGATGCCTTTATTGCATCTGATGCTATACATTCTTTAACAATACTCAAATCTGCAAATACAAATCGAAAAATCAACAAGGTATTCAGCGAGAGAACTTACCCCTCGAACAGAGGAGATTTCAAAGGTAGGATAGTCGTCTTCTAGGATAAAAGCCTAGGGGTTTTGGCGGTCTGTACGGAACATTGCCTCGTTCTGGGAACTGTATTCAAAAATAGGATCATAAAAATATGTTGACGGCTGCTTGGGTAATTGCCGGAGTATCCATGGCTTGTGGCTTGTGGGCAGTGATCACGATGGCGCAAGCACAACGGCTGGATG
>JACMLN010000103.1 GCA_014379585.1 Gloeobacterales cyanobacterium ES-bin-313 | reverse complement strand
CCTGATGTCGCCCATTGTGTTCGATGATATTCACTTCATGTTCCGTCCTTATGATCCGTGGTTGGCGTATGGACAGTCCAAGACCGCAAGCATCCTCTTTGCTGTGGGTGCTACTGCGCGCTGGTTCAAGGATGGCATTACTGCTAATGCCCTGATCCCGGGGCGATCGCAACCAACCTCCAGCGTCATACGGACGGTCTTAGAACCCCACCTGAGCGGCAGAAGACAATAGAGCAGGGTGCGGCAGCTTCCGTTCTGTTGGCAACCTCTCCGTTACTAAAGGGCGTTGGCGGACGCTATTTCGAGGACTGCAATGAAGCCACTCTCGTCACTAATGGGAACGGCTATATGAGCGGAGTTGCCCCCTACGCCCTGAATCCAGACAATGCCGATCGGCTCTGGGATGAATCGCTGCACCTGCTCGCTTGACCTGGCAGTAACTATTTCCCCAGTTTCAATGTAACTGAGACTGGAAAATCTTAGTGAAATAGATGCAAGAAGCACTCCCTAGAAATTGGCAATCTCGGTGTGATGGTTACGCTTTGCCACTCTCACTTAGTATTTGAGCATTGATATTTCTGAACATCAGCTTGTATGATTTGTGAAGACCGCATGAAGGGTACTCAGCCTCACACCTGTTGCATTTGATTTTTAAATCTGGAAATTTAATTCAGATTTAAAAGACATGCTACATCATACATATCTAGAGAAGCTCTATGCATGTTCTACCGGGTATTGACCTTCACGCCAAGATCTTTGAAAGTGCTAGTTCTGTGGTTTATCGGGGCATCCGAGCCGATGGGTTGGCGATCGTCGCCAAATTGCTCAAGCAAGATTATCCTTCTCCCCAAGAAATAACCCGTTATAGACAGGAATATCAAATTACCCGATCTCTCAATCTGGAGGGAGTGGTCAAGGCGTATAGCCAGAAAGATTATCAGCGTACTCTTGTCATCCTCCTAGAAGATTTCGGTGGGGAGTCTTTAGAGCACTGGATACGGCAGCATCCGGACTTCTGCCCTATGCCTTTGTCTGTTTTTCTGAAACTTGCGATCAACCTCACTGATATTCTGGGACGAATCCATGCTTCCAGCGTTATTCATCGGGATATCAATCCTGGCAATATTGTCCTCAACTCCCACACTAATGTCGTCAAAATCATTGACTTTGGTATTGCCACCCGCTTTAGTCGTACGAATCCGGCATTCAAAAGTCCCTATGTTTTAGAGGGAACAATCGCTTACCTGTCACCAGAGCAAACCGGGCGCATGAACCGCCTGATTGATTACCGTACTGATTTCTACTCGCTTGGAGTAACCTTCTATGAGCTGCTCACCGGACAGTTGCCATTTCCTACTACTGACATTCTGGAGCTAGTGCATTGCCACATTGCCAAATCGCCTCTTCCTGCCCATGAGCTGAATGCATCAATCCCCAAACCTGTTTCAGACATTGTGATGAAACTGATGGCGAAAAATGCAGAGGATCGCTATCAGAGTAACTGGGGTCTCAAAGCTGATTTAGAAGCTATTGCAGCTCAATTAGATAAAAGTGGTCATATTGATCACATTCAACTAGGTCTGCAAGATGTATCGGATCAGTTCCGAATTCCTCAGAAATTATATGGACGCGAAGCAGAAGTTGGAGCATTATTGACGGCGTTTGACAGAGTAACCGAAAGAGTAAATGGCGGCGAAGCAAAAAATTCTCAATGCAACATTGAGATGATATTGGTCTCTGGTTATGCTGGGATTGGTAAATCAGCGTTGGTGCAGGAACTGTATCGACCAATAACTAAAATGCGCGGCTATTTTATCTGGGGTAAGTTTGATCAATTTCAGCGCAATATTCCCTACAGTGCGATCGTGGATGCCCTACGAAAGTTGGTCTTGTATCTGCTTAGTGAACCTGAAGAGCAAGTGCAAGCATGGCGTTCACAGCTTCTAAACGCCTTGGGAAGCAACGGACAACTGGTTATTGATGTGATCCCAGAAGTTGAATTGATTGTGGGCAAGCAGCCACCCCTACCTGAAGTTGGCTCAACTGAGGCGCAAAATCGGTTTAACTTTGTCTTTCAAAAGTTCATTCGAGCCTGTTGTTCCTATGAGCATCCTTTGGTTATTTTTCTAGATGATTTGCAATGGGCAGATTCAGCCACTCTTAAACTCATTGAATTAATCCTGAGCGACCGTGCGACACAATCCTTGCTTTTAATTGGAGCTTATCGGGATAATGAAGTAAACCAAGCGCATCCGCTCATTGCCACAATAGACAAACTGAAGCTAGAAACTATTACGATTCATCAGATCATGTTAGCTCCGCTAACATTGGGGGCAGTATCTCAACTCATCTCTGAGACCTTGCACGCACCTACTGAACTAATCGCGCCTTTAGCAGAATTAGTATGGCGTAAAACAAACGGCAATCCCTACTTTACCAATGAATTTCTCAAAATACTCCACGCGCAAGATCTCATAACCTTCAATATTAATCAACAACGTTGGCAATGGGACGTTAAGCAGATTAAAGCAAAAAATATTACCGACAATGTGGTGGAGTTAATGATCCAGAAGCTGAAACAACTGCCGGAGCAAACTCAAAGGGTCTTGCGTTTAGCGGCATGTATCGGTGCTGAGTTTGATTTAGCGACACTCTCAGCGATCTGTGAGCGAGCAGCGGTTGAAATTTTTTCAGAACTTTCAACAGTAATTCAGTCGGAGTTGATACTATCTACCTCAGAGTTAGATGAGAATCTATTAATTCAGAATTACAAGTTTTCGCATGATCGCTTACAGCAAGCTGCTTATACGCTAATTGCAGAGGAACAGAAACAGGCTGTTCACTTACAAATTGGTTGCCTTTTGCTGCAAAGCAGTGAGCCTGAAACTATACCTTATAACTTATTTGAGGTGATTGATCACCTTAACCTAGGTCGTAATCTAGTCGTAAATCAACAGCATCGAGACAGAATAGCCAAGCTGAATTTAATTGCAGGGCAGAAAGCCCAAAAAACATTAGCCCACAGTGCTGCACAACAGTATTTAGTAACAGGAATAGCATTACTGGTTGCCGATAGCTGGCAATTTCAATATGCTCTGACCTTGGCACTGCACAAAGATGCAGCAAAAGCAGCATATCTATGTGGCGACTTTCAACAAATGGAACACTGGGCGAGCGTTGTTCTAAAACATGCAAATACTGTTCTGGATAAAATAGAAGTCTATGAAACTAAAATTCAAAATTGCATGGTGCAAGGTAGACAAGTCGAGGCAATTAAAATTGGTTTAGAAGTCTTAGAGTTGCTGGGTGTTGCTATTCCAAAAGCACCAATAGAAGCTGATGTTCAAGAGCAGTTAGAAGAGACAGTAGATTACTTTAATGCCATAGATATAAAAGATTTGCTGGAGCTTCCATTAATGAAAAAGCCAGACAAGCTGGCTGCCATGCAGATTTTATCTAGCCTGGTTGGAGCTGCCTTTCAATCTGCTCCTTTATTATTGCCGCTGATTATATTAGAACAAACAAATTTATCAGTTCAGTATGGAAATACTTCTTCTTCAACTTTTGCCTATGCTGCTTATGGTGGAGTAATTCTGAATGGAATCATGGGAGATTTTGAAAGAGCTTACCAATTCGGTGAATTGGCACTTGGCTTAACTAAGCAATTAGATAGCAAAAAATTTAAGCCTAAGGTCACAGAGATGGTTGCAGCACACCTTATGCACTGTAAAGCCCATATCAGGCATACCTTACCATTACTTCAAGAAACCTATGAGACTGGGCTAGAAATTGGAGATTTAGAGTTTAGTATGTATGCTGCTGGCTTTCGCTGTTTGTACTTATATTTTGCTGGTTTAGAATTAACAAAAGTTACATCAGCGATCAAGATATATAGTGATGTTCTAGCTCAGTTCAAACAGGAAAATATTTTAATTTACTTTCGTAGACTGCAACAAGTTGCCTTTAACTTATTAGAACAAGTTGAAAATCCAGGTCGGCTACTCGGTGATCACTATAATGAAGAGCATTTTTTGCCAATCCACCTTGAAGCAAATGATAGAACTCACCTTTACTATCTGTTTTTAGATAAGCTTACTCTAAATTATTTATTTGAAGATTTTCCCCAAGCAGTAGAGTATGCTTCTCAAGCTGAACTTTATTTAGACGGAGTAGCAGGAACTTTTTCAGTATCTCTATTTTATTTCTACGACTCTTTAGCACAGATACAGCTGTATCAGTCTATTTCATCTGTAGAACAAGAACATTTGTTGCTCAAAATAAATAACAACCAGGCGAAGATGCAGAAATGGGCATATTCCGCCCCAGTAAATTTTCAACATAAGTACGAATTAGTTGAAGCAGAGAAAGCACGGATCTTAGGTCAACTTTTTGAAGCAGAAGAATTGTATGAACAGGCGATTCAAGGCGCTAGAGATAATGAGTATCTTCAAGAAGAAGCCTTAACCTATGAATTAGCCGCCAAGTTTTACTTATCTCGCGGCAGAGAAAAGTTCGCCCAAACCTATATGAAAGAAGCCCACTACTGCTACGAACGTTGGGGGGCAACGGCTAAGGTGAAAGATTTAGAAACGCGATACCCGCAGTTCTTTCCTCAGCCCTCAAGGATGGCTTATTCGACAATCCACGCTCCTTCTGGAAGCACTTCTAGCCGCTCAGACAGTGCTTTCAACTTAGCAGCTGTCTTGAAAGCATCTCAGGCGATTTCGAATGAAATTGAACTAGATCGGTTGCTCAATTCCTTGATGCAGATCTTAATCGAGAATGCTGGAGCGCAAACCGGGTATCTCCTTTTGGAAAACGCAGGCGCATGGGCGATCCAAGCTGCTTGTGAATTTAATACAAGAGAGCAGGTCTGTTCGATACGAGTCTTGCAAACAATTCCAACCACAAATTGCTTGTCTGAATCAATTGTCCAGTACGTGATTCGTACTCATGAACCTGTCATTTTAAGTGATGCCACTCGTGAAGGTAATTTCGCCCATGATCCCTACATTCAGCAAAATCAAACTCAATCAATATTATGCTTCCCGCTGCTGAATCAAAGCAAGCTTGTTGGAGTCTTGTATCTGGAAAATCAATTAGCAGCTGGGGCATTTACACATAATCGAATACAAGTTCTACATCTATTATCAACCCAAGCGGCCATTGCAATTGAAAATGCCAAACTCTATGCAAAGTTACGCAGAAGCGAAAGTCAGATGACTCAATTTCTAGAAGCGATTCCGGTTGGCATTGGCATCATCGACGCAGCGGGTCGCCCTTACTACGCAAATCAACGGGGCATTCAGCTCATGGGTAAGGGGATTGATCCGTCTGTAGCGCCGGATCAAATCGCTGAGGTTTATCAATTCTATACAATGGAAACGGATCAAATTTATCCAACTGAAAGACTACCAATTATTCAGGCATTAAGGGGCGAAAGTAGTACAGTAGATGATATAGATATCCGCCAGAATAACGTGACTATTCCAGTTGAGGTATGGGGTTCACCTGTGTTTGACGAACATGGAAAAGTGGCTTACGCAATCGCAGCTTTTCAAGATATCACTGAGCGAAAAAAAACAGAACACCTGTTGGCCAACTACAACCGAATGTTGGAACAGCAAGTCAGTGAGCGGACTTTGCTCCTTTCAAAGGAGATTGAAGAGCGTCAGCAAGTTGAAAACGCCCTGCGACAGAGCGAAGAGCAACGTAGGCTAACTATGGACTTCTCTTACATCGGCACTTGGAAATGGAACATTGTGGAAAATACATCAGGCTGGGATGACAACTACGCTCGATTGCTGGGGTTAGTTCCAGGTGAAGTTGAGAAAAGCTATCAGGTGTGGCGCGATCAGGTTCATCAAGAAGATATAGATCGTGTTGAGCAAACGATTGAGACAGCTCTGGCAACCCACATCGACTATGAAACTGAATATCGAGTGGTATACCCAGATGGTAGTATTCATTGGTTAGTGAGTCGAGGTCGTGGCATTTATAATAATGCTGGGCAAGCTGTGCAGATGTTGGGTGTGATTCTCGACATTAGTGATCGTAAACGTGCTGAAGAAGCCTCAATTTTGGATGAACGCAACCGCATGGCACGAGAAATTCATGATACGCTAGCCCAATCCTTTACGGGCATTCTTTTGCAAGTCGGAGCGGCAGGGCAAGTACTGACAGACGACATCGAGGCGACTCAGGCTCATCTGGAAATGATTGAAGAATTGGCGCGAACTGGACTTGCAGAAGCTCGTCGGTCAGTGACCGCGCTCCGCCCACAGCTCTTGGAAGACGGCAGTTTACAGAGTGCTCTGCATCGTCTTGTCGCCCAAATGAGATCGGCAGCCGACAGCGCTTTAATTTACGAAATGCAAGGCGTAGCCTATTCCCTACCCACTGAAGTGGAGAATAACTTACTACGGATTGGTCAGGAGGCTTTAACCAACGCGATCAAATACGCTTATGCTAATGAAATTCGGGTTGAGCTAGTGTATGCAGATGCTCAGTGTACTTTGCGTATTAAAGATAATGGGCGGGGATTTGGATTGGGTAATGCTTCTTTGAGTAGCGGGTTTGGACTGTTAGGAATGAGCGAACGGGCAGAGCGAATTGGAGCGCAATTGAGAATCGAGAGCCAGCCTGGGCAAGGTACTGAAATTATTGTCACTGTCAATCAAGGGTGAACTTCATGATGAGCCAGTCCGCTAAAATTCAGGTTCTGATTGTTGACGATCATTCCATTGTCAGGCAGGGATTGGCAACGATCATTAATCGTGATCCTGAAATGACAGTGATCGCTCAAGCAGAAGATGGACAGCAGGCGATCGATCTTTTTCGTGAACACCAATCTGATGTGACGCTTATGGATTTACGAATGCCCCGGATAGCAGGAGTTGAAGCCATTTCTGCGATTTGTGCAGAGTTTAAGCAGGCTCGAATAATCGTGTTAACGACCTACGATGGTGATGAAGATATTTATCGCGGCTTGCAGGCAGGCGCTAAAGGCTACCTGCTCAAGGATGCGAAACCGAATGAACTGCTGAATGCGATTCGCACGGTTCATAGTGGTCAGCAATACATTCCGCCTGAAGTGGGGGCAAAACTGGTGCAGCGGATGAGCAATCCAGAACTCAGTGAGCGTGAACTTGAAGTGCTACGTTTAATAGCGAAGGGGCTGAGTAATCAAGAAATTGGCACTGCTTTAAGTATTGGTGAAAGCACTGTCAAATCCCATGTAAATCGCATTTTGAGCAAACTAGGAGTGAATGATCGCACGCAAGCCGTGATTGTTTCTGTTAAACGTGGGCTTGTCAATTTATAGGTTGTACTATCGTTGGGTTTTGGACTTCAACTTTAGTTGGAAACAGCTTTCCCTTAAAAGATGGGTTGATTGATCCATCACTTGATTGGATGAAATTGTCAACTCTGAGTGGACGACAGGCAGTAGGTGATCACCTACATTGAGTTCATGCAAGCACTAACACCAAATGAGTCGCAGCGTTTGAGTGTGCTTATTACAAACTAGAAGATGGCTTACAACCACAAAAATAGCTCCTTATTCCTCCCACCTTCAGCCCGTGATCATCTTCAAGGTGTATTAAACGCAAAAGTGATAATTGTCATGTATGGAGATTACGAATGTTTTCAAAGTGCAAACGTTTATCGCTTAGTTAAAGTCGTTCAACAACAAATGATTCTCTCTTTTGGAGAAAATGAAATGTGTTTTATTTTCCGTCATTTTCCCCAGTTAGAAATTCACCCTCATGCTCAACATGCGGCAGAAGCAGCGGAAGCGGCGGCGGCTCAAGGTCAGTTTTGGCAGATGCACGAGATGTTGTTCATCAATCAGCAGAATTTGGGAAATGGCTACCTAGTAGAGTATGCAAATCGTCTAGGGCTTGGTATTTCTCAGTTTTTACAAGATCTATCTGGAGGAATGCATATTGATCGCATCAATGCAGATGTTGAGAGTGGAAAACAAAGTGGAGTAGAAGCAGCACCAGCTTTGTTTATGAATGGAATTCGCTATCGCGCTCGCTGGAACATTCAGCAATTAATGTCAGCGATTGTCACTGCAAGTGATTAAACTTCCTGACTATTTGTCCCTAACAGCATGTGGCTGTAGATAGTTTTGTCTAGTTCATAAGCTCACGTTTGGAAGCAAAAATGAAACTCATCTCTGTCAATGTCGGACTTCCCCGCGAAGTGGCCTGGAACGGAAAAATGGTGAAAACTGGAATCTTCAAAGAGCCAGTTAGTGATCGTGTTATGGTGAGAGCGCTCAATTTAGACGGTGACGGACAAGCTGATCTGACTGTGCATGGCGGATTGGAGAAAGCAGTCTATGTTTATCCCTTTGAGCATTATGATTACTGGCGAAGTGAATTACCTGATATCGAGTTGACGCTAGGCAACTTTGGTGAAAATTTCACGACAACTGGGCTAAGAGAACCAGAATTGAATATTGGCGATCACTTTCGGATTGGTACTGTCAAACTAATGGTGACGCAACCCCGCATGCCTTGCTACAAACTGGGGATTCGGTTCGGACGACCAGATATGGTGAAACGCTTTCTTGCAAGTCGTCGTACAGGATTTTACTTTTCCGTTATGCAAGAAGGCATAGTCGGAGTTGGAGACACTCTAGAGTTGGTGAGCCGGAATGAGAACAATATCACGGTTGCCGATATTACTGAACTCTATACCCGTGAACAGGACAATCCAGATTTACTTTACCGTGCTACTCAACTGGAAGCCTTACCCAAAAGTTGGCGTGACTACTTCCAAAAACAGAGCCTTCGTTAGGCCATGAAACCACAATAAACTCACAAGGAGTCATCTCATGACCACATTTCGTACCGTTTTGATCGATGGTTTAGATATCTTCTACCGCGAAGCAGGCTCCCGTAGTAATCCCACGATTCTGCTGTTGCACGGCTTTCCAACTTCCTCTCATATGTTCCGCAATTTGATGTCTGCACTTGCCGACCGCTTCCATCTGGTTGCACCCGATTATCCAGGCTACGGCAATAGTTCAATGCCAACTGTGAACGAGTTTGACTATACCTTTGATCACTTGGCTGAAATTATGGAGAAATTTACCAACGCGATTGATCTCAAGAAATACAGCCTCTACGTGATGGATTACGGCGCTCCGATTGGTTATCGGATTGCGGCCAAATATCCTGAAAGAGTAGAAGCACTGATTGTACAAAATGGGAACGCCTACGAAGAAGGGCTGCGCGAATTTTGGGAGCCTATCAAAGCCTACTGGCAAGAACGTTCTCCTGCAAATGCTAGTAAGCTCAGTCACCTGTTTACCCTTGAAGCAACGAAGTGGCAATATACTAACGGCGTTCGCAATTCTAAGGCAATCAGCCCAGATACATGGAATATGGATCAGCTCTTCCTTGATCGTCCTGGAAATGCTGAGATTCAACTTGCGTTGTTCTATAGCTATGGCACCAACCCGCCGTTGTACCCGCAGTGGCAGGAGTATTTCCGCAAATATCAACCTCCTACTTTAATAGTTTGGGGGCAGAACGACTACATCTTTCCTGCTGAAGGTGCTTATCCTTACAAGCGTGACCTGAATGATGTTGAGTTCCATCTACTCGACACCGGGCATTTTGCTCTGGAAGAGGAGGGTGAAGTGATTGCAAACTATATCGCTCAATTCCTCACGTCACGGCTGCAACCTATCCCAGTTTCATAAATGCGAAGGTTATGAGGCGATGCCACAGGGATTAGTTGCACTACACGCGCTACTTCAAATAGAACCGTGAACCGTAAGCAAGGAGAAATATGAACATCAACAAGAATGACACTGCAATAGTTGTCATCGATCCACAAAATGATGTCCTAAGTGAAACAGGGGTGTCTTGGGATTTGGTGGGTGCAAGTGTCAAGGAAAACAAGACCATCGAAAACATCGAGCGTGTCTTCAAAGCTGCAAAACAGAATGGGTTTGAGGTGTTTATCTCCCCCCACTACTACTACCCAACTGACTATAACTGGAAAATTACTGGCACCCTTGAGCGCATGATGCTTGAGGTGAAGGAGTTTGATCGCCGAGGCCCCTTAACCCTTGATGGTTTCCTCGGATCGGGGGCAGACTGGTTTGAGCGCTACAAGCCATTCATTGAGGATGGAAATACGATCGTCGTCAGTCCCCATAAAGCGTATGGGCCACAGACCAATGATCTCGTATTACAACTGCGTAAGCGCAACATCAGCAAAGTCATTCTCCTAGGAATGCTAGCAAATATTTGTGTTGAAGCTCACCTTCGCGACTTGGTTGAACAAGGGTTTGAGGTGCTTGTCGTTAAGGATGCGACGGCTGCCCCTCGGCATCCGGAGATAGGCGATGGCTATAAGGCGGCACTGATCAACTTTGGGTATATCGCCAATGCAGTACTATCCACGGATGAGGTTGTAAAAGCCATGAAGTGACAACCTAGCATTGATGTATTTGCAGTAATTCGCTCTTTCAAATTGACGGTTTTTACTCTCTGGTAAGTAAGAATACTGCCATCATTGCTAATGCATAATCACTATCAAGCAAATTAACTTGATCGTGCCACTTCAACAAATTGTCCACCAACTAACTATTCAAGGAGGATTTATGATTAGTCAAGCGAAGGTGCAAGCGGTGAAAATTTTGGAAGTCGCAGAGGATCCGCGTCTTTCCAGGGAAGTGAAGGCATTTTTGAAATTGTTGAATTCGGGTGGTGTACCTTTAGAGACTTTGCCACCACTTGAAGCACGGCAGGTGCTTGTGGATGCACAAGCTTCCGTCCAAGTAGACTTGTCTGGCATTGACGAGTCCGAAAAGATGATTACCGCTGATGGTTATCCGATTACGCTGAATATTGTGCGGCCTGAAGGTGTCAATGACACTTTACCTGTTTTCATCTTTATTCACGGCGGCGGCTGGGTACTAGGCGATTACCCAACACACAAGCGCATGGTTCGCGATCTCGTCGTGCTTTCAGGTTTTGCGGCTGTCTTTATCAACTACACTCGCACTCCAGACGCTCAGTATCCACAGGCTATCCATGAGATCTATGCTGCGACCAAATGGGTAGCTGAGCATGGCGATGAAATCGGTGTTGACGGCAAAAATCTTGCAGTTGTTGGAAGCAGTGTCGGCGGTAACATGACGGCGGTAACCAGTTTATTGGCGAAAGAAAAGGGTGGTCCTCACATTAAGTTGCAAATCATGATGTGGCCAATTGTAGACGCAAATTTTGAAACGGATTCTTATCACCAATTTGGCGAGAAGCGTTTCTTGAGCATGCCTTTAATGAAGTGGATGTATGACATGTACATCCCTGACCCAGATAAACGAAAAGATATCTATGCCTCTCCTCTACAGGCTACTGTTGAGCAGCTGAAAGGATTGCCTCCAGCTTTAATTCAGATCGCTCAAAGCGATATCTTGCACGATGAAGGTGAAGCATACGGACGCAAACTTGATGAGGCAGGGGTATCTGTGACGACCGTGAGCTACAACGGCATGATTCATGACTTCGGACTCTTGAATGGTTTAGCCGAGCTTCCTGCAGTCCGTTCTCTTTTTGTCCAAGCCGCCGCCGAACTGAAGAAACATCTGCGTTAATCAAAACAAATTTGGGTTGACCACAAGAGGTCAACCCAAAACTCACTGACTTCAGGAGAGTCGATTATGCCTGCTCAAAATACAAGCAAAGTCACTGAAATCGACGACATACAGCCCTTGCTTCGTCACCATGGACATGAAATTCAGCAGTACGGCACTTTGCGCAATCTGCCAATTGCTCTCAGCTCTAATACTCGCAGTGAAAGCTGTCATTTAGTCAATCAAATTCTGGCAGATACCATCATTCTCTATCACCTCTATAAGAAGCATCACTGGTTGATGCGCGGGCACACATTTTATCAACTGCATTTGTTACTCGACAAACACGCCGATGAGCAGATTGAGTTGATTGATGCATTGGGCGAACGGGTGCAAACACTTGGAGGTGTGGCGATCGCTGACCCACGCCACATAGCAGAAGTTACCAAAATTCAGCGCCCTCCCAACGGCGTTGAAGAAGTACCAATGATGCTGTCGCGGTTGCTGGAAGCCCACGAGTTGATTATTGGGGAGTTGAGAGTGGCAATCGACAAAACATCGACAAATCAGGATAGCGGCACAAATGATTTGCTGGTGAGTCAAGCGTTGCGTACGAACGAGCTACAGGTTTGGTTTCTGGCAGAGCATCTAGAGACACCATAGGCAACATTTTCGCAGCCAAACAATATCAACGAACAGATAGGAAATCACGACATGAACACGCTCACCCGCAGGAGGAGTATCCCTCTGCTTTTGATCGCCGCACTTTTTCTGGGAATCGTACTGATCACTTCCCTGGGAGCCTTCCTGAACCCTGCTAGTGCGCAGGACAAAAAACCCACCATCGTTTTCGTCCACGGCGCGTTTGCTGAATCTTCTAGTTGGAACGGCGTATTGACCAGATTGATTGCAAAAGGGTACCCGGTGGTTGCCGTAGCCAATCCTCTACGTGGAGTTAAGAGCGACGCGGATTATGTCACCAGCATCCTTAACGGCATTGAAGGGCCCATCGTACTGGTCGGGCACTCCTACGGAGGCTCGGTGATCAGCAATGCGGTCAAGGACAACAAGAACGTTAAGGCACTGGTCTACGTTGCTGGCTTCGCTCCCGAGACGGGCGAGACTGCCGTCGAACTCTCCGGTCGTTACCCAGGCAGCACGCTCGGTCCCACACTCGCGCCACCAGTTGCCCTACCCGACGGCGGCAAGGATCTCTATATCCAGCAGTCCAAGTTCCACGCGCAGTTTGCTGCGGATGTGTCCATCGCAGACGCAAAGCTGATGGCTGGCACCCAGCGACCAGTTACGGATGCCGCGCTGAATGAGGCATCCGGTGCGCCTGCATGGAAGTCTACCCCGTCCTGGTTTATCTATGGCAGCCGCGACTTAAATATTCCAGCGGCGGTTCACGCTTTCATGGCGAAGCGCGCCAACTCAAAGGAGACGATCGCAGTGCAGGGTGCATCTCATGTAGTGATGATTTCCCATCCAGATACTGTCGTCAAACTCATCGAACATGCTGTGACCACAAAATAGAGAGGCATTAGCTTCATGAGTAAACTAGATGGGAAAATCGCGCTTGTCACGGGTGGCACTAGCGGTATCGGTCTCGCCACTGCCAAGCGTTTCGTTGCTGAAGGTGCATCGGTCTTCATCACGGGTCGCCGCCAGACTGAACTAGATGCTGCTGTGAAAGTGATCGGTAAAAACGTCACGGGTGTTCAGAGCGATGTCTCTAATCTGGCAGACCTCGATCGCCTTTTTGCCACGATCAAGCAAGAGCAAGGACACCTCGACGTGGTTTTCGCCAATGCTGGCGGTGGAGAAATCGCCCCCCTCGGATCGATTACTGAAGAGCACTTTGACAAAACATTTAACACGAACGTCAAAGGGTTGCTGTTCACCGTACAGAAGGCACTACCGCTTTTAAGTGAAGGCGCCTCCATTATTCTGAACGCCTCAACTGCTTCTACCGTGGGTACCCCAGCCTTCAGCGTTTATAGCGCCACCAAAGCCGCCGTGCGATCGTTTGCCCGTAATTGGACACTCGACCTCAAAGGTCGCCATATTCGGGTGAACGCGATTAGTCCTGGCGTAGTTCCGACTCCTGGTTACAATCTCTTGGGGTTGAGTGATGAGCAAGTACAGACATTCGTGGACAGCCAAGCCAGCACCATCCCATTAGGAAGAGTAGGTACTCCCGATGAGATTGCCAAAGCCGTTGTCTTTCTCGCTTCAGACGACAGCAGCTTTGTGAACGGCATCGAGCTGTTTGTCGATGGCGGTATGGCACAAATTTGAAGCACCCTAAAATCGGCTGGTCATGTTCCCCTTAATCAGGACTCATGGAGATGTCTACTATGAATGCAAGTAATGGCATCATCAGCCAGCCCAGCCCCTATTCAGTGACTGAATCCATTGATCGCCTAACAGCCGTCCTTCAAGCAAAAAGCATCACTATTTTTGCCCTCATCGATCAACAAGCTGAAGCCAAAAAAGTAGGGCTAAGCCTGCTTCCGACGCAATTATTGCTGTTTGGTAAACCGGAAGCTGGAACGCCCCTCATGGTAGCAGAACCAACGATCGCCCTGGATTTGCCCTTGAAAGTACTGGCATTCGAAGCGGCTGATGGCAAGGTGTGGCTGATTTACAACGATACTGATTACTTAAAACAGCGGTTCTCACTCTCTGATGAGTTGGTGAAGAACATCGATGTCATTGCACCGCTAATCCATCAAGCATTCTTCTGAATAACACCATGCCAAATCTACGGATCAAAATTTTTATCAATGAGTATCCTCTGCGCTCTCTCTGTCAACCAATCCAAGGAATCGCATCTATGTCCAAAGGAATTAAACACAATCGTCGAGGCTTTTTTGGAACAGTTCTGGTTGGTATGGTTTTTTTCGGTGCTCTGCTTGTGCCTTTTCCCCTTTTCAGAGAAACTATCGCACACACTACTCTCAGGTGCCTAATCGTTATGACTGATTACACGACCTTCGTCACCAGCGCCTCCGCACAAAGTGCAAAGGATATTATTGGCCCATCACCGTTGATCGCGATTAAAAATGAAGCACCAGCCGAGTTGATTGTCGATCCACCGCTTCCTGAACCGCTAGCTGAAGGTCGTGTCTTCATCCAATACCGGACGCAGAACCTGCGGGTGATGCCGGTGTTCGGCAAAGGTGCCCTCGAAGTGTCGCCGCGCATCGGTCATATTCACATCACTGTCGATGACGCGCCCTGGCACTTCGTCGACGCTAGCGGCCAGACAATCATCCTCGTCGGTCTAGAACCTGGCCCCCACAAGGTGCTGATCGAACTTGCCGACCCTACTCACAAAGTAATCACCAGCAAAACAGTGACTTTCAGGCTGCCCGAAGCAAAGCGATGAGTAGGCGTTTTGGTGAAGGCGTTTCGTATGGGTTATGTCCTTGGTTATTTGTATCCCCTAATAGCTATCAGGGAGTTCGACTGTCAACTACCCCCGGCACAAGGCGCGGGGGCTTGCGAGTGAATCATGACTAGCACGACTCCCCGCAATAGGCTGATTGACAGCAGCCCAATAATCTTCCCTGATGTTGATGGCAGCATTGATATCAGCGGAGCATTCAAATCCACAAGCCTTGCACTTAAACTCTGCTTGACTGGCTCGGTTCCCGCGTTCTCTATGCTTGCACTTGGAACACTTTTGACTGGTGTAGCGAGGGTCAACAAAGGCAATAGCAATTCCCAGCCTTTCAGCTTTGTAAGCAACGAAGGATTGGAATTGAAAGAAACTCCAACTATGCAGTCTTCGCCGATGGGTCTTACTTCCCTTCGCTCTGCCTCGAATGTTGGTCAAATCCTCAAACACAAGTGTTGCGCCTTTGTTTACCGATTCCACCAGTCTTTTCGACAGCACATGATCGCAATCGCGCCGAAACCGTTTCTGTCTACCAGACATCTTTTTAAGATGCCGTTTGGCAGATTTTGTGCCTTTGCGCTGAAGTCTGCGACGATGTTGAAACGTTTTGTCCTCAACCTGCTTCCATCTTTGCTCCCCGTAAAAGTTTCCTCTACTGTCAGTGGCAACATTAACAATGCCAAGGTCAACGCCCACACATTCACTAGATTGCTCAAGTTCAGGTGTGGCGCACTCCATGACGATATGCAGCCACCAACGATTCTTCTTGTCTCTGCACAAGTCAGCACTACAAGACTTCCATCCTTTTTGGATGTACTGACTGTAGAAAGAAGGCAACTTGAAAGGCAATCGCTTTCGCCCATCAATCGTGGCAACACTCAACTCATTACGGTTAAACCAGACTGTGTAAGAGTTGGCATCATAACGAATCGGGGACCACTTGGACTGTGGACAAGTCGCTTTCTCACCTTTGTTAATAAGCGCTTTCGCCGATTTCAAGGCTTCAGTAGCTTTCACCCTCGCGGCACAAATCAATTGGGAGGGCAAGCCCGTCTCGGCTTTTTGGTCATAGTAAGTCAGGCTATGCAAAGCGTTGCCGTTATGCACAAGTCCTGCATCCCAGCCAATCTTGCAAACCGCATTGAACGAATAGGTGTACTTCAAACAAGTCTGCTCAAAAGCATTCGCTACTTGAGGGTCTGGTTTGAGGCGCAATCTAATCGTTCTTTGCACTTGCTGGAGTTCATGTATAACCTCTACTATGGTAGCTAAATGGACAAAAGACCGCAAGTGCGAGACATAGCCGCTACTCCTCCCCGGCCACAAGGGCACGGGGTGTCCGTAGCGAGGGCAGTTTTATGAAAAAATCACCTCTAAAATTCGCTGGTTTGAAAGCCGATCTCAGCCCTGTTCCCGCCTCCTTTTTTGGCATAGTTCTGGGTCTAGCGGGGCTAGGAAATTGCTGGCGAGTGGCTACCAAACTCTGGCACCTACCTGCTTGGATTGGCGAAAGCATTATGTTGATGGCGGTTGCAGTCTGGCTCTTGCTGCTGATGCTCTATGTCAGTAAATGGCTCTGGGCGCGGGAAGAAGCATTGGCTGAATTCAAGCATCCTATTTTGTGTTGCTTCATCGGGCTGGTACCTCTTTCCACGGTGCTGGTGGCGCTAGTGATCTTGCCCTACTTTCATGAGATCGCCATCGTGTTATTTGTAGTTGGCGCGCTCGGTCAGTTGAGCTTTGGCGTGTATCGTTCTGGGCAGCTATGGATGGGCGGACGCAAACCTGAAACGACTACACCAGTTCTCTACCTGCCCACAGTCGCTGGTGGTTTTGTCAGCGCAATCGTTGCCAGTGCCCTCGGTTATCGAGAGTTTGGCGTTTTATTTTTTGGGATGGGGATGTTTTCGTGGATAGCACTGGAGTCCATCATCATGCAACGCTTGTTCCTATTGGAAGCCTTGCCCAACCCTCTTCGCCCAACGTTAGGCATTCAACTAGCTCCCCCTGTCGTAGGCTGCGTTTCTTATCTAAGCATTACTAGTGGTCAGCCCGACACCTTTGCCCAGATCCTCTTTGGCTATGGACTATTGCAGGCATTAATTCTACTGCGGCTTATGCCGTGGTTATTTCAACAACCCTTTGCCGCATCCTACTGGGCATTTACCTTCGGTATTGCAGCTTTATCTCTATCGTCCTTGCGTTTTGTTGAACGTGGCATGACTGGAGCCATGGAAGGATTAGCAGTGCTGCTATTCATTGGTGCCAATATCGCGATCGGCAGTATTGCCTTGGGGACTTTGCGACTTTTGTTACAAGGCAAACTGCTGCCACCAGGGATCTTAGCAAAAGCCCCTTGAACTTTACGGAGTGCGCAAAGAGGTTAAGCATCAGAGACTAAATGTCAGCTACGCTGAGGTTGCTTCCAGCGATGCTCCTGTGGTCATGGTGCTGCACGGCTGGCCTTACGATATTCATAGCTATGTTGATGTTCAACATTTTTCAGCTTGGCCAGGTGGATGAGAGCTTCCAAGCGATGCGCGGTTTGCTGCTCCAGTAAATCCTCGGAGTGAATCAGTTCTTGATGTTCTGCTTGGGTCAGTTCGCCCCATTCGCAGCGATCGCGTAATTCCTCCAACCGGACTTGTTCCTCCTGGGGCAACTGATGCTGGATGATTTGCAGCAACTCGACCTCTTCAGGAGTCGGGGGGAATGCTTCCTGGACGGGTTGGGACAAAAACTCCAACAGCTGGACAATGGCTGACACCTGGTACTAGCAGTGGTGCCCAAAAAAAGGCGGACCAAAAGATCACTGGAACGAGCGCTCCAACGATTGCAGCAACTTTTGGTTCAAGGCTCTTGCGCCAAAGCAGCCACAGTCCAAGCACCGCAGACACCGATGAGCAGATTGAGCATGGCAATATCATGAAACTTTGCGTGAGCAGGCCATGCTGGGTTGAATAGGTGGCTTGTGTTGAGATCTGCTGCCAGTGATATCACGGCTGTCAGCACAAGTGACAGACTTAATAGAATTCCTCCTGGCTGTTGACCTGCATATCCTGAGTCTGGGGCTTCTGAAGGTTTTAAGCTCATAATCGCCTCATGAATGCCTTTGGCGCTACTTTGAATGGATTGGCAACATCTGTGTCGGTGTCAGTTCTCATGGCTTTGGTGTCGCAGCTAGAAACGCCAGCTCTGCGGCGATGTCACGCATCGGTGGCTCCCAGCCATAATCTTCTTTTGCTAGATCGGCGTTAAAGTTCTGGTTGAGGGTAAAACCGGGTGCAAAGAAACTCCATAGCTTGAAGCCTTCTTCTAAAGTCACCGATTTCTCAGGTAAAGGTGGCGTAAAAGCTTGACTGACCGCATGGGCTACCTCGCGTAGGCTGATCGTCTGAGCCGCAGCCATAATCGGTTGACCTGAATGTTTGCCATCAAGCAAGGCGCGAACAATAAGCTCTGCCCAGTCAGCAATGTGAACTGCGCTCCAGCAAGCCGAACCCTCTGCGATATAGCCTGAAAAGCCGGATGTGCGGGCTGCTTGAATCAGGCTATTTGGAATCATGGCTCCCAGCCCACCAAACACAAAGGCTCCATAGATAATGTGAGTTCTGACGGTTGTCGAAGCCCCTTTCAATACAAATTGATCAAGTTCAGCCCGTTCAGCAAGTGTAGGAGGCGGATTGAAGATCGGGATACCAGATAGCGTGTTAGAGCCTGTATCGCCAAAAACCATCGAGCCGCCATGCATCACAAAGACAGATCCTGGAGGCAGTCCATCAATCATTGCTTTGATGGCATTGCGATTGGTCTTTAGAAACGCGGGATTGTCGCTGGCGGCAAGATGAGCCACACCGTCTACACTTGCGGCTAAAGCGCGTAATTCTGCGACATCTTCCAACGCTGCAATATGGGGAGTAAGCCCCTCCGCCTTGGCTTGCTCGACCCCGGAGGAATTACGACATAGGGCTGTGATCTCAACTTGACGCGCTTTGAGCGCTTTAACAACGTGGGTTCCAACGTAGCCATTGAAGCCTGTCACCAAAATTCTTGTCATCGCGAGCCTCCGCATTGACCACACTATAAACTAGAAACCACTATTCAATACCATGAATAATGTGAATAGCTAAAATACAGATATCAAATGATTAACAACCAAGTTGACCTCAACCTCTTAACCATCCTTTTAGTTCTTTTGCGTGAGCGAAGTGTGACACGCACCGCACGCCTTCTTGGCGTTAGTCAGCCGACCGTGAGTCGCGCCTTGGCGGCTTTGCGAGAGCAGCTTGGCGATGAACTGCTCATCCGTACTCGAAAAGGGATGGAGCCGACGGCCATACCTCGACGATTGATCGAACCTAGCTTTAACGGAGTCAGAGAAGTGCTCTCGACATCCACCCTCATCAGCTTGACAATGCCGCCTAACAGGCAAATATCTTGCAAGAGACTGTAGCCCTAATTATTTTTGCAACTGAACCGTCCGAAACACATCTTCTAACTCACTGATCTAGAAGCATCATAATGGGTTCTCCAAAGTATGAGTAATTGTTCAAATGCTGGTGATATCAGTTCATCTGCACGCCTAATAAAGCCCGATTCAACGGTGGGTGTTTCTTCGCTCAGTTCGCGATAGGTCACACCTGCAATAGCCCGTTCGCGGGCGCAAGCTGGAACAATCGTTACACCTGTACCAGCAGCAATGAGATTCAAGCAGAAATTTAAGTTGCTGGTTTGATGTTGGACATTCGGTGTAAAACCAGCCTGACGACAAAGTTCATAGACAATGTCAAAGCAGGCTGGAGCGAGAGTCCTAGGAAAAAGGATAAATGGCTCGGTTGCTAATGCTTCGAGGGCTATTTTTCGACGACGAGCAAGTGGATGGGCCGTGGGCAAAGCACACAAGAAATTTTCTTCCATCACCTTTTCGAAGACCAGCCCTGGGACATTCACGGGAGGATGGGAGAATCCAACATCGATCTGTCTACGTAGCACTGCTTCGCATTGTTCCGGGGCAGTCATTTGATGACTAATCAGACTGATATTCGGGTAAAGTTGCGCAAACTGTTGGATTACTTCGAGAAGACCATGGAAAGTTGCACAGGGTTCAAAGCCAAGACTCAGGACATCTGGTTGCTCTTGAGCCGCATTTCGGGTTGTTTCAATGCCCCGCGCATATTGCTCCAAGATCATTCTTGCTTCCTTTAAGAGGACTTTTCCGATCGGTGCCAATTCAACTTGCCCCCGCGTACGGCGAAAGAGTGGCGCGCCTAATTGCTTCTCAAGAAGCTGAATCTGCCGGGAGAGCGAAGGTTGGGCGATTCCCAAGCGGACAGCAGCCTGACTGAAATGCAATTCCTCTGCAAGGACTACGAAGTAGCGAAGTTGGCGAAAATCGATGTCGAACGCGTTTTCCATAAAAGTCGCACTGAACGTTCAATTCACAGTAATCGAACCCATGGATTTCAGGAAGCTAAGGGATATAGCTAAAAACTATAAGTTGCGATTGTTGGCTATTGGACAGAGTGCAAGGGCTACTGGTAGGTTGCGGAAGTGGAAGAGAACTAAACGCAGATGCATCTTCGCAATGCCTCGGAGTCTACGGAGAACTTCTTGAATGAGCGCACCTCAAATCACTGCTGAATGCACAACCCTCGCCTTTATTGCACGAGGGCGATGGGGGGCGCTACCTCAACACATTTGGCATTATCTGTGTCGAGACCCCTGATCAGTCCTGGCGGTCTTGGTCGATTGCACGCCGATCACTTAAAGAATAGGAGAAACATCATTATGAAAATTGGCATCATTGGAGCAGGGAATATCGCAACTGGTCTTGGGAAGTTTTGGGCAAAACATGGCCACGAACTTTTCTTCAGCTATTCGAGAGATGCTGAGAAGTTAAAGAAGGCTGCGAATAGTGTCGATCCATCAGCCAGGTTTGGCACTCCTGCAGAAGCAACTGCATTCGCAGATGTAATCGTTCTTGCTGTGCCCTACAATGCGGTGCCAGATGCTCTCAGCGCAGCCGGAGTTCTGAACGGTAAGTTGCTATTTTCTTGTGTCAATCCTCTGAAACCTGACTATAGCGGATTGTTTGTAGGCACCAATACTTCTGGAGCGGAAGAGATCGCTAAGCTTGCTCCGGGCGCGAAGGTTGTGGAAGGGCTTCCAGCCTTCGCAGAGGTTTTGCATTCGGATGTTCGCCAAATTGCAGGGCAGCAAGTCACTGTCTTTGTCAGTGGCGATGATTCTGAGGCAAAGCAGATAGTCACTAGACTTTTAGTGGAATGTGAGCTCGAAGTGATTGATGCTGGCCCTCTTTGGACGGCGCGATACGTTGAACCGTCAATGATGTTGCTTGTTAATCTTGCCTACTCACAAGGCTTCGGCGGTAGGGTAGGGTTCAAATTCCTGAAAGAAAAGACTTGATTGCCAATTTGTCAAGGTTGGAGAGTGGAATAAGTTAGTAGTGTGCCTATGGACTACACGTATACTCACAAATAGTCAAAGAGAAAGTCGCACTTCAGCTGAGGACTGCGCTATCAACTTCATGAATGTAGTTGAATCATCCGTGTATTTCTCAGTGAATGACCGTTGCTTACTAATTTAGAGACCAAAGTGATGAGTGACCATTCAGTAAGCGAAATAGCCCACACCTTCATCAGTGAGGGTATTGCCAAAGCGGACATGGCCATCTTTGACGCCTTGCTCGCTGAAGACATTGTTGTTGAGACTGGCCTCAGTCCCGCAGGTCCGATCCTCGGGCGTGAAGCTTACAAATCCATCTTTTCTAGCTTCGCTGATGCCTGGCCCGTGCATCACTTCGAGATCCACTCGGAAGTGACGGAGGGCAACTTCGTAGTCATCCAGTTCACAGCCTTAACACGATTTACAAAGGACTACTACGGGGTGAAGGCTACCCAACAGTTTGTACCATTGCGAGAGATTCATCAACTCGAAGTGATAGGTGAGCGTATTATACACAACACTGTAGCTGGGGTAAATTTCCCCTTTGAATACATTATGTACCCTGTATTAAAAGACGCTGTTTTGGGATCGCTAAAGACTGTTGAGTAGGATATCAGCAGTCAATCACTGCCTGGGTACACGCTATTCTAGGTTTTCGATGACAGAGAATTCCATGTGAAAGGCATCAAAATGTTCGGGTCAGTTCTTTGATTCCACCAAATCTGAGGAGAGTTTTAATGAGCAAGAAAGTCTGTGCAATTGTGGGGTTCGGCAGTGGAGTGAGCATGGGTGTTGCCAGAGCATTTGCCAAAGAAGGCTTTGCTCTAGCACTGGTCGCACGTAGCCCAAGTAACTTAACGAACAATGCCCAGACTCTAAAAGAAGACGGCTATTCAGTTCTGACCTTTGCAGCAGACGCCGGAGATGAAGCCTCACTGGTACAAGCATTTACCCAAATTCGCACTGAGTTAAGTGATCCTGAAGTGCTTATCTACAACGCTGCGGCCTTCACGCCAGGAAAACCCAGCTCCATTTCCTTAGAAGCTTTGGTCGCCGATTTTCGAGTGAACGTCGCAGGGGCATTAGTTGCTGCTCAACAAGTCATTCCAGCCATGAAAGCAAATGGCAAAGGCACCATCCTTTTGACTGGAGGAGGGCTAGCCTTGCATCCTTTTGCAGAAGCCGCATCCTTATCGATTGGCAAAGCAGGCATTCGCAGCTTGGCATTTACTCTCGCTCAAGAGCTAAAGGCCAGTGGTATTCATGTCGGTACGGTGACTATCTGTGGCACAGTACAATCAGGGACTCACTTTGATCCTGATCTGATCGCTCCGTCCTATCTTACTCTTCACAAGCAATCGCAAGCAGCTTTTGAAACAGAAGTAATTTATCAATAGATCTCTTACAAAAGCATCAAAATAAGAGAGTATTTTGGAACGTGTCGAAAGTCCTTGTGCTCAAGTGCATTTAGCAACGTGCTGATTCAAGGGTGTGGATGGGCTAGGGAAAAGATTGTCTGATCATCTGATCGTCTACTCACCCGGCACGCCACCCTGGGGACTTAACTCCTCGCAACCCCTCAGCGTGTTGCTCTTTGATCCATTCGTCCAGCCCACTCATATCAAAGGTTGTTGGAGAGAGGTTTACGCCAGGGCGCTTGCACTAGGGCACCTTGATTCTCATGAATTTGCTATGGAGGAGAAACACTCAAGAAGCCGTATATCTCAGCACTGTCCAGTTCGCCACCATCGCTACCGCCGTCGCCCCCCGCTAAAAGGACATTGCCGTTTTTTAGCAACGTGGCCGTATGCGAGTACCGAAGCACGAATAGAGGAGAAGCGCTACCCCAAGTCCCTGTTATTGGGTCATACAACTCTGTAGTTCCAGTATTATCACCTCTTCCCCCTGCGACAAGCACCTTGCCATTTTTTAATAAGGTTGCTGTGTGAGATTCTCTGACTGTACTCATGGAACCTGTGGCGCTCCAAGTGCCCGCAACTGGATCGTATACTTCTGCACTGCTCAAAGTTTCGCTGTCGTTGTAGCCCCCTGAAACAACTACCTTGCCATTTGCCAGTAACGTTGCTGTGTGGGATGCCCTGGCTATATTCATGGAGACAGTATCGCTCCAAGTGCCCACTGCTGGGTCATACAATGCTGCAAGACTCACAACGCCGAGGTTATTTTGTCCTCCTGCCACAAGCACTTTGCCATTTTTCAATAAGGTTGCTGTGAAAAAGTCCCCTACAGTGTTAAGGGATCCAGTACTAATCCATACATCTGTTGTTGCGTCGTACAATTCAGCAGTCCTTAATTCCCCCCCGTTGCCTCCAACCACAAGTACCTTGCCATCTTTGAGTAAAATCGCTTTGTGACCGGCCCTGCCCGTACTCATCGAGGATGTGTAGCTCCAAGTGCCTAATGCTGGATCGTATAACTCCGCACTACTTGGGTTGTTAGTTTGTCCTCCAACCACAAGCACCTTACCATTTGGGAGTAATGTGGCTGTGTGAATGTATCTAGTTGAATTCATGAAGCCTGTAGTACTCCAAATACCAGTCTTAGGATCGTACAGTTCTGCACTATTCAAATCGCCACTGCCGCCGGTGTTGTAGTTAATGCCACCCGTTACAAGAACCTTTCCATTAGGCAATAAAGTCGATGTATGATACACCCTAGCCCAGTTCATGAAACTCGTAGCACTCCAAGTCCGAGCCAATGGGGCGAACAATTCCGTACTGCTTAAAACACTATTGCTGTATCCTCCTGCGACGAGAACTTGGCCACTTTTAAGCAGGGTCGCTGTATGACCCGATCTCGGCACGATCATCTTTGCAGTGCCGGTCCACAGACCTGTTGAAGGATCGTACAATTCCGCACTATTAATTCTGTCGTTGGTAAAGGTGACTCCTGTAATGAGCACCTTGCCATTTTTCAATAACGTTGCTGAGTGATCGTATCTTTCTAAACTCATGGAACCTGTGGTGCTCCATACTCCCGTTTCAGGTGTGTATAGCTCAGCACTTCTAAACTGGCCAGCACCATCGTTTCCTCCCGCCACCAGGACTGTACTGTTGTTGAGTAACGTTGCTGTGTGCCCTGTCCTTGATGTGTTCATGGAGCCTGTTGCAGTCCAGAAGCCAGTTTGAGGGTCATACAATTCTGCACCACTCAAAACGACTTGGGTGGTACCACCATCTTCGTCGTCCCGGTAGAAGGTGCCGCCTACAACAAGAACCTTGCCATCATTGAGTAACATCGCTGTATGGCCTGATAATCTTGTTGTGCTCATTGAGCCTGTTGTATTCCAGATGCCTGTCGATGGATCGTACAACTCTGTGCTGCTGAAGCCATTACCACTGTCTCCTCCTCCTGCAACCAGAACCTTGCCATTACTGAGTAAGGTCGCCGTATGACTTGACCTAGCTGCGTTCATTAAGGCGGTGGTACTCCAGCTGCCAGAAGTTGGGTTGTAGACCTCCGCACTGTTGTTGCTAGATCCCCCAGCCACGAGAACAGTGCCATTTTTTAGTAACGTCGCTGTATGCTCCGCCCTAGGCATGTTCATATTGGCAGTGCTGCTCCAAATTCCTGTTGCTGGGTTATACAACTCTGCACTGCTTAAGGCGCTGGCGCTGCTTTGTCCTCCCGTCACAAGAACCCTACCGTTGGGCAATAATGTGGCTGTGTGCCCCACCCTAGGTGTGCTCATAGAAGCAGTGGTGCTCCATGTGGGATCCACCAACAGCGGATAGTGCAATCCCTGAGGCTCGACCACTAACCGAAGATGCTTTCCCCCCTCTAGAACCTGCCAATGCACTGCCGATTCACTACGTTGCCCAGTACTATCCATCAACCAAGGCCGCTCGATGCGCACTCCCCTGCCTTGGTTGTCTAAGAATGCAATGCCGCCTGCAACAGAATGCACCTGTACTCCATGCCCCAACTGCACCCGGTAGTCGAACACACTTGGCGCGGTTTTGTTACGCAGGTACAAAAACTCTTCGCTCTTTCCTTGCTTAGCAACCTGAACACTATCGGTGTTTGGATAGACATTCTTGTAGACAAGTACCTTTCCCTGGCGTTCAGCTCTAACTAACTGTGCTGCGATGGGCTGGACTTCAACCCGAATCGGCCCCATTTCAACGACAGTGGAGTGGTTGTATTGCTGTGGCATGAACAGTTTCAGCTGCTTCCGCTCAGTCATAGCCATCCACGCTTGTTTTTCAAGCGGCTGCAAATCTTTTGGTGGTTGTATGCTGGTCGCAAGTGTTGTCGTAAATCCTACAGCCATGCGCTTGCCGAAGCGCTGATTGGCCACATTCCATGGCATCTCCCCTTGCAATTGTTGGCGAAGCCCAGGATATTGTTCGGCAAGCAAACAGCTAAGGCAATCTGCTGCTCCCCTTTTGGGTACAGAGTTTATGTAGGCCTCAGCACCTATAGGTGTCAAATTTGCAAGGACAATGACCAAAGTAGCAAAGAGACTGAACCAGCGGCGTGAGAGGGAAATGAACATCGTTAGACCCCAAAAGAGAAAGACAGTTCAGCAAGGCAAAAATCAGATTAGTAATACTTTCTCAAGACAAATTGGATACGCAATAGGTGGCGCTCAATTTTGAACGAGACTTGCTTCAGTAGGTCTTGAACGACGTGATAAAGTTCTTCTTCGAGTCTTAAAGCGAGTTTGCGAGTTTCTTCGCTGGGGGTGCGCTCTTTCGGGGGATAGAGAGAAAAAGCAAATTTTGGACAATGGCACTTAATCTGCGTTGCAGCTTGTATAGAACTATAGTGATGCGTTCTGACTTCTGTCAAGTTGCCAGTACTTGTTTTGATCTTGAAGCTTACTAGAGAGTCGGTGCGACGTTCAGCTGCGATCATGACAGAATCAAGGCTTTGTGCAAAACAGATTTCACCCCCCAAAAAACCAATGCAGGAAATCCGGGCTGTGCCGGTTGTCAGGGAGCGAAGGCTGACATCAATATAGTGCGGTGCTCAGCCACAACAACCTTGAAACTTCTAGAGATTGTCTCTATAAAGTCTGATCAGCGGAAAGGGCGAAATTTGCTGGCAGATCAGCGTCTAGCCAACCTTGAGTCGCCTCTGGCATAGATTTGACCTCGATGGTGAACGTCCACCCACACCGTACCTTATCTTATCGAAGTATTGAGAATTGCCATTTTAATAAGCATCTTTTTATGAGTCCGACCTCAAAATCAGCAAATTTCTTACACATTAAATCGTCTATTAAAACTCAAATGGCAATTTCTCGAATCTCCACCGAGTTCAGTTGCAGACATCTTTGCGATTTCCCGAGACCTGGCGCGCCAAACAACAGACTATGAACCTCTGAGACGACTTTGATCTAGAGAAGATTGGCAGACTTTGCCAGGCTTGAAAAGGATGTGGAAGAGGTTAAGACAGTTGTCGAAGGGGATCGTTCTACGAGTGACAGTGAGTCGGAAAAACAAGTCAACCAGAGGAATTGCTCACAAACTGCTTGCCACACTGTTTGCAGATGTAGCACTGTTTTCCCCTACGATTTCCGTTTTTAGATATCTGCTTTGAATGGCAGTGAGGGCATATCATTACTTTCATTACAACTGGTGACTGTTTGTCTCCCACGTGCGGTTCTAAATATGACACCATCAAGTCCTCGATCTCCTGAGCTAACCGTTGCCGATGCCCTTGATCAGTGCTGCGAAGAGCCGCGAGCATCACTGCATTGCTACTATGCACGCACACTTCTGCTAGCAAGGCGTACTGTTCCTCTTTAAGGCTTGGATTTCGTTGTTTTAGGATACTTGCCATGAAGTTGATCGCCTCCTGGGTCATGCTTTCATCAATGGACTGAAAAATCTCGCGGGCTAGGTAAAATTGCACAAACACTACCCGCGAGACTGGATGTGCAAATAGGCTTCCAACTGCTTGTGTCAATGTTTGAATCATTTGGCGCAGGGGTAATTGGACAATTTGGGGGATATCTACCTGTGCCCACATTGACTTCACGCGCTCTGAATGACGTAATTCCATCGCCATAAAAATGGCGGCTTTATCTGGGAAAAACTGATAGAGAGAGCCAATTGCTGTCCCTGCTTGGGCTGCGATTTGATGGGTTGTTGCGGCGTCATACCCCACATCATCAAAAACGGCGGCGGCAGCATCTAGGATTCTTTCAACCCGTTCCTTACCGCGCTGCTGTTTAGGTTGGCGGCGCAAGCTACTTGACGAACGTGAATGTTCTGTCATATATTTTAAAACACGACGGATTCCTCACAATCTTATCTCTGGCGGAGAACCTTATGCAGTCTCTACTTCCTGGTGCACCTTGGCTATTGGCGCACAAGTCCATGTTGGCCGTAAATCAACCGAGGAAATTTTCTCTGTACGATGTTGACTATGTGATGTGGAAAAATGCTGCAGGAGAGATTTTTGCCTTACCCAATGCCTGTCCACACATGGGAGCCATGCTGTCAGAGGGATGGTGCGAGGCCAGAAGTAATGGCAGTAGCGAAGTGGTTTGTCCGTTTCACGCCCTCAAGTTTGATGGCTTAGGCTGCACAGTTTTACCAGGCTCTAACAAAAAGACATTGCCCCAACTGAAACCTTTAGAGTTGACTATTCAAGGAGATTTCATCTGGTCGTACGGTGGATATACGCCCAAAATACCCATTCCTTCAGTGCTAGCTGAGATCGCAGAGAATTACTATTTTGTTGGTCATACTGCAGATAGGAGTGTCGATACAGATTTGCTGACGATGCTGCTCAATATGCACGACTACAATCATCAGAATGGCACCCACCGGGATTTATTTCGAATTACCGAAGTTGAATTTCATCAGTTCATTGACAACGGGCACCACTCCCATGCATTTTACGAGATGCCCACAGCCCCATGCAGCTTGGTAGAAAAACTCAGAAAACCTGATTTACTCCTACTGCCCAGTACTATCAAGGCGCATCTGGAAAATCATTTCCCCTCACTAGTTATTTTTCATGGCGAAATGCCGTTGGGCAAAGCAGCTCAATGCCACCTCTTTGTGCCGGAAGCCAAGAACCGGACCCGGACATATGTTTTGCTGTTTGCTCAAGCCAAGCACCCCATCTTTAAAGTATTTGGTGGTGCCTATCTCAAGTTTGGCAAAGTGGTTGTAGATCAAGATGCAGATATTCTAGGAAAGATTTATCCTGACACCCAACAAAAAATCAAACTCAACAATGAAGTGGGTATGGACTGGGTTCGACGTAATTTTGAAAACTTTCCTAATATCGTCGCACCTAGCTTCAGCAGAGTTGAATAATTCCTCCTGGTTTTTGACCTCGAAATCTGGGGCAAGACTGCCGAAATCGCAGGCGAGTATGTCCGCAAGGGTTCGATGATCGGAAGGATAGGTGGATTTCTACATCTTCTGGTTATCGCCACCGTCATGCTCTAACGTCGTCAAACGTTCAGTACGATTTATTTCTCGTACTTGCGTGACAAAAAATCCCGTTCCACCGTGAGTTGACCAATCTGCCGATAGAGAGCATCGATGAGGTCAGCCTCTTTGTTCTCCTCTTTAACTTGCTTGCCAGCAAACAGAGAAGGAATACCCTCTAGAAGTGCCTTTTTCCATTGCGAGATCTGAACGGGATGCAACTCGAACTGAGAGGCGAGTTCAGCAATTGTGTTCTCACCTTTGATAGCTGCAAGAGCGACTTTAGCCTTGAAATCAGAGCTGTACTTTTTACGAGATTGTGCCATGGGATGCTCCTTCTGATAACCAGTTTAGGAGGCGAGAGCATAACTTAGCTAGTTGTCCAGTTTTCCGGGTTCACTTCACCTGTCCGGAATATCGTCAGGCTACATTTGAAGAACCCTCATTCAGAAGCCTGTGAAATCTAATCTGTTCACATCAAAACGCGGTAGACTGCCTTGGTTCGTGGAATTAGTATTACTGATCGTTGCGACAGTCAACCTTGGTTGGGTGATGTTCGATCTTTCCTATATTCCTTTTCACGACTACTACGCCCTTCACTTGGCCAATGTCACTCACATTTATGATCCAATTAAAGGGATTGAACCCCATTACACCACCGAGAATTACCTAAAAACGATCGATGCACTAGAAGCGACCTTTAAGGGTAAAAAGCCTGATCTAGCGAAGCAAGCAAAACTTCTCGCCAGTCTGCGTCAGCAAAGCGAATTAATCGTCGATGAAAACCCATTTCTGCTGGTGGACAAGCAGGGCACCCTTGAGCGCATCAAGAACCGCATCCGTTTGCATGTCTTCGGTACCAAGCGAGCTTCATCCAAAGCATCCTTTCTGAAGTTCTGGTCGCAAGCAAACTTTACTCCTGAGCGCTGGAATAAAGAACTGGCTTTCTTCGATAAGAGCCTGCGCCCTCTCTTCGAGATCAATTACTATCGCAGCTACGCCGAAGATGGCGCGTTCGTAGACAACTATTGGCGGCAGTTCGATGTCTGGTTTATGGGCATCTTTGCTCTGGAGTTCGTCGCTCGTACTGTTGCCACCCGCTTCCAATTTTCGAAGACGACTTGGCGGGAGGCGGCTGGGGCAAATAGCATTGATCTACTCAACTTGATCCCAGCCGTCAATTTGATTCTCGGTGTACATGTGGGCTGGTTGGCGCTCACTAGATTTTTGAGCTGGTCTGAACACATCGAGCACGTTCTCAATTTACCTTCCCCGGCTGGCTGGCTATTGCACTACTACGCAAAGGCGATTGCAGATGAGGTGAGCGATCTTGTGGTTGTCAATATGATTGCTCAAATGCAGCAGGTCGTTCAGGAGACCGACTTCTCCAAACTGCTACCTGCGGCTACGCGCAGTGTCTCGATTGCGCCCAGCCAAACTTCCACGGCTCTCAACAGTCTTGTCAAAGCGCAAACTGACATCGTGCTCAATGGAGTGCTGCCTCAAGTAAAGCCCGAACTCGAAAAGTTTATCGAGTACAAGATTCGTACAACAGCTCCCCTGCCCAGCTCCCTCAGTCAATCCTTGGCCGTCACCACTGTAAAAGCCCTCTTCAAGGTTGTCGATCAGGCTTTTCAGCAAGATCCCAAAGAAGCCCAACTTCTCCAACAGCTTCTGGATAAACTGCTGAGCGTACTCGGTGCTGAATGGCGTTCTCATGGCACTGCTGAAGATCTTCAACTTGTGCTTATCGAGCTGCTTGAAAAGACGAAGCAAGAATATATTCGTCGCAACAAAATTGAAGTTTGAACGTTTTGTGCGGCAGTCACTATCCTCAGCGTAGCGGGGTAGGGAAGGCAAACGGCAAGCTGAAGGGGTTCAACACCAGCAATTCTAAATTTCAACTGTTTGGCCCACGCTCTGGCGCAACGAGCCGTGCATTAGAGGTCTGCAAACCCTTTCTCAGTCTACTCTTCATCTACAAACATGGGTGACGCATTGCGAGTCTACTAGTGTCTTGAAACTCAATCTGCCTCTTGCTCCAATCGCTTGATTGAACAGTCACAGTTTTTAGGAAGAATCCGCGCATGGTACTGGAAACCGTATAGGTACCTCAACAAGACTTGTAACTCGGGACGGCTGCCCACGCGTCATCCCCTATGGGGCTGCCGTGTACACACAAGCTCGCCTAGACTGGATTTGAGGATTTAGGACACTATAAAACATGGATAACCCAATCCTGATTCACGCGCAACAGGTCGGAATGAAGTGAACCCAATCTTCTAGACAGTTTTCGGGCATTTCTAAGTTATTCACGATCTGTACTTTTTGCTAATTCTTGGTGCGAATACTTCTTCAGACCTTGTCGTCTATGCCAAGCCCTGGATTAGCCTTCCAACGGTCGTTGATGTGTACGTAAATTGCGGTGGTTTGAGGGTTCTTATGACCGAGGAGATCTTGAACTTGGCGCAGAGTTGAACCTGCACGAAGCCCGAGAGTACCAGCTGTATGGCGTAGACTATGAGCGGTGAGAGTGCGACCTGGAGCATGTTTGAGACTAGCAAGTTCGAGGTAGTGATCCACTCGTTTTCTGATGCCGCGCCGTGACAAGCGTTGTCCTGAGGTTGCTCGGTCTAGAGAGATAAATAGGGGTTCTGACGGGTCAAGTTCTTGACCTGTAAGCTTTCGTCTGAGTTCCAAATATTGCTCCAAACGCACTGCTAGACGGGCTGTCAGGGGAACCACCCTTCTTGAACGCTTGGCTTGCACCTGAATTCCAACATCGTTGCCACGACGGACGATATCACTGATATTTACCCGATGGAGTTCGACTGTGCGTGGCCCCTCGATCGCCATCAAAGCGATCATGAAGCGGTCGCGGGCTGAGATAAGACTCCCATCATCGCTAATCGTGTCGAGCAACAGATCGAGTTCTTCTTTTTCTAAGTAAGTGATTCGTTCTGCTGGATCGATACTTTCTAGAGGTGCTTTGACGGAAGTCGCTGGATTGACACTCACCCCAGGAACTTGCTTCTCGACGGCAGCCTGGTAAAAGCGCCGAACCACTCCAAGTTTGAGGGCAATGGTACTGCTCTTGTCCCCTCTGTCCACCAAGTAGCGTCGATAGGTTTTGATATCTGCAACTGTTGCCTGAGAGGGTTGAAGGCCAACGCCCAAACACCATTTAACAAACCGAGCCACTTGGAGTCGATATGTGGCAAGGGTATCGTTGGAAGCTTGTCCAGCGGCAACATCGATGGAGAGAAAATCAGCAAACGCTTGATTCAACTGTTCATGAGAGGAGACCTGGACGATCTCAAGAAAATTTCTATGGAACAGTGGTCTTACAAAATGTTTGTGAGAGTGACGGATAATGAAACATGTTTTCCCATTGAAGCAATATGCAAAATGAATCGATTATTGCTAATGAACTCTTAGAATAAGACAATCTTCTCTTCTCATTTAAGTGGGTTAATACCCGCAAAAGAAACACATGTCTAGAGTTCGTCGTTTCTTTAGCCCTGAATTTAAGCTCCAAGCAGTTCAAGAAGTAGAGGTTTGTGCCACCTCTGCATAAATCGCCCGACTTTATCAGTTCCATCCAGACCTGATTGCCCCACTTAAGAAGGTCAGAAAACTGTCTTATAAAAAGGGGACACTCCATTTCAAGGTCGCAAACATAGTTACGCTCCTCCAGACAATAGCTCAGCGACTAATTCGTTGAGTTCTTGAAGGTGGGTCTGGTCATGCTGATGGATATCCCTGACTAGATCATCGATTGTCATCCGCTTGACCCCATCAAATAAACCATACCGCTTGCGGTGAGCTTCGCTCACATTGATGAACGCTTCGACTAGACTGCCTCGTCCTAAGCGAAAATTCGTCAATGCCTCATTTAGATCCTGCTTACAGTACTCACGCTCTACAGCGAGCAAAGTGCCATTGACACCTGGCAAGACGGGAGCTTCGAGCGTCAAGATTGCCTCTAAACGTTCTTTGTATACGGTATCGAGATCCCTTAAATGACAAGTGTGCTCTAGAGCTGAGAAACCTGTGCCACAGGGCAGCGCTCCCCATTGCCCATCACTCAGCTGTGCAATGGCAACCGCTATTTGCTGAGGCATCTGGTCGAGTGCTGACAACAACACTTCGAATGTGACAGGTACAGGAGTAGGTGACCAGACGGTTCCAAAAGTGAAGTATCCGCCAGGTACACGTCCACGCTCCTGAACCAGCACATGATTGTGACGGCGCATGATATCTGCTACCAACGCCCCACAGAACTGCTTCGCAGTCATGTTGCCTGATACCTCAGCAAATCGGTCTTTGAGGTCGTGCACGATGGCAGTAACGGCTGGAACTGTAGCACGCGATAAAGCTGCATATTCCAGATACCGCTCAGGCGTATCGATTAGATGTTCAAGTTGCTGGCCAAGTGGCAGGCGGCGAAATTCGTCAAATCGTGAATGCATGGCAGGAAACTTTAAGCTTGGTTGCTAGGTCATTTCTACCATGTAATAGCACAATATGATACGTTACAGAATACAATGTTACTCTTTTGCTCTAAGTGGGTCACATGCCTAAACCGTTCGACGCTCTGCACAGAGCCTAAGGGTTAGGGCACGCTTGTATGCTTATTGTGCCAGTCTCTTGAAAGTAGACCGTAGAGAGCCGAGTCGGAGATCTCATCAGCAACTATCCACCGTTCTCGCAGGTAGCCCTCCCTAACGAACCCAAGCTTTTCAAGGCTTTTGCATGAGGCGGTATTTCGCGGGTCAATGTCTGCTTCCAAGCGATTAAGCCCCATGACAGCGAAGCCGTACTCAATGACTGCGGGCACAGCTTCGCTCATGAATCCTTTGCGCCAATAGTCCCTGGCAATACCGTAACCGAGCTCCGCCCGACGGCATTGCTCGTCAATCTTGAACAGGGAGCACGTACCGATTAGGTGATTCTCACCGCGATAAAATATTCCGAGACGAATATGTTGACCATCAAGCATTTCGCGATTATCTCTTTCGATCAATTTGATCGCCTGCTCTACCGTAGTCCAGGGCGGCGAGCTCCAATATCGCATGAACTCAGGATCCGAGTGAATGGCGAACAGGCCATCTTCGTCGCCAACCGCCAACGGACGCAAATCGAGTCGGGCAGTGCTGAGGTGGAGATTGCAGTAGCTTGGCATGTCAGAGGAAGATGTTTGCATTGCCTAACAAGTAGTATCCCACGTTCGGCAGCATCACCAGCCTTCTTTGTGATGAAAGAAGTACGCCCTAATATGAAACATCAGCCAACCGATATCACGCTTCATTATCTAGGCAATGAGAGGATCTCACTCCCTAAACACCTTAGGATTATGAACTTCTGTAATGTCGTTAAGTATTACTACTAAGCACTTTGCCATAGACACGTTCTTCGGAACTACAGCTGTGGTACTCGAAGAACTGTAAACGCTCCTCGCGTTCCTGCTGGATAAAGCCTTCGATTATCTCGGCATCGACAACCTGACTCTCTACACCAGCATCAAATACCAGCACTCCACCATCGAAACGTAAGCTTTGACCATCACGTTCATCTGTGAATTGGCGAAAGACACCTTGTCTTGGGTGAGCATTCACACCAACGATTGACTCCTCAGCAGTCGGTGCCAATTGAAGGAGGATGTCCTTATCGAGTAGATCGCTAATGCTTCCGCCACCGGGAAGAAGCAATCTGCCGTCTTTGTCTACATGTGCGCGAATCATGGTCAGATTGTATCTTGTTGCAAATCCACTGTGGAATATGGTCAAGCCAAGCAAAGCCTTTTTTTGTGGGATAACGTATCGAACCAGTACCAGTACTCTACTGATGCCACTAAGCTTTCGAAGCAGATCTGCCTTCCCTCGTACAATCGAGGTTGCTATTTGCGAGATTGGTCATGGCTGAACTACCGAAGGGTTTCCCAGCTCCTACTCCAGCAGGAGTGATCGAGATTAAGCAGTATCCACCTTACCGTTCTGCCACCGTCCGGCTAGAAGGCATGTTGGCAGGTGCTACCTCTACTGCCTTCAACCCCCTCTTTGCTCATATCAGCAGTAACGGGATTGCCATGACTTCGCCCGTGGAGGCCCGGTATCCGACACTGACCCTGGAAGAACCTCAGATGTATGGACAGGCAGAAGTCTCCTTTCTCTATGGCAGTCAGGAGATCCCTCCTGGCCAAACGACGCAAGGAGTTATCGTACAAGACCATCCTGCGATGCTGGTTCTCAGTCTGGGACTTGCAGGCGAATACTCCTGGGAGCGCTTTCAACAGAGTGTTCAACAATTACGGGCTTGGCTGATAGAACATCCTGAATACCAGCTTTGCGGGTCTGCACGAAGATTTCTCTACGATTCCCCCTTTGTGGAAGCCGAACGAAAACGCAGTGAGGTGCAGATTCCTATCCGAAAAGTCAGCCCAGTCTAAGGGCCAGAAACACTAAAAGCCTTTAAGCAGTTGGCAAACTTGGCTTCTGTCCGTCATCCCGGTGGCGGATGTGTCTGCCGTGCCTGTGCAACCCCCGATTTTCATCCCGGCAATAGCGGAGTGGCCATCGGCTCCGTCGTCGAGACAGAAGGTCAGGTGATTCCCGCCGCCATTGGCACCGATATCAACTGCGGAATGCGTTTGCACGCTCGCCTCCGCTATCGAATCTCGCCAATTGGAAGGAGGCACTGTCATCTCTTCCTTCGTCGCCCAATTCAACCCAGGCAAATCTGGGGAAGAAGACTTCAAAGTTCGGGTGATCGGCTTCGGCAATCTTGGCCAGGAACTCTCCCAAAAGGATCTTCCGATCGGCTCTGAAGTGTTCGTAGAAGGCTCAATCCGCAATGAAAATCGCACCCAGGCCGATGGCACCAAGCTACGCACCACAGAAATCATCGTCCGCAAAGTCTTCTGCCAAGGCACTCATGAACCTGTTGCTACTGCTGCTTCTGGTTCTGCTTCTACTCCTACTCCAGCTACAACAACACGGAGCAATAGCCGCAACACTCCCCCAGCCAGCACAAGATCTCAATCTTCCCGTTCAGTAGGTACTCAACTAGCCGCTGCTTGTGAACAACTTGACGACATTGCGTTCTGATCCAACATTGCAGCCCTTCTCCGAGCGCATCGGGGTTGGGCTGCTCTGCTTTCCTTAAAACTCAACGAACTACCCATCATCCTCACCGAGAACAACTATGCAAACTCAACTTTCGACAAGAACAACCAAAGGCAATAGCCGTCCCAAACGCTCTCCTCATCTACCTTCCAAGAATTATCATCGGGTTCTCATCCCTGATGGTGATGGCATTGTCGTCGCCCTTCCAGATCACCCGCTCGCATATCGCGCAATCGCCGTCGTCCCTGGAAACTACCACCAAGCCGAAAGAGCTGCTGCCTTCCAAATCAACCAAGACAAAGCACATCTGCCTTGATCAAAGCTTTGCCTCACCCCAAAAGAAACAGTCAAGCTAACTCGGAGAATGCTAATGAGCCAGTACATACTTCCAAATTGTGCCAAGGGCTATTCCGTAGTTTGCGGGTGGGATCGTCCCCTGCAAACCTTCTTCGTCCAGATCCGCAAATTGGATCAACTGATTATTTGGAAAGGAACAAATCACGGAGAGCTGCCCAACCTCAGCAATGTTCGTAGCCTTCTCGTTGGTATTGCCGAGATCTCACCCGATCTTGCTTCAACCCTTGAATCTGAGAAAGCCGGAGAAAGAACCTGGACAGCCAAGGTCTTCGACAAATCGGAAGTAGTTGCTGTGCTCTCGGAAGCGAGAGAAGCCAAGGCCATACTTCTAGCAGTCATCAAAATCCACGAACAACTGAAGAGCAAACAGAAAGACAGGAAAATATCCACAGTTGAAGGAATCATGCTGGAGCTTCTCGAACTGAGCGTTGCCGATAAAAGGGTAGGGGAAGATCGCGATCCCTTCGGTGAAGAAAATCGTGATTACACGCGTAACCTCGGAGAAAGGGCGAATCAGCTCGGTGGTATGGAAACGATGCAAAACATGTATTACTGCATGTATCCCCAAGACAGAAGGGATCTCGAACGCGCCGGAACGGCATTGGGGATTGGCTCAGTTGATTGAACGCTGAGAGCAAGCTCATAACTTCTGAAACTGCCCCTTTGGGGTGAAACAAATTCTCAAGTTGTTTGGATTTGGGGGGTAGAAATGGGTGCTTCCACAGGTATTGGGTTCGCCGAAGCGACTGCTGTTTTGAGCAAGAAATCTGGAGCCAGAGGCACCTACATTGGTCGAAATGGGGAAAAGTATGGGGAGGTTGATAGCCCCTTAGCGAACCCATTCCGGATGAATTGTGAAGCTGATCGCGATTGGGTGATCCAGCAGTACGCCAGTGGTTGTGGAATGAAGTAAAAAAGGGAGAAGGGAAGGCTTGGGATGAGCTTATCCGGTTGCTTGGCCTATTGGTTTCGGTTATAGCGAAATTGGGGTTCTTGAAGCTGCTCGTTAGGAGTATTCGTCCAACTGAGGGAAATAGGTGCTTCAGCTTCAAGTCTATTGGGTTCAAACGCCCAAAATCTATAAAGGTTCTCACCAATCTGTTCGCTTTCAGTTAGGACTACATTCCCAACATGTAAAACTGGGCTAAGAGCGCGAATGGGAATAGGACTGTTTGTCCTAATTTGGATCTCTGTTGCCTCAGTTTTGGCCTCGAAAGATGACCTAAAATTCCTCAGTTGATGTGGCTCAAAGGGAGTATTAAGCGTTTGAACTTCAACAATTTCGGGTAGATCCCACGAAGGGCGCGAGCATGGTGGAAGTGGTTCAGAGAGATCAATAGACATCTTTAAATCTCCATCAGTTAATTATCTGTAAATCATCGAACGCGATCGCACGTTCATCATTTCGATTGCACCGGATGAGAATGGCTCGGATGCTATCATTTTTAAACTCTTTAGCCTTGAAACAGGGTACTTTGAAACGCAGTGTGTTAAGCATCGTCTTGATCATACCCGGATTACGAGCATAGGGTCTTGGTAGACCACCTACATCATCCGAATCAACCCATGTTTGAACACCATTGCTATCTTCCAGTCCAAGCTCAAAGCCCGTCGGGCCAGCAGCAACTGAAGATCCATCAGTAACCTCAGCAGCTCGAATCCAAATTTCTTTTTTTGAGAGATTAGTAACCTTCTTCAACTCAGAACGAAAAACACGACCTGTCCGGCCTGGCTTCACTACCATACCAATACTAAGACCATAGAATGAGCTATTAAAGGCACCAGACACTCGATCAAAGGGAAACTCATCCGCACTCATGCCATTAAGCTGGGTTGTGGGTTGCCCCAAAGAGTTGATGTTAATCGTATTGCCATCCTCATGATTGTCTACTGTCAAAACCTTAGAGCGCTCATAGGAACGATAAACATGCTGAGTTAATACCCCAGCAGGGAGCTGAGTCCCATCAAGATAGCCAGTTGTAGATTGCCCAAGTAACGTAGCCCGAAATAGTGCACATCCATAAGCTGTCAGGATACGTTCATGATCTGAGCGGGTGATTACAGCAGGCTGCGGCGAAGTGAAGAGGCTATCGTCATCAAGCCATTGTCGATTAAAAAAGTTATGATTCGTGAAATGGACATAGAGCTGAGCCTTAAATGTAGCAGGAATAGCTTGATCGTAAAACTGGGCACCATTGTTGTCCGTAACATCCCCGTCCCCCGCAGGTAGTATTGTCATAAATGCATAGCCTTTGGGTTCAATAGTCGATAACCTTGCCCAATATCGGAAATTTGTTGGTGCGAGTGCGAGTACAGATTTGATATTTACTTCTGGCAAATTTATGACCGTTGGAATAGTGACAACTGCATCCCCTCCTCGTGAATGTCCCATTAGCCCGAGAAGATTAAAGTTAATTCGTCCAAAGAAGACTGATGTTGGATCGGCGTCCAATCCTTGAAAGAAGGCAATGTTGTCAATAATTAAGTCAGCACGGTTTTCTATGTTCTGAACTCCACCACCAGAACCATTAAGAGCATTACAGTTCACCGAAACAGCAATGATGCCCATCTTTGCAAGATCGGCTTGAAAGTAGTCATAGCCTAGATAGCTTGGATCTGCGGGGGAATGATTACCGTGTGCCATGAAAACGATGGGCACTCGAGCCAATGATGCCAACCGAACATTAAAGGGCTGCTGATTACCATCATCTTCCGCAGGGTAGTAAACACTGCCTTTGATACCACCATTCTGATATTCACTAAACCCTACTGGGAAGAGGTTGAGGTTTGAGGGATTGCTCGAGACTGGTGGATCTACACATAGAACCTTGATCTCAAGTGCTAGACTACTTGCGCACTTGTTTAGATCCTGAACAACGATTAGGGTATCCCCTAACGCCAATTTTTTTGTCAACATGACAATTGGTCCGCCACTTGCACCCACAAGTCCACTATTCAAATAAACCTTAATGGTGGCATCTGGAACAAACTTAGTTAGTGTGATACGGTTATCACCTGCTTGAACTGGACCTATCTCAGGAGCAGGCAAACTTGAACAGGGTTGAACGACACCTTCACCGGGAGGGCTGTCAGGATTTCCTGGGCACATACTCTGCATAGCAGTAAATTTGTCACCCGTCACAAAAGGGGCTAATCCATTAATGGTTATTGAAAAACCCCAGCATGGCCAGGTTCCTTGGTTAACCCCATTGCGATAAACAGTGACTTTTGCCCCATTCACAATATTTTTGACTGTCAGAACTGTTCCACTCTCGAAAATCGGATCAACACTTGGAGCAGGTAATGGATTGGGAGGACTGCCTGTTACATATTCACTAGATGGTGGACTTGGATCTTTACACAATTCAAACCAAGCCCGAACTTTTTGACCTAGCCCGTAGACTGGATTCACATTGACTCCCTGATGAGTTCTACAGCCACTAACTCTGCCCACTTCTATTTGATCGGCAGTAACCCAGACATTGCCGCCCGTTAGAAGATTAGAAACTCCTGTGCGTACTCCACATTCAAAAACCGGAGCAGGATTAATTTCTGGTCGGGGTGGCCCAGCGGGGTAGTCCTTCGTGTGGTCTTTCACAATCACTGCTGCTGACCAATCACTAAGAGCAACCGCTGTTTTTTGTCTTGCCCGTACTTTTTGACCAGCAATAAGGGCGTTTGGTATAGGTACAGTTACTCCTTCTGGCCATGGCGATCCACCATTGGCAGAAGAAACTATAACTCCATCAACTTGGATTTCTATATCAGCATCTAATACATATGAGATAACTGTTACAGCAATCGCACACTGATATAGAGGTTCTGTAACCATTGGAGGAGAAATAAACTTTGGAGTATCTGGTAATTCTAAGCGGTCTCTTTTGACGATTTTTATTTTCATGACTTCCTTTATCAAGTATTGTGCTGTTTGGGGAGAAAATGCTAGTCCTGTTGCGGAATAAGGTGAAAATCGCCTAAAACCCCTTCCCAGTCGGGCTTGTCCTTCGAACTCTCAGTCAGGAAGGATATAGGTCAATGACAGCATATATGTCTGGATAAAGGACTTTATGCAATTTTTTCAATGATTTGGAATCCAATCTCCAAATCATTGATTGCTTTGACATTTAGAACTCGTTCATAAACTAAAGCAAAAAGTATCTTTAAATCTGCGAATTTACTTCTAAACTCTTCTCCAACATCGATCCAAATTTTGCTGAATTGCTGGGTTCTGGCTGCTCTATGGACTTTTGTTCATATATTGCGGTAGGCTTCCAAATAGATCCCACCAAAAAAGCCTATGTCCCATAATCCTCAGCAAAGTAAAGTTGTCGAACTATTCACCCCGGATTTATCGACCCACTTCGAGATTCCTTTCTACAGTTGTCCGATCACCGCTGGCTTCCCCTCCCCAGCGGAGTCTTTTCTCGAAGGAACTTTGGATCTCAATACCCATTTGATTCGCCATCCGGCGGCAACCTTCTTTGTCAGAGTCGTCGGGGACTCGATGATCGGGGCAGGGATCTTTCCTGGAGACATCCTGATTGTGGATCGCTCCCTCGAACCCCAGGACAAAAACGTGGTGATCGCCGTCGTCGATAGTGAGTTGACCGTCAAACGACTACGCTTTTTCAAAGAACGATTGGTGCTTGTTCCAGACAACGATGCCTATCCAACTATCGAGATTCACCAACATCAAAGCTTTGAAATCTGGGGTGTGGTCACAGCGTCGATCCACACGTTATGAAACCCCAAGTCTTCGCTCTGGTGGACTGTCAGAGCTTTTATTGCTCCTGCGAATCTGTCTTTGAACCGCGCCTTTGGAAAATCCCTCTGGTCGTGCTCTCCAACAACGATGGCAATGTCGTCGCCCTCAACGAACCTGCAAAGCTTCTCGGTGTACCCCGTGGAGAGGCATTCTTTAAAGTCCGTCCCCTCGTCGATGCTGGGAAACTCGTTGCCAGGAGCAGCAATTACACCCTCTACGGGGATCTTTCGGCCAGGACTATGGCCACTCTTGGCTGTTTTGGGTCAACCGAAACCTACAGCATTGATGAAGCTTTCGTGGATATGGGTCATGTACCTACTGAGGAATACAACAGCTTTGCCGAGGAGATCCGCAGCACCATCCATCAACACATTGGTCTTCCTGTGCGGGTCGGAATCGGTTCTACAAAGACATTGGCCAAGCTCGCTAACCATTTGGCCAAGAAGCACGCTGGGGTGTTCGACTTTACTGCCATCACTGACATTGAACCTATCCTTGCCACAATTCCAGCGACAGCGGTCTGGGGCATCGGGTCACAATCAGGCAAAGCTCTATCAGCAAATGGCATCGATACTGCATTGCAACTGCGGGATGCAGACAGGTTTTGGATTCGTAAACGCCTGGGAGTCGTTGGTCTGCGCACAGTTCTGGAGCTTCAAGGCATTTCCTGCTTACCCCTTGAACAGTGTCCACCAGCACGTCGATCCATCTGCGTGTCTCGTTCTTTTGGTAAACCTGTTCGCTCTGTAGTGGAACTCAAAGAGGCTGTGGCCACATTCACCGTACAAGCCGCTCACAAACTGCGCAAAAACGGACTAGCTGCGGGTGCTCTGACTGTTTTCGTATCGTCGAGTCGCTACAAGGACAACTATTTCTCAAACTCTGCCTCTTTTCAGCTTTTGAGCGAAACTGCCCATACCCCAAAGCTTTTGGCACCTGCTTTGATATTGGCCGAGCAGCTTTGGCGCGATGACATCACCTTTGCTAAAGCTGGCGTGATTCTGACTGGACTGACTGACAGTGAATCCATCCAACTCAATCTTTTCGAGCCTTACCAGACTGGGATCGACCTACAAGAAAGACAATTGATGGAGACTGTCGATACTGTGAATACCCGTTATAGCCAAGGATCACTGCGCTACGGAGCACAGGGTATCGATCAATCCTGGAAGACCCGTGCCCAGTTTCTATCCCCCAGGTACACCACTCGCTGGTCAGAATTGCCCCTTGTCAGGGCTTGAAGCCAGCGTTGATGACTTTGGTCAAAGCCCACGCATAGCCAATTTTGCTGGTTACATTATGAAACAGACTTATGCAAAATGAGAAACCTTGATTTCACAGGGTTTCAGCCGTGTTACGAAACTCACCCCTTGCCGGACATGAGCCGGATTTGGCTAGTAAGCATTTGTATCGTTCCAATAAACTCGCGCCAGGCTTCGTCCAATGCTCAACCCAGTTTTCTGTGCGCTTACTGCTAGCTTCCGTTTGACAAGGCGCATATTTCCAATATATTGGAAATATGGAAAAACTGGTTGCAATCACCGCGCTTGCTGCGCTTGCCCAAGAGTCTCGCCTTGATATCTTTAGGTTGTTGGTTCAGGCCGGGCCTGAAGGCATTCCGGCTGGTCAAATTGGGGAGCGGCTTGGACTACCAGCAGCAACCCTTTCATTTCACCTGAACCAACTCAGGCAGGCGAAGCTTGTGCAATATCGCCGAGAAAGCCGCTCGCTGATCTATTCAGCCACCTACGCCACCATGAATGCTCTGATGAGCTACTTGAGTGAAAACTGTTGTCAAGGCAACACCGCTGCTTGTGGCATCGATATTTGTGGTCCCAATACTGTTAGCCAAGGAAACTGCCATGAAACGCTTACATCTGCACATCGCTGTTGACGATCTCGCCCATTCAGTCAAGTTTTACAGTGCTCTGTTTGCTGCCGAACCAACGGTCAATAAATCTGACTACGCGAAATGGATGATAGAAGAACCACGGGTCAACTTTGCAATTTCGACTCGAAGCAGTAAAACTGGCCTCGATCATCTTGGTATCCAGGTTGAATCCCCAGACGAGTTACAGGAAGTCTACGGACGGCTTGAAAAAGCGGCTCGGCCCGTACTTGAGGAAGGCTTGACAACCTGTTGCTACGCGAAGTCTGAGAAATCATGGATAGCAGATCCCCAAGGTCTATCCTGGGAAGTCTTTCTCACATCAGGTGAGAGCACGGTCTACGGCGAAGACATTGACCACACATCGATCTCTACGCCATCTAAGGCTTGCTGTTCTCCCAAAGTGGAAGCAACACCTGCCGATGCTGCCTGTTGCGCCCCAAGGGTGGTTTCATGACGATTTCCATTTACCATAATCCCGCCTGTGGTACGTCGCGCAACGTCCTTGGTCTGATCCGCAATAGCGGGGAAGAGCCGCATATTATCGAGTATCTGAAAACTCCACCCTCTCGCGATGAACTAGTCAGCCTGATTGCCCGGATGAACATGCCTGTGCGCGATCTGCTGCGGCGCAAGGGAACACCTTACGACGAGCTGCATTTGGACGATCCCGCCTTGACGGATGACCAGTTGATCGACGCGATGATCGCCCACCCCATCCTCATCAACCGACCGATTGTCGTTACCTCCAAAGGGGTGAAACTCTGCCGACCCTCCGAGACTGTCCTGGAGATTCTTCTTAGACCGCAGCACGGCCCATTCACCAAAGAAGATGGCGAACGTGTAGTCGATGACCAGGGCAACCGGATTTCGCCGTGAACAGTGCTCGGCGGCTTGTGGCCGAAGGGATCGGTACAGCCTTGCTCCTCGCCATAGTCGTTGGTTCTGGTGTGATGGCTGAACAGCTAGCGGGCGGGAATATCGCTGTTGCACTGCTGGCCAATACCCTGGCAACAGCAGCGGGACTTGTGGCACTAATTCTTACCTTCGCACCGATCTCGGGGGCGCATCTCAATCCGGCTGTAACCCTCGCCCTTGCGACTCGTAAAGTCCTGCCCTGGGCAGAAGTGCCGGGGTATGTGTTGGCGCAATTTCTGGGTGCTGTGCTTGGAGTCTGGTTGGCTCATATTATGTTTGGCCTACCTGTCATCCAGGTTTCAACCCATATGCGCTCTGGTATTGGGCAGTGGGTTGGAGAATTCACCGCTACCTTTTCACTCCTGATCGTGATCTGGAGCTGTTCGCGATACCACCCACAAACTACCCCCTACGCCGTTGCTGCCATCATCACGGCTGCCTACTGGTTCACCTCTTCAACTTCGTTTGCCAATCCAGCAGTCACAGTCGCGCGGGCTCTGAGTAATACCTTTGCTGGCATCCGCCCAGTAGATATAGCAGCCTTTATCGTGGCTCAATTGCTTGGAGCACTAGTAGCAACGGCCCTATTTGTATGGTTTACAGACGAGTAGAGCAAGTGTCAGAAAACCCAACACTGCCATATCCTCTTATTTTACAAAAGCGGAAATACAGCGCGGCCATTTCCTGAAATCGCTCTAAGAGAAGACACAGCACTGCCATTTTCTTTAATACCCACTTCGGAAAAGAACAAGGGGCACCAAAGGATCGATCCGCAGGGGAGAAGTTCAGACTGCACGGCTCCTTCCAACGCCTTGAATATTCTGATCTGCCAGCCAGGTAAGCATTTCCTGGGCATGGCGATCCGGTGGGAACACAGGGTAAAAGGTTTTGATGATCTTGCCATCCATAGCAATCCATCCCAGCCGCTTGAGCAGTACCTGCTTGCCCACCGTGAACGCTGGCAGGCGCAGGGCATTGGTCAGTTCCCGGTCGGCATCGCTAAGTAAAAGTAAGACCGTTGAGATCCAATCATTTGGGGCGGTCTCACAATTCAAATTCAGCGGATGGTAGAAAGCTGCTACTGGATTGCTGAGGTTGTCTGCCAACGCTGATTTGAGCCTTTAGGCGTCACCAACCGCACCGCCGCGCACGTGACTGCACACAAGACGAAGTTCCTAGCTCGGTATAATGCTCCTATGAATAAGCAAGAGATTGACATTGGTGGTGTGTCATTCGCATACCGAGAGAGCGGTCGCGGCGACCCGATGGTGCTCGTGCACGCGAACATCAGCGACCTGCGCTCGTGGGCGCCGTTCGAACCTCTAGTCGCCGAACATTTTCGCGTCATCAACTACAGCCGTCGGTTCGCCCATCCGAACCGTCCTGCCGACGACGGGGTCGGTGACGCGCTCGCGCCGCACGTCGAAGACTTGGTGGCGCTCATCGATAAGCTTCGCCTCGGGAAAGTGCATCTCGTCGGCAACTCTTCCGGCGCGTTCGTGTGCTTGCTCGCCGCGCAGCAACGGCCCGACCTCGTGCGAACGCTCACACTCGAAGAGCCGCCGGTCGTCTCCATGTTCTTGCAGGCGCTGCCGCCGAAGCCAGACGAGATCTTCAAACTCCTGTTCTCTTCACCCGGCGCACTCGTAGCGCTCCTCAAGTTCGGTGCCAGTGGGATCGGTCCGGCGACGAAGGCGTTCCAGGAGGGCAACGACGGTGCCGCGATCGATTTCTTCGCGCGTGGCGTCCTCGGTGATGCCGCGTACGCGAAGGTCTCCTCCGCGCGAAAGCAACAGATGATGGACAATGCGAAAGCGCATCGCGCGTCTTTGCTCGGTGCCGGACTTCCGGTCTTCACTGCGGCGGACGCTGCTGCGATCAATACCCCGACGCAGCTCCTCCGCGGCAGCGACACCCCCGGCTTTCAGCGGCGTATCAACCAGCGCCTCGCCGCGCTGATCCCGGGTGCCAAGGACGTATGCATCCCGAGCGCGTCGCACCTCGTCCACGAGGACAACCCGCAAGCGGTCGCCGAAGCGGTTCGCATGTTTTGCAAAGAGCACTGATGATGCTGTCCTGTGAGCTTCTTCAAGGTGGAGAAAATGGTGTAACTGTCTCCAGGAAATCGCTGTCCCAACTTTGATTATTCATGGCACAGAAGATTGTGTTTTAACCCTATGCCTATAGTTTGGCATGCAGAGATGTATTACTACCATTGCCCGGAACAGGACACGAACTGCATCGCAACGATTGGTCTGTTATTCTCGTAGCGATCGCGAAACAAACTGTATCACCGCAAGGCGCAGCCTAAGCTACTCGCAGGAGCAACTGCATTTTATCTGTTTGCCACTGGGTTGCAGTTGGCTGAAAATTAGTGTCTGAGGTAATCACATTGAGTTAGAATGTTTGAGAAAATTTTGAAGCCAGAACAAAGTCCTCAGCACTGGAGGGTTCAGTTTTTCCTTGGGTGGTCAACAAACCCAAACTCAACTCCTTCAACTGAAGGGTCGCTATATTCAGCAAGGCTCACTCTCTTACTTCATTGGCCACGACATGCGCAGGGGTAATCGATTCGATCCTGAGACAACCTGGGTGCTCATGAGAAAGCTACCACCAGGTTGGAAGAAGCCGGAAACCGCACCTTGAGGATGTTTGATTTTGGCATCCACTCAACTCGATTAACGCGGTAAGGAAAATCCAAGCTATTAAGTCGGACCCTACTTGCCCTTAGTGCGCCTGCTAGCATGACTTACAGAATTGAGTGTCACTTGATGTCTGACCTAGTTTTTACTCCAGCCCACAAACTCGCGCTGATGATCCGCCAAGGCGAGTTGTCAGCAGTTGAAGTTCTGGAAGCTTACCTTGAGCAAATCTCCCGTCAGAACCCCCATCTCAATGCCATCGTCACTCTTGATGAAGTCGGGGCACGCAAACAGGCTCAAAGTGCAGATGCAGCCTTAAAAAGAGGAGAAGTAGTGGGGCCACTACATGGTGTACCAATTACAGTCAAAGATCTCTTAGAGACTGAAGGCTTGAGAACAACCTGCGGGTTTCCCCCGCTAGCTGACTATCACCCCAAGCGTGATGCCACAGGAGTAGCCCGGCTACGGCAAGCAGGAGCTGTCATTTTGGGGAAGACTAATGTCCCTGCTCTAGGACAGGATATCCAAACCTACAACCCGCTCTTTGGCCGCACTAATAATCCCTGGGATCTCAAACGTACTCCAGGTGGGAGTACGGGTGGTGGGGCTGCTGCTGTTGCAGCTGGATGTTCAGCTTTGGATTTGGGGAGTGATTTGGGCGGATCTCTACGCATCCCGGCACATTTTTGTGGGGTTTATGGGTTCAAACCGACAGAGCATCGCGTATCGGCAGCACGTACTGTAGGAGAACAATTGGGTCATCCGCGACGCCTGCGTAATATGCTCACCATAGGGCCGATTGCCCGCTCGGTGGAAGACCTCCAACTGTGCCTATCCCTGCTTGAAGGGGCTGACCAGCTGCATTGGGAAGTTCCTCCTGCAATCCAGGAATTGTTCAACCACCGTCCTCTCAAAGACTACCGCTTAGCTTTTACCAACAACTTTGATGAAACACCCATCTCTTCCGAAACCCGCGAAGCCCTTAAGCGCGTTGTCCTTCGTCTCAAAGAACAGGGTTGCCAAGTAGAAGCAGCTTCACCCACAAGCTTCAGCTTTTCGCACGCTTGGCAAACCTATGGTGAAATTAGCAGCTGTGAAATGAGCGTGTCTCAAAAAGGTTGGATGCGTTTCCTGACTGCGAATTTGGGTCGCCTCTTGCCCTTGGAACGGGTAGGACCGATGGTACAGGGGGTGATTCGTGGAGCGGGATATGGAGTCCAAGATTATCTCAAAGCCCTTGCTCAGCGAGATGCCTTCATCCAACAGATGGAGGATTTTCTCTCTCACTGGGATGCGTGGTTGTGTCCAGTAACATCCGGGCCAGCCTTTCACCACTACCCCAAACCCGGTATCTTTGGCAGTCTGGATGTAGATGGAAAGCCTCTTCCCTACTGGGTTTGGGGCACAGCACATACCTCCATTTTTAATCTCACTGGCAACCCAGTAGTAGTCCTGCCCTTTGGCCAGACTGAAACTGGACTGCCCATCGGTCTTCAGTTAGTTGGCCAACGCTGGCAAGACCGCAAACTTCTTGACTTAGCACAGAAAATTAGCACCGCTTTTGAACCCCTTTTGCATCCACCAGAGCATTAAGCTGATAAAGTTTGAAGACTTTTGCTCTTTTTGCGTTCCACTGTCAGTTTTTAGACCTTAACTACAAAGGTGACTACATTACGTGAATATCGTGGAGTTGTAGCACCAAAGTTCCTTCTAGAAGCACGATATCGAATAGGGCTGTCAGATCACTCCATGCACCATTGAGGGGAAGGTCAAACCAAATGTCACCAATTATTAAGGAATTCGGTTCGTCTGATTGGTCATATCGGGTAACTTCATGCCTCGGTTTGAGATCCCCAACGGCTGAATCAAGTGCAGTCACTTTGAACTTCGACCCATCACCCATCGGCTCAATTGATCCATAGTTTTCGATAAGTTGGCGGATCAGATTCTTATCTATATGATCATCGGCTGGGTGATAAGTCATCTCGTAGACAAGAGCATAGTCTTCCTGCGAAAGTGCTTCAGCCCATGCATAGACTATTGCTAAAATCTCTAAGTCATTCGCAGATTCAGGTAACCGTATCATCGGCTAGTTGTTCTACTGAGATAGTCCTTGATCATCTCCTGCGTCACGTCCTGGGGATAGCAGATCGGGCTGTAGCCCCCTGGACGGCTGTAGGCACTTCTGGCTCCGCAACTTCGACCATTTCTTGTCGTGTTGTACGGACAGGGACAGTTTCCGGGATAACTAGCGAGGGATTCCGCGATAATCTGCTGCTTGATCTGGTCTGTAGATAGTCCCATCGCCGCTGTTGCCATAAAAGGCAAGACAGCCAGGAGAACTATGAACAATTTTCGCATCTGAGCATCTCCCTACGAGAGCGGCACGAAAATGAATAATACCCCCTTCAGGTCAGTTCTTTAGCTGCAAGGCAATGCTATCCACCGATGAGCCTGAGATATGTGAGATCGGTGAACACAACTGCCTGTAGTCAAAGTTCTCCCATCAACCACGGAAGTCAGAAACCGAGTTTGTCGCATATTTCTACAAACGATGAGGCGAGAGAGAAATTGCTTGGACAAAGCTTTGTGTGACTTGAACCATATATTGGCAGTTCATCCTTCCAATCGGCTGATGACGACTTATCCTTCCATTCGTAGTGCTGAAAGTTGTAGATAATTCTTATAAAT
>JACMLN010000008.1 GCA_014379585.1 Gloeobacterales cyanobacterium ES-bin-313 | reverse complement strand
TATTTCAGGATGAACATGGGGACTATCCAGCAGGAACTTACATCCGCAATCCACCAACAACGAGGCATACGCCACGGTCTCAAGCTGGCTGCGTCATCTTTGTGAAACTGTGGCAGTTTGACAGGAACGACCGAACATCTGTAAAGATCGATATGAATAAGTTGGACAGCATTCGGGCTACAGATCGACCTGGCGTTTCGATCTTGCCGCTATTCGAGGACGAGAGAGAAACGGTGCAAGTTGAGTTTTGGGAACCTGGGACGCCAGTTGCAATTGACACCCCCGAGGGAGCAGAACTGTTGATGCTGGAGGGCGGGTGCATGGTGTCAAGCGAAATCTTGCGGCCACAAAGCTGGATGCGAATACCAATGGGCGGGCGATTGGATGGGATAGCGGGGAATGATGGCGCAAGGGTATGGATCAAGCTGCGGGGTTTGCGGTTTGTTGATCCACCCCGAGTATTTGGAGAGCATTGATGTCTATCAATTTGGGATTGGTGATCGCATCAGGCGCTACGGCTAGCGTACGCGGCGGTGCCAAGTTTGCCGCCTTTGCCTCCGCAAAATTTGCCCTACGTGGCCTGGTCCAATCGCTTGCCCGTGCTTACAGCCTTTTCACAGATGTCTGCTGCAAGTGTTACTCCCCCAGACAACTGCGTGAAGTGCTGCATTTTAGCTGCATTTGTACGGTAGCGTTGCTCTGTAAGTACTTGGTGAATGACCTTATACAGGTTAGCGACTTCAAGATCTACCAGTGGGATCGATTCACCTACTCCGCAGTGGCGAACGCGCGCTGCAATTGCAGGCTGATCATTGGTAATCGGAATACAGACGAGTGGCACTCCTTGCGCTAATGACTCAAGAACGGTGTTGAGACCCGCGTGGGTAATCACAAGACTAGAGCGCGAGATCAGCTCTAGCTGAGGAGCGTAGCGGACTACGATTGGTGAACCCATCAAGTCTTTGATGGCCGATGGGTCTAAACCGCCGCCTAATGAAAGGACTAATTGAGCGTCGAGTTTCGCACAGGCTATGGCAATGGTCTCAAAGATCTTGCTTTGATTGTTTTGAATTGTGCCTAAGCTTGCGTAGATCAAGGGTCTACCATCAAGCTTCTCCCAGTCGAACGGGATCTGTTGTGCGCTTGAATTCACCGAACGCCTGAGTGGACCCACGTAATGAAAGTGTCTCGGTAGTTTGGTTCTTGGAAAATCAAACTCTTGAAGCATCTGCGAGATCTGGGCTAGCGGCGAATAGAGTTCATCAAACCCAGTTCTTGGCGTCAGCCCATGGGTAAGTCGGAAAAGGTTAATTCGCGTGAGTTGGGGAAGGCCCAATACCCAGCCAGCGGCGTACCCTGCATTATTGCGCCAAGTTCCCAGCCAGGAGGGATCGTAATCCCAGCCCACTAACCATGGAGGAACGCCGTCATCGAAATTCTGCGCAATGGCATTGGCAATATGAACATAAGGAATGCCTAGCCATTCAGCGATACTTTCACAACCGAGACTCGTTTGGTCAATCACCAGTAAATCGAAACGATTTGCGGAAAGAACCAATGGCAATTCCGCAAAGAGAACGTCAAGGTTTTTGGTAAAAAGCTCTATGGTCTGGAGTAATGCTTCAAGTCCGTTCATGGCTGCGAGCTTTGCCAAAGTTATACGGAGTGAGCCAAGGGGTCTACTTTCTTTGGCAATGACTTCGAATTCTAAGCCTTCCTCCAGTACTCTTTGCTGGGCATCGTACACACCAATGAAGGTACATTTATGTCCTCGAAGTTTTAGCTCCCGGGCCACTGCACAGAGCGGATTCAAGTGACCCGCGACTGGTGGGCATAGAAATCCGAAGTGAGACACGTAGAAATTCTCCACGAAAAGTCATTACTTGATAAGTCTAAACCTCCGAATCCGATTCGACCACCGACCCGAAACCTCATAGGTAGGCAACGAGGGCATCTCAATCCGTCCATTGGAGGCATTTTTCAACTAGCTTTTCGAAAGAGGCAATAAATCAATGAAACCTAGTGCTCAAAATATCAGTACCACGGCTGGGACACCATCGAGGGCCACAAGCACTACTTCAATCATGATCGCGATAGTCGCGCTCCAGGCATCGATCTTTAAGCCTATAGAGTGCCAGACTCAAGCTGTTCCAAATAGATAACGGGGAAGGCGAGAGAGAATCTTACCAACGTGTTCTTCAGCGGCAGCCCCTTGATCCGCCCTGTTCGCCTTCTGCCACTCAGCTAATCCCAGCAATACCAGGGGGAAAGCCAGAGTTGCAATGGCAAAGGGAATGGCAATATGCAAAGAGACATTTACCCAGATCACTCCCGCTGGAATCGCAGCGGCAAGACCAAAGTTCTGGAATGCCTTGGATCTTCTGCGAAGCGCCAGACTACGAATATTGCGACCAGCGCTGCTCATGATCCGCCCCCAAAGCAAGTCGTCCATGCTCTATCAGCTTATCGGCAAGTTGTTTTAAAAAATATCGATGTTTTCTGAGAATTGTTACAAGGGACTTTAATGGCGACGGTGATTTGTGAGTGCATCTCGTTCAAGACTTTCGCTATCTGCCTTAAGATCTGCACAACTATTCTGCCTTGCGCATTTTCCCAGGGAGAGGATGTGCATTTCTAGATCGTTCAAGCCATTAAGGCGGAGAAATATCAGCAGGGAGTGCGTAGAGCTTGCGCAGGGTTCGAACATCCTGGGCGCTAGGCCGATCAGTTGCACTCATTTCTGGAAACATAATGTCCTCAGCATTGTTGCTGTGACCCCATAGACCGAGGGCGTGTCCAAATTCATGGGTAGCAACGGTTTCCAAGAAATGGGATTGGTCCACAAGGCGGATGTGCAACATCTGATCGAGGTTTAGATTCACATTTACTGAGGGCATCAATCGACCCAGAGTTTCCATACTCGCTACCCCAGCCTCCTTCACCCCAGTTTGTTTAGAGAAAACCACGGAAATGTCTGCCTCTAAAGGATTGTCTACACGCTCGAAGCGAATTGTCCCATCACTCGCCTCCTCCCAACGCTTTGCCCCAGCCCAAACAGCGGCTTCTAATTCAGCCGATGGGGCAGCCCGCAAGTAAACGCGCACGGGTAAACGAGTAAGCCGGATTACGCCTTGTGCACCAACGACTCTGTCCAAGTAATCGCCCTGGCTGGGTGCTGGCGTTTCCTCAGCGTAAAGGATGCCATTGATTCCAATAAACTCCTTTAGGTTCAAGCCATACTGTTCGGCAGCATGGCGGAAGTATGCCAATTCGGTGAGGTTGGACAAAGCTGAAGTCATTCGATGGGCATACGCACAAGCAAGCAGCGCCAAGGTATCAGCATCTTGAGGGCGTAGGAATGCAGATCTTTCTAGATAAGCAATTGCTTGAGTATTGTTGTTCAAAGTAAGGGAACTACGACCAAGTTGGGTGTAAGCCCAACCCAAGGCAGTACGTGTCTGTATAGTAGGAGCAGCCAACATTGACGCACGCCAGAAGTTAGTGGCAGTGGAGACTCTGCCTGCAATAGCAGCCTGAACGCCTTGGTTATAGAGGTTGAGTGCTTGGGGCGGTGATGCTGCCATCACTGCAGGTTCGTCCAGAGGAAAATTTGGAACAGAATTCGCTTTAGGGAGCGGTATCGAGACTGGATTTTGCAGGGTTACCCCTACCACCTGACTAGGGTAAAGGCTAGAGATGCGGTACAGTTTAACGCTGCCATCGGAGTAGCCTTCTAATTGTTCGCGAATCGGTAATATCTCTGAACGCGCTGAAAGTGGAGTACCCCCCAGCGATTCGATCACTAAGCGGTGCCCGAAGGGTTCTGCTGCTTCGATCTGCCCCTTTATAGTTGTTCCAGCCGGCACAAGTGGAACACCGTTGCTATCGAGTACATCGAAAAGCACAGTGCCGCTGATTGGAAGTTGCTGTTTTTGGGGAACATCCGTGCGCTGTGTAATCGCTAGCATCACAGGTAAGGTAGTCCCGGCGGCCAGAGGAACTGGAGCATCAAGCCAAGCGGAGCGTGCGAGGTCGTCTGTAGGCCATTTAACTGGGGCAATTGGAGTTAACTTCTTTGCAATTGCCGGAATCGCGGCAGAAATTTTCGGCAAGTGATAGGGCGCATCGGAGAGGATGAGGGGAAAGCTGAGATTCTGGTTGCTGCGGCGTATATGCACGTCGATGCGATCTCCAGCTTGATGCTTACTGAGAAAGAGATTGATGTCATTGGGAGCATGGATCTCTTGGTCATTCAGGGCAAGCAAAGCATCGCCAGTGCGCAAAAGCGAACTGCGCGCTTCTTGGCTCTGCCAACCGGATATGCGTAGCGGCCCATTCGCCTCTGGAAACCCAAGGCCGAGGCCAAGAGTGACCAGCCGATTGGGTTCTCTAGTGGAGGAACTTACCTGTGAAGCCAGGATCTGATTGAGTACTCCTTGAGCAGAATGTAGCAATTGTGTATTTTTCGACTTTGTGGCTAAGACAACTGTCTGGTTGAGATCCTCAATTGCGAGGGGGAGTTCATTGTTGCGAAGGCGCGTAATGGCGCGGTCGTAAAAGGCTAAGGGGTTTGTCGGAGCAAGCTTAATTGCTTGGGAATAGTCCTCAATGGCTCCAATGGAGTTTTCTTGCAGTAGCCGGGTTGAGGCGCGGGCGAAGTATAGCTCAACCTGATTGGGCACGATCTGAAGCATTGCGGTAAAGGCTTGCTCAGCCCCCCGAAAGTCCCTAGCAGCATTGCGTTGGGCAGCTGTCAGTACCAATGCCTTTAAGCGGGCACTATCAGTAGGTGTAATCGCCTGGGGAGCAGCGAAGGCATGGAGTTGTAGGTCGCCTAAAACAAGACCGAGGGCAACCGTGAAAGATAGCCCACAACGCAGCAACTGACTGAAAAGACAATTCCACTGTCTAGCTTTTGCATTTTGTCGAGAAAATCCAGGCATGAAAGTCTCCTTAAACACAAGGCACTCAAAATTTAAGTAGAGATGTTTTCAAATTATACTGAGAATCCAATCTTTTTTCCGATAGGCCGACTTCTGCGGGTTGCGCGTGGTAGACAAGATGGCAAGGCATTTCAAGTGAATCGGCAGGCTTGAGCAAGAGTGCCAGTTAAGTGCAGAAGGTAACTGGGCAGGCATCGAGAAGCTGCGACTAGGGGGGATGAGGCTCCAATCCAGGTGTTAGACTCATCAGCAGTAGATTGTCTGCTAATTTAATGTTCTGAAATGAGGTGGCGATGATCGAGCTACAGAATATCCGCTCTCTGACGGACTTTCAGCGTAATACTGGCCAGTTCCTCACGCAGATGAAGCAGAACGGAAAGCAGCGAGTCCATGATCTACTTAGCAAATATCCGCCTGATCTTGCGTAGATTGACGGCTCCCCAACCTATTCCCAAGACTGCTTTACAACTTTACGAATTAGCTCTTAAGTTGTCAGGCATGGATAAGAAGTATGCCCATAGGTCTACTACCTCGATCCTAACCGTAGCTACTCAGATTCTGCCTACAAGCGTGTTACTTTTTGCAATCTATCCGCATGCCAATCATTGAGGTATTTTTTACAGATTGATAATAACTTGTCTGTAGAATTGGAGACATCATGTCTGGGCGGCTATTGGGGTACCAAAGATCCAAAGAGATTAGACTCTGCTCCTCAGTAATTTTAATGGGGTGAATGTGTTATATGCCAGACAGAACAATTTTGATCGCGGAGGATGATTTGGTCATTCTGGATGCGGTCCGCCGCTATCTTGAGCATGCTGGTCACCGATGCTACTGTGCGGCTGACGGAAACGAGGCAGGCCAGTTGGTTGCTAAGCACCGACCGGATCTAGTTGTGCTTGATTGGATGCTACCGGGAATTGATGGGCTGACGCTATGTGAGCGTTGGCGTAAAAGTGACTACTTTGCACCCATCTTGATGCTGACGGCGCGCTCTAAAGAGGATTACCGCGTGCGAGGGCTGTTGGCTGGCGCGGACGACTATCTAGTCAAGCCTTTTTCGGCCCAAGAACTGGTGGCGCGGGTGGCTGCCCTGCTGCGTCGCGCCTATACCCATGGTTACCGTGAGGTCAAACAGGGTTGTGGACTCACCATCAACCGTAGCACTCGCCAAGTGCTGCTCGGCGGTAAGTCGGTTGAATTGAGGTTTAAGGAATTCGAACTGCTCGCCCAACTTGTCGAATGCCCTGGGCGAGTGTATTCGCGAGACGAGCTACTTGAACGTGTCTGGGGGTACGACTTCGAGGGAGGGCACCGCACAGTGGATGTTCATGTGCGCAAGATTCGCGAGAAAATTGAAACAGATCCCACTCATCCAGTTCATATACTCACGGTTTGGGGTGTAGGCTACAAGTTCTTGGGCTTGCCTTGATGAGGCAGAAATTTGCGTTTTTGCCCCAGACGCTATGGGGAAAGCTGACGATGGCGTCCGTTGGGATTATGACAGTAAGCCTGTGGGGAATAGGACTGGTATTAAGCAGTGCTCTTAACGATTTCTTTATCCAGGATGCCCAGTCGCGGCTTAGTAAGCAAGCTCTAGGACTCGCGAGTAGCCCTCACCCCGAATGGCAATCGGCAGCACACCTTACGGCCTTCCAAAATCAGGTGCAGGTACAGGTCTACAACCCTCGGGGCAAACTCGTTGCGAACGCACAGGGAGTAAATGGTGTCTCTGACGTGCCGATTCCTCAAGGCATTATCTCAAAAACTCGTTCGGGCCTCGTACAACAAGGTCGCTTCTGGATTGAAGCGGATTCCCAATATCCCTGGTGGCTCTATAGCACTGCTCCGATTCGCCTGGGAAACACTGATTGGGGAGCCGTTTATATAGCAATGCCCCTGTTGAGACCGCGACTATTTGCCCAAAAGGTGACTGGCCTTGTGATGGCCTGTGTGGGTGGGGCGCTACTCTTGGCGATGCTTGCGGGGCTGGGGTTGGCCCGCATGATTGTCGATCCGCTCAAGCGTTTGGCACAGCAAGCACATTGTTTAGAAAATGGTGACTATCAGGCTCGCTCGAGCCTGAGCGGTGCAGACGAGGTAGCCCGACTCGGCTACACTCTTGACCAGATGGCTGAGCGATTGGAAGTAACGATTGCCAGCCTCAAGAGCCAAGAGAGATCCCGCCGAGAGTTGATGGCCAATATCTCTCACGACCTGCGTACCCCACTCACCGCCCTGCGTCTCAGCCTTGATGCGATAATTGATGGCATCTTCACAGCAGATCAAGTGGGCGGCGGCCTTGAGAAGATGCGGCGAGAAGTAGTCTACTTGGGTCACCTGATCGACCAGTTGATGCTGCTGGCCCGCTCCGACAGCGGTCAGCAGGAAGTCAGGCTCCAGGAGGTCTCCGTTGTCGGGCTCCTTGCCGAGGCTCTGGAGCGGGTCGAGCCCGCAGCAATCGCCAAGGGGCTCTTCCTCGACGGTAGCTGGCCTACGCAGTTGCCACCCGTTCGGCTCGATCCACAGCTGAGCGCCCAGGTGTTCGCCAACCTGCTCGACAACGCCATCAAGTACACCCCCAGTGGCGGCTTGATCACCCTAGCGGTGAAACAGATAAGCGAGCAGGAATTGCAGATAATGGTTCAAGACAGCGGCCCCGGTATGGATGAACAGACGCTTCAGCGTGCTACCGAGCGATTTTACCGCGCCGACCAGGCTCGCTCGGGCGGTGGCTTCGGCCTCGGACTGGCGATTGCCGACCGGCTGTGCCAGTTGCAGGACATTACCCTTCAAATTGCCAGTGTGTCCGGTCAGGGCACAACTGTCATATTGAGTTTGCCCCTTCAACCGGTGAACGATCCCAGGTTTTGATACTACTACCGCTGCCCTGCTGGCAACTGTACCTGCACCGGTACACCTAGCACTCCTGCTTGCACCGGCACGATGACCAGGTAACGCTGCGGCAGAGGGGTATCACCCTGAAGGACAGCTTTGAGCGGGCTGAGGGCAGTCACTACAGCCGCCCCGGCGGGGTTGGTCTTGAAGGCTGCCAGGGGCTGAAGGAAACCATAGGGTGCACGGGGTTGCTCTGCCAGGGCCAACTGATAGTCGGTGTTCGGTTTGAGGCTGGTCACAGCCGCTTGCAGCAAATCGATCAGTCCCTGATTATGGACGGCGACCGTCGTCTCCAGCTTGAGCGTCCCCGCAGACGAACCCATTGCCAGCCGCACCACCGCGCCGAGCTCATTCAGGGGGACGAGGTTGGCTTGCCCGTTTGCGTTGGCCGCCGCTCCAGGGACGTAGACCAGGGCCTGGGGCGACTGGCCACCTGGCATGGTCGTCAGCACCCGATTGGTCAGGGTATCGATCACAGCCACACTGTTGGCATTCTCGAGGCCGACATAGAGGCGCGTGCCGTCGGCGGAGGGCCAGAGCCCGTGCGGTAATTCTCCCACCGGGATGGTGGCAACGAGTTGGGGCCTATCGGTCGTGGTAAAGACCTTCACGGCATTTTCGCCACCAATGGTGATATAGGCAAACTGGCCCCTAGCTGTGCGCACAAAGTTGACGTGATTGGTGAGCGGCCCCGTGTCGAGGAGGGCGAGCCGGGTAAAGGGCGGTTCGGCGCTGTGAACCTGCGTCTTTCCAACGTCCTTCAGGGTTAGCCAGATCTGCCGACCATCGGGGGTGGCAGCGATGTTAGGACAAAATGGCGAAGCCTGTTCGACGGTAGCGACTACCCTGGAGGTGCGCACATCGATCGCCGCAGTTCGGGGCGTAAAACTTGAACAGACAAAGGCGTAGCGACCATCGGGGCGGAAGATGATCATGCCAGGACCATTGTCCACCGGGATGCGCCGTTTCTCCTGGTAGGTGCTGGCATCTAGAACCGCCACGTAATTCTCCCCGCGTACGCTCACCCAGACTTCACCGCCGGCGGGAGTATAGAACGCTTCGTGGGGAGCGCGGCCCAGGTAGGTGACATGCTTGACCCGGTTGGTCTGGGTATCGATGAACGAGACGGAGTTGGAACCGATGGAGACGACGGCGAGGGTCCGGTGGTCGGGCGAAAAGCCCAGGCCGTGCACAAGCAACTGGCCGCGGTAGAGGGGGCTCAAGTTCTGGGGGGCACTGCTTCCCCCCAGCCGAATGAGGCCCAGCAGTTCTTGAGACTGAGGATTATAAACAGAGACGGTGTTGGAAGTTTGATCGGCGGTGTAGACCCGGTCTTGGGTACTGAGGGGGATATCAAGGGCCGCAGCCGGGCCGGGAACCTGACCTGCGTAGGCGGGAAACAGACAGAGCATGGCTATCGGGACGGCACAAAGTGGTCCTCGCGTTCTCATCGGTATCCTTTCTCATATGAAGTGCGGACAATTCAGCGCTCAGGCTTGGCCAACCACTGGCGCATCAGCTCGATTTCGGCTTGTTGTTCGATGATGATTTCCTGGGCGAGACGACGCAGCACCGGATCCTTGCCGTGCAGTAACTGCAGGCGGGCCATATCGATAGCACCCTCGTGATGGGGCATCATCAGGGCAGCGAAGTCCCGATCCGGGTCTCCACTCACGGGCGTCTCGGCCATCGTCCGATGCATGCGCTCCATAGTTTGCTCCAGAGGATGATCCGAGTGAACCATTCCAGGGTGCGCAGCGACCGGCTTGGACGCATTCAGCCCTGCGAGGCAAAAGCCTGTCGCCATGGTCCGGATCCAGTAGTGACGGTTCATGAATTGCTTTGCTTTCTCTACAACCGCCTTCAGTTTTCCAGACAGTTGTTACCAAACTGTTAACGCCCATGCAGATAGCAAGGAGATCGCTGCCTGCATGGGGGAAGAGGCTTCCAGATCTAGAAGCGCCTGTAGAAGAGCTGGCCGCGCACAGCCCCGGACGTGAACTCCTCGGTGTGGAAGTTAACGTAGAACTCCAGTGGCCGGTTGAGGATATTCTCAGCCAGCAGCGGGTCTACTGCCACACACTTGCGAATCTTGCCCGGATCAGCGCTCGTCGGCGGTATCAAGTCGATGACGATGGGACCATTCACCCCAGCGACTGCGTTGTGGATATGAAAGATGGTCGGCGTCGCCAGATTGTCAACCTGTAAGGAATAGCAAAGCTCACCCTTCTCAGGAGCAATCTCGACCTGGATGAGACCCAGGCCGTCAGTATCGCCGGCGTTGGCCAGACCTGTACTGCCCACCTCGTTGCCACCCAGGAGGATGGCCGAGAGCGTCGGACTCGGGGCAGCGATGGTGGGTGTGCAAAGAGCAAGGGCGGCGAAAGCGCCCATCACGATGGTTTTATACATGTTGGAGTGCTCGCTAGTTAGGGTGTGGCTGTGAGATCTTGACCGTTAATCACCGGACTAATACCGACAATCTGGTGGAGGGTACTGGTGTGACCGGCGTTGTCGGTGACGCTGGCGGAAACCTTGACCGTGGTCTTGCCAGACGGTAGTTCTAGCGAACCACCTACCACCCAGTCGGCTGTTGTGCGCACCAAACCTTCATCGGTCAGTTCACTGCCAGCGATGTTGAATAGTGGCGCGAGGTTGGCACCAGCCGCAATTAAGTTGCCGTTCGGCTGGCGCAAGGGGACATCGAAAGTCAAGCTCAGCCCTGGATAGAACCGATTTGGTCCGCCGGTTGGATTGCCAGTTGGGTTGGGAACTTGAGAAGCGTCGAGAATCACCCCTTCGGTCACGCCGATCCCAGCTTTGGCGCGGTCCACAGCCGTCACCTGAATGAAAAATAGCGAGCCATCTGGAGATACAGGGGTACCAGCAGGACCCGTGGCCACTGCTGTTGGCACGCGGGGAGCGATCATGGTCAGTTCTGGCCCATCTGTATCTGCCTGACCATCGCCGCCGGCGAACTCAGCAGGGACAGGGGTCAGAGCCTGCCCAGAGGCAGCACCGTCTCGATCCACCTTGTAGATGACTCGGTCAAGACCGATGCGACCGGCCTCGTCAACCACGGCTGCCGTGATCGTAAACTTGTTTAGATTCGGTGGTAGCGACTCTAGCACATGCCAACCGGTCCAGACGGTGACCCCCTCACCAGGCGTATCATCGGTGCCTGCAACGTTAAAGAGGGCGGCCAGGTTAGTGTCTTTTGGGATCACACCGCCGTCTGGTTTAATAAGATCCGTATCAAAGAAGACGTATAAGCCCGGAAAGCTCGGGTTGGCCTTGCCAAGTTGTGAAGTGTCGCGGATGTCGGTGGACTCCTCGACCCTCAGGGGCACCTGGTCGCGAGTGACAATCTCGACGTTAATGGCAAAGCCGGTTCCATTGAGACTGCCGACTCCCACCACTCCCTCACCTGGGGTAACTAGTGACTGCGGGACAGGGGAGACAATCCGGACAATCGGGCTAAAGGGACTTGTTTTTTGAAGTTTGAGGATTTCCTTGAAGCTCAGGGAGGTTTCAATGGCTGGACGAGCGACAACTGGGGTTGTCGGGAGTGCGCCAAGGAGAACTAGTACCGAGCAGAAAGGAAAAAATGTCTTGAGAGATGGCATAGGTCGAAGTCCTGCGTTGAAAGAACACTTACATCTTTCGGCAGAGTTGTTAACAATCTGTTTTTCTGAAC
>JACMLN010000102.1 GCA_014379585.1 Gloeobacterales cyanobacterium ES-bin-313 | reverse complement strand
AATGTTCAAGCATTTTTGCATCATGAGAAGAAAGCAGATGTGACGGTGGAGCAAGAGCGGAGTCTGCGCCGTGAGATCCATCGGGCGATTAAAAAAGTCGGTGAAGATATAGGCACCTACCAATTCAATACGGCGATCTCGGCGTTGATGATTCTTTCCAATAAATTGGGTGAGTATCCAAGCGTTGAAACGCCTGTATACGAAGAAGGGGTGCGTTCCCTCGTTCAGCTTCTAGCGCCCTTCGCGCCCCATATTGCTTCTGAGCTTTGGCAGTTATTGGGTGGGGAAGTTGACGTTCATCACACTGCTTGGCCAGTCTTAGATCCTGACGCGCTTGTTGAAGATGAAGTGACCATTGTTGTTCAAGTAAATGGCAAGAAGCGCTCGGAATTGCGGGTACCTGTTGCTGTGACTCAGGATAAAGCGCAGATGGAAAAGTTTGCTCTCGATCAAGAGGCGGTTCAACGGCATATCGAAGGGAAGCTACTGCGCAAGATCATTGTGGTGCCTGGGAAATTGGTCAATATTGTGGTCGCAGATGCGTGATTATTGGTGGGTGGGATAAATATGGCGAACGGCACCAAAGGGAAGGGGCAAGCCCCTCCCTCTGGACTCCCACCCCGTGGGGGACAGAAGCCTGTCCCCCACACCCCCTTGGCAACTTTAGTGGCTTGATACTTGGTGTTGCTGGGTTGCGCAGTCCTCTTCCCACGTTGCGGGCGGGTGCGCAACCAGCCAAATCTGTGGACTGGTGGCACGGTAGGTATGACGCTGCGCGTCCCAGACTCATGGCGCTACGCGTGGTGATGCGGAATTGGAGACGGATCGGGAGAGGTTTGGATGCCAATGGAAATATATCCATGGGTGGCCAATGGATACCGATGGGATTGCCATGTTGTCCTTTTTTCGTGTAGGGGCAAACCATGCTGCGCCCATCCATAGGTTGTTGGATTTTACAAGGGGAGACGACCGTTGCGACCATCTTGACCAAAGTGTAAGCAGTCCATGGCTTCCCAGGTTTTTGCATGGAGTGGTTCGAAGTAGGAAATGGTTTGGCCGCCGATGCGGCGTAATAAGAAATAATCTTGGCCGTTAGCCAAAAAAGTGCGTTCGTGGAGCTCTTGGGGATGCGCTAGAGCAGATTCGACGCAAGTGGAAATGGTTGAATCTGTTTTTTTGAGGACTGCAAGGGTGGACTGGACTTCGAGGCTTCGACCTAAGTGATGCAGAAGTTGGACGCGCAAACCAAGCACGTAGGAAGGGAGGGCGCGCCAAGGTAAACGAATCGCGACTGGCTGATCTGGAAGGAAGATTTGGGTTTGAGAAGCACTATCTAATTTTTGGAGCGCTTTCGCATCCTGTCCGATCCACATGAGCAACATCGCCTGCTGATATAAAAAGTCCAGATCGCCTGGATATCGGGTCAGCAAATTGTCGTAGTAAGCGAGAGCTTGTTTGGCAAGTTGGGGCTTGTAGGGCTTCAGGGTTTCGGATTCCCAGCGCTCATCCCACCAGGTATCTGGGAAATAAAGAATCTCGCGCAGTAGATGGAGGAGAGCTGCTTTGGGCATGTTTTGAGCCATCAGACTTAAACCCATTCCGAGTTGGGCTTTGGCGGTTGTACTTGGGTCGTTGGCGACTGCACGCTGGAAAATTGCTGCGGCTCCTTGGTAGTCTCGCCGGTAGAAGTGCAACCAGCCACCGTTGGTAAGGGTGAGTGGGTCGGTAGGCAGGATGCGAATCGCCCGATCAGCCGCTTGAGAAGCTTCGGCGAGCAATGCAAGCCGAGTTTCAGGGTGCGCACGGGATTCGTCTAAAGCTTTTTGGGCGCGCTGGAGGGGATAGTAAGGCTGAGTTGGGTCGAGGGATTCTGCCTTGACAATATGCTGATGAAAGAGCGCGTAGTCACCCAAATGACGGAATGCAAGTGTGGATTCCCACCAGGCTTGATCGATGCGGATCCAACCCACGGCTACAGTGACGAAAAGAAGTAGACCGAAAGCAGCAAGTGGACGGGGAGAAGGCCGACTACTACCGTTCATCCTGACTAATTCAGCAACCATCAAGACCAAAGTGATACTGATGGCTGGGTTTTCGAGCTGAAAATCTGTCAGGCTCGACACGCCATATCCAGCAAGGCCGCCAGCGAGAGCCGCAATCTCAGGGTAATTTCGAAGTTTCCAAAGTAAGTAAGTGCAGGTACCGATCCAGGCAAAGTAGGCAATCAAACCCCAAGCACCAGTTTCGGCGAGCAGGTGAAAAGGCGTACTGTGTAGCTGTTGGGCAGTTCGGGACATCCAGGGCGAAATATCAGTACGATAGCGGGGGAAGATGTAGCCCGTCACGCCCTGACCAACTCCGAAGAATGGATGATCCCGCCAAAGGGCAACCCCTGTTTGCCAGTAAACAAAGCGCTGTTCGGCACTAATGTCTCGCCCTTGGAGCAACATTTGGGACTTGTTATTTGACGTGGTGATCGATGTCCAACCAACAACCCCAACGACAACAGCGGTAACGGTTAGTCCAAAGAGGGTGCGGCGGTTGAGGGGCACAACGATTAAAAAAGTAACTGCACAGCCCAAGGCAACTCCGGCCCAGCCGCCCCGCGACTGGGTGGTGTAAAGGGTCAGACAACCGAGGGCGAAAATCAAAAGCCAGCCTAAGCGTTGCCACCCACGCCGTTGAATCAGTAAAAAGAGGGTAATCGGCACGGTCAGAGCCAAAAAACCGCTCACGAAGTTGTGGTGACCAAGGGGATAGACATTGTTCATTCCGATCAATCCACCGCCTGCGCGCCATTGGGGGAGGGCAACTTCCTGGCCGTACTGGTTGAGGCTGGCAACACAAAGAACCGCTTGGCTACAACTCAAAAACGGCAGTAGACTTTCTTGAATTGTCCCTGCAACTCCGTAGAGTACACCGAAGTACCCCCCGATCATCGTCAGGTACCACCAACTCCGCATTGGGTCAGGGGAAAGCCATGCTGTGCCGACCATGCCGACGAGGGTAAAGCCAACCAATATATCGAAAGGTTGGCCAAGAGATCGCCATTGCCGTAAAGCGAGAAAACTCCCGACCAGCAAAAAGCCTTGGGGCAAAAGGCACCAAGGCCATTGGGTAATTTCAGTGTAGGAATTGCGCAGGATCAGCAAAGCCGTGTAGCAAACCGCGAGGAACAGCAGTTCAAGCTGCCCCTTGGTCAAAAGCGCCATGACTTAGCGGATATACTCCTTGAGCACACTGTTGCGGTTCGGATGGCGCAGTTTGCGCAGTGCCTTGGCTTCGATCTGGCGAATGCGTTCGCGGGTGACGTTGAACAACTGGCCGATTTCTTCTAAGGTCTTCATGCGCCCGTCATCAAGGCCGTAGCGCAGGCGCAACACATCTCGCTCGCGGGGAGAAAGGGTGTTGAGGACAGCTTCGAGGTCTTCGCGTAGGAGGTTCTTGGCAACCCGGTCTTCGGGAGTTTCGCCGTCTGCTTCGATGAAGTCGCCGAGGCGGGAATCTTCTTCTTTACCGATAGGGGTTTCGAGGGAGATGGGCAGCTGTGCCGACTTGGCGATGAAGCGCAACTTCTCGATGGTCATTTCCATGCGGTTGGCGATCTCCTCTTCGCTGGGCTTGCGACCCAACTCTTGGGAAAGCAGTTTTGTTGTCTTCTTGATCCGCGAAATCGTTTCGTAGAGGTGAACAGGGAGGCGAATCGTACGGGATTGGTCGGCAATGGCGCGGGTGATCGCCTGGCGAATCCACCAAGTGGCGTAGGTGGAGAACTTGTAGCCTTTTTCGTGATCGAACTTTTCAGCAGCCCGGATCAAGCCTAAGGAGCCTTCTTGGATCAAATCTTGGAACGAAAGTCCACGATTCATGTACTTCTTGGCGATGGAGACGACGAGGCGCAGGTTGGATTGCACCATCTTGTCCTTGGCGCGGCGACCGTAGGCAAGGCGCTCGCGGAATGCTTCGTAGGTGGAACCAGCTGCTTCCGCCCAACGTCGAATCTCTTGTTCCGATTCAGTAATCGGTTCACCGACAGCAAGCAGCAGATCTTCAGCAAGAATGTCCTCGCCCAAGATGTCGATCACATCGTCTACAGCAACTTCAGGAGGCGCATTGAGGCGTACCCGCAGACGCTCAAGGGAAAGCAGATCAGCGATTTGTCGTGCCAACTCAATTTCTTCGTCGGCTCTGAGCAGCCGGATACGACCAATTTCTTGGAGGTAGACGCGAATCGAATCTTCTGTGTAGTGGGTGCGCTGGGCACGGCTACTACGTTTACGGGCTGGGCGAGCCGCTGCTAGGTCGGCTGCATCGACAGCGAGGGCAACGCCGTCTGGGTCTTCATCTTCGGCCATCAAAGCCAAAGCCTCCAGTTCTGCTGATGGTTGCTGGAGAATTTCCAGAACGTTATTGGCCTGCGTCATGCTTCACTCCTCGTAGATAACTGAACCGGATGACGACGAACAGATTCTGTTATACCCTCACATTCCCGGAAAAATAGGCTGTGGAGCAGAATCCAATCAACAAAATCATGCACAAAAAAATTGCAGGGTTTTAGAGAAAAAAGGAGAGCCATTATTTCAGAGAAGCTCACTGACAACAACATACCCTTTGAAAATGATAAATGTAACCAGTGCTACTAGCTCTAGTTGCAAACCTCCCCGATTGTAGCGTTTCTTGCTGGATAGGCAAGGATTTCACGGGTCTACATCTTGGACTACCATAAGGAGGACTCGTCAACATAACTGTGATCCAGATCAATCGCTCCACAGACTACGCACTTCGTGCCCTAACCTACTTGGCAGGGCAACACGATGGGCCCTGCATGGTCAGTGAAATTGCCCTAAATCAAGGGGTTCCGCCAAAATTTTTGGCCAGAATTCTGCAGATCTTACAAAAATCTGGGCTGGTGCACTCACATCGGGGTATCAAGGGCGGATTCAGTCTGGCGAAACCTGGGGAGCAGATCACCGTGCTCCAAGTCCTTGAAGCTGTGGAGGGGCCACTTTCGGTAAGCCTGTGTCTTACGGAGCCAGAAATCTGTGCCCAAGCGGAACGGTGCCCCTCATTGCAGATCTGGGCACGGGCACAGGCCGCTTTTCTGCGGGTGCTAGCTGGTACAACGGTGGCAGAATTGGCCACCCAGCAACAAGAATTGGATGCCAGTAAACAGTTGCTGACCCTGGTTTCTAGATAAAAGCTTCCGCTAAAAGATTGTGAAGATCTTGTAAAGAACTGCGATGGGAGATGCCTGAGAGGGTTTTACCAGCGATCTCAAGTACTGGGATTGTGTACTGAAAATCGCTAAACCATTCCGGGTTGGTGATAATGTTTCGGACTTCGAGGGTGAAACCAAGACTCGGTTGAATTTGGTTCAGCTTTTCTTCTAGAGTTTCGCAGAGGCAACATCCCGGTTTGGCGTAAAGAACGAGTCGTTTTTCTGCCATTTAGTTTCCCTTTCGCTCAGGTAATGAATGCGGATTGCCCCAGATGACGGTTTCTTCTTTAAAAGTGACCAATCCCGGTTTGCCCCCTTTGAGTTTGCGCACAAGGCGGCGCTCTGTGTAGATGACTGGGACATAGGCACTGGCACGGGATCGGCTGAAGTAGGCAGCAATGTTAGCAGCCCATTGAATTTCAGCGGGATCTGCTGTTTGACCCGCGCCCTTTCGCAGGATGACATGGGAGCCGGGGATCTCTTGGGCGTGGAACCAAAGATCCTCTGGAGAGGAGACTTCGAAAGTCAGCCGGTCGTTTTGACGGTTGTTGCGTCCGACAAGGACAACATTGTGACTAGGTAGGACAAATTGGTGAAAAGGAATCGTGGTAGTTTCAGGGGGCGCTTTTTCGATGCGCTTGAGATAGCCTTCGTCGCCTAACTCTGCTTCGACCCCGCTCAAGGCTTCGAGGTCATCGACAGCTTCTAACAACTCCACAGTCGAGGTCACTTGCTCTAAGTAGGCTACTTCCTGCCGCGCCTGGGCAAGCAGGGGGGCAAGGCTCTGATTGGCTCGCTTCGCTTTGCGGTGTTTTTTGTAGAGGCTTTGAGCGTTGCCCACCATATCTTTCGCGGGATCGAGGGGAAGCGTAATTGGTTGTTCGGTTTCAAAATCCAACAGAGTCACTGATTTGAGTCCAGGGGTACCTAGAGCTAGATTTGCCATCAACAGATCTGCTTGATGCTTATAGATTTCAGCTTTTTCGGCACCGACGGCCATCCGTTCTAGTTCGCCTAGGCGCTTGCTGGCTTTGGTGAGGGCAGTCCGCAAAACTTGCTGTAGGCGTTGACGGCGCTGCGTGAAGACGGCTGAACCGAGTTCGCGGCTGTAGTAACTATCCAGCAAACTATGAAGTTCAACGACACCCTGGCGCTGATCCCAGCCGAGTACCGTATAGCCTTTATTGCTCCAAGCGGGCACAAAGAGTCGCTTTTCGAGGGATTGCAACCAGTCACACCAGAGTTGATGTAGTCTTTGCCAATCTGTATCGTGCAAAGCGTCTGTGGTCTGGGTGTCGGGAAGCTTGGCCTCACGAAGCATCTGGGAGGTCAAAACTTTGCTCACCCCCCGATAGTTCTTCAGCAAGGTCGAAGCAAAGTTTCCAGGCACCAAACTCAGACGTTCGCGCCAACTTTCCAACGTTTCGCTCAAAGAAGGCATTGGCCCACTGAGGGGTGGGGGTGGCGCGTAGATTTCGCCTAACTGCACGGGACGCACCCGCGATTGAGCGCTAGAAACAGAGTGGGCGAGGGCGAGAATTTCGCCTTTCGCATCGGTGAGCACAATATTGCTGTACTTGCCCATCGCTTCGACGTAGAGCGTAAATTCGGGCGGCACTTCCGGGCGGTGTGCGAAGCGCAAACAGAGCACCCGCTCCCAGGCAGGCTGTTCGCAGGCAATCAAAAATTTACCACCCAAGTATTGATAGAGAGCCGCACCGAAAGGCAATCGCTGGCTACGGCCTTTGCTGGGATTTCCTAAATGAATTCTGGCTGCTTGGATGTGGCAACTGGCGAGCAACCAGCGTTGTCCGCTAAAGTTGCGCAGCAAAAGCTGGACTGTGTGATATTCGTCCTGGCGCACCTGTTCAAGTCGCGCTGGAATCCAGTCGGTTTCGAGAGAGGCCGAAACAGCACTTAAAACGGTAAAATCTACTGCTTGCATGGCTCTATGATCTGATCCACGCGGACTCTTTGGCAGGCTAACATATGGTAAAGAAATACTAAGTAACTTTTATGGAACCGCGTTTGATCAACATTGGTTTCGGAAATATCGTGATTGCTAGTCGAGTCGTGGCCATCGTCGCCCCAGAATCCGCACCGATCAAACGGATCGTCTGCGATGCCCGCGAGCGAGGACAATTGATCGATGCTACCTACGGACGGCGCACAAGAGCCGTGATTATTACTGATTCCAGCCATGTCATCCTCTCCGCTATCCAACCCGAAACCGTTGCCAACCGATTTACCAGCCGCGAAATTGCCGCTGAGTAAACTCGTCGTCCTCACTGGACCTAGTGGTGTCGGTAAAGGGACACTGCTCGCCCGTCTGCGTGCACACCATCCCGACCTTTTCGTCTCGATCTCCGCCACGACCCGCTCCCCCCGCGCAGGAGAAGTGAATGGCGTGAATTACTACTTCATGAGCGTTCCTGATTTTGAGGCCGGAATTGCCGCTGGCAAATTTTTGGAATGGGCACAGTACGTCGGCAACTATTACGGCACCCCCCGTTTGCCTGTGGTTGAACGGCTTGAGGCTGGCCAGTCTGTAATGCTCGAAATTGAAGTAGAAGGGGCAATGCAGGTTAAAAAAAATTTTCCGGCGGCTATGCTGGTATTTATCCTGCCGCCTTCGATGGAAGCATTGGTAACGCGCCTGCAAGGGCGAGGCACCGACGACTTGGCTGTGGTTGAACAACGTTTAGCCAAAGCCAACCAGGAGATTGCCGTTGCCGATCAGTTCGATTTTCGCGTCATCAACGACGATTTAGATCGCACCGTTGCTGAAGTTGAAGCGCTTTTGTTTGGAGAAAAGGAAAAGGTATGACCCAGCCACCAATTAGCACCAAAGAACTCATGCAGCGCGTCGAAACCCTTGTGGACGCAGCTTCCAACCGCTACCGGATCACGGTGCAGGTGGCCAACCGAGCCAAGCGCCGCCGCTACGAAGATCTTAGCGACGACGATGGTGGCTACAAACCAGTCCTCCGGGCAATCTTCGAAATGTCCGACGAACTCAACGAGCCTGAAATCATCGGCGACTAGGATGGGGCCGCCCTTCGTCTATAGCCCCCGCTACGAAGCACCGATTCCAGCGGGGCATCGCTTTCCGATGGGCAAATTTAGCCGTCTGCATCGTTTTTTGATCCGCGAACAGATCGCGACGGTGGAACAATTTTGGGAACCAGAACGGGTTCCCCGCGAGTGGTTGACTCTAGTGCACGCCCCTGCCTACGTGGACGCTTTTTGTCAGGGCACGTTGCCGGAGTTAGCACAGCGACGTATCGGGCTACCTTGGAGTCCCTCGTTGGTCGAGCGCACCCGAACCGCGCTTGGTGGTACGGTGCTTGCCGCTCGACTTGCTCTCAGCCACGGCATCGCTTGCAACACAGCAGGCGGAACCCATCACGCTTTTGCGGATTTCGGTTCAGGGTTTTGCATCTTCAACGACCTGGCGGTCAGTGCACGGGTGTTGCGCCATGAAGGTCTAGTGCGGCGGATCTTGATCGTGGATCTCGATGTGCATCAAGGAGATGGCACTGCCTGGATCTTTCGAGATGAACCAGAAGTTTTTACTTTTTCGATGCACTGCGAACAAAATTTTCCAGGTCGCAAGCAGAAGAGCGATCTCGATGTGCCTTTGCCGATTGGCATGGGGGACGAGGATTATCTAGCTGTCCTGCGGGAACACCTACCAGGATTGCTCGGCAAGGTGCGCCCCGACTTAGTCCTTTACGACGGGGGCGTCGATCCGCATCGACAGGATCGACTCGGCAAACTCGATCTCAGCGACGAAGGGCTGTATGCACGGGACTACGAAGTGCTCAGTCGATGTGTCGCGGCAGGGATTCCTGTAGCCGCAGTCATTGGTGGTGGGTATGACCACGACATGGATGCGCTCGCAGAGCGTCATAGCCTTCTGCATCGCGCAGCAACGGCTGCCTATCGGCGATGTTGATGGGGCGGCGGGAACTGCTTTTTACACTCGGCTGGCTCAGTCTATTGCCTGTAAATTTTGTACTGGCGGAACCGACAAAACCTGTAGCTGCTCCTGAAGTGAAACCTGGTTCTGATCCCGACCAGGTCAAAATTGTCGCAACCGACGTATCGCAATTTTGGGAAGCATTCGCCCGTGCCCTTCCCCAGAACCGTCTTTCAGTTTTCCAAAAGGACTATGTGAGCCGTGGCTCCATCGGCTTGAAAGACTACATGGAGCAGCGCACCATAGATCTCAGTTCTCTCGTGGGAGCAGTGGATACTCACCGTGATTACTACACTGCCATTCGCGAGAATTCCCTTCAGGCTATCACTTTACAGGAGCCTCTGCGGGAAAGCCTTTGCAAGTTCAAAGTACTCTACCCCGACGCTAGTTTTCCAGATATTTACTTTATTATTGGCAACTTACAATCGCGAGGGAGCCTAACGCAAAATGGCTTAATCATCGCCGTCGAAGTTTTTAGTATGGGGCCGAATATTCCCACCAGTGAATTTGAAGATTCTGACAAGTTGTATCTGCATCCAATTATTGATTTGCATGGGAGTGTGATGCAACAAGTAGTCCGCTACCAGCAATTTCCTGGCGGGCTTTTAACAACAGTACTAGCAGAATCACTTTTGGAAGGGAGTGCCGATTTTTTGAGCGAATTGGTGATCGGTAAACCCTTCAATGAAACCCTTCACACTTACGGAGATGCCCACGAACGCGAACTTTGGCTGCAATTCAAGCAAGATATGGGAACAAACAAGCTTAATCAGTGGCTCTTCAATCGCGAAACCGTAGTGGGCAAGCCAGCGGAACTCGGAGCGTACATGGGGTATCGGATTACCCAGGCTTACTACAATCGCAGCCCAGATAAAAAGCAAGCGATCAAAGACATTGTGACTGTGCGCGACTTCAATCGTTTACTGAACGAAAGTCATTACGGAGATAAGTTTTCATGAGATCTCCCGGAGCTTTCAGGAAGCAGGTTCAATTAACACCGAAAAAGCTCCTCTTCAAGGGTTCTTCATGGTTCTGTAATAGCTTTAAAAGCACTCAGTGGACTGCCCAGTGAACAGGCGCATTATTGGGTTGACTGGCGGAATTGCCACGGGCAAGAGCGCAGTCGGAAAAATTATAGCCATAAAAGGTTTCCCGATTGCAGATGCAGACATAATCGCTCGTGATGCTGTTGCTCCTGGCTCAGTTGCGCTTACACAAATTGCCCAACGTTATGGTTCTACGATCCTGCTTGCCGATGGAAACTTAAATCGATCAGCCCTTGCCCAAATTCTCTTCCAAGATGCGGATGAACGTCAATGGATCGAACAATGCATTCATCCCTTAGTGCGCGAGAAACTCCTAGATTTTTCCAAGCAGCATACAGAAGCCTGTTTAATTGTCCCTCTCCTCTTTGAGGCGAAGATGACAGATCTCGTTACAGAAATCTGGGTGGTGACCTGTTCCCCCGAAACTCAACGCCAACGCCTTGCCCAACGGGATCATCTCGATCCCCCACAAATTGAGGCACGTCTTCAAAGCCAGTGGCCACTCGCTCAAAAAGCAGCCCTAGCCACAGTCGTTCTGGACAATAATGGGGACTTGGATTCTTTGGTGACGCAAGTACATCGTGCTTTGGAGTGATCGTGAATTTTGTCCGATTGGTGATTGTTCTTGTGGGTCTAGCACTGATTGCTTGGGTGATTGCCGAAAATCCATGGCCGGCAGTCTGGCGCGAAGTGCGATGCATTCCCACCTATGCCTTTGAGACGAACGTGCCTTACCCAGAATTTCTGAATCGCTTAAAAACTGGCACGATCAAGTCCGTCCAACTGAACCCTGAACAAGCGCGTCTCTATGTGCAAGTCGATGCCACGCATCGTTACGGTGTGCGGGTTCCCGAATTAGATGCGACTTGGCAAGATTTGCTCTATGACAAGGGCGTACGGGTCGTTGTCCTTGCCGATGGTGGCTGTTAAGTCGCTCCAATGTCTGAAGGCAAGGGTTTTACGCCATGTATGATGGGCAAGTATTTTCAAGCAGATTTCTATGCGTATGCAGACTCTTGGCACCGTCTTTTCTGTTGTTGTAATTTTGCTGCTGCTCGGAACTGTCGTCACAGGGATTACAGCTAAGGGTTCCAGCAGTGGACTGCACGCTGGATTCAGTGGCACAGTGGCTATGCTCGCCATTGCTGCTATCGGCATTAACATTTGGCAGATTCGAAACCTTCAAGATCCTTAAATACGATTTCAAGTCAGTAATTTTGGTATTTCCTTCGGAGCTTATAAGAGAAACATCTGAGAAACAGGGGTACTGAATCCTGGCAGTAGGGGTGAAGTGAGGGTATCGCTGTCGAGAAGAGTGTTGACGAGCTGGAGTTGCGCGTCTGCTCGGCGATAAATTTCCAGGGTCTTCAGTTGCCAGTTGGTAATCCAATATTCTTCATCACCGTGCAAAGAGTAGAGTTTGCGTTTGACTTCTTTATCTCGCTGCGCATTGAGTTTCCCAGGGGAAAGAATCTCAATGATCAATTCGGGGGCAACAGTCAGATGTCCCGCTTCATCAACGCCGTTGGCAAGACGTTCTCGGCTTATCCAGATCACATCAGGAATAACTGCATCTTCTGAGGTGAGAATGACTCCTGGCGTTTGAAATGCACTTCCCAAACCAGTCATTTATGACCATGTTTCTAGGCGAACCTGCAGTTTACCTGCAACAGACTGATGGCGAATATGAGGAGCGCGAGTCATAAAAAGCTCTCCGCCAATGATTTCATAGCGCTTCCAGCCATCATTGTCGGGTAATGCATCAAGATCTCGGGTTGTCCAGCGGATAGAGTTGGAAACCATTGGAACGACTGTTGAATTTTTTTCAGTGTAGTCTATCTGATGCTTGTCGAAGCACAGACGAAAAGACCTCAACCCATAAAAAATGTACTAAATAAGCTTGTTTATCGAAGCTTTACGTCATCGCTGATTGAGGAATGATCGCATTATTATCGATAATCAAGCCGTCTTGGACGCGAATAATCCGTTTGGTTTGACGGGCAACATCTGGTTCGTGGGTGACGATCACAATCGTAATCCCCTGATTGTTAAGGTCGGTCATCAATGCCATGACTTCTTCACTAGTCCGAGTATCGAGGGCACCTGTTGGTTCATCAGCAAGGAGGAGAGCAGGCTGGTTGACGAGGGCACGGGCAATGGCGACGCGCTGTTGTTGCCCCCCGGAAAGCTGACTAGGACGGTTCTGCATCCGCTCTGAAAGACCAACTTGCGTGAGCACTTCTTCAGCGCGTTCTTTGCGCTCTGACTTGCTGTAGCCAGCGTAAACCATCGGCAACATCACATTTTCGAGGGCTGTTTGTCTAGAGAGCAAATTGAATTGCTGGAAGACAAAGCCGATTCTGCGGTTGCGCACATCGGCAAGATCATTGTCCGAAAAATCGGTAATGTCGAGACCTTCGAGGAGATAGCGACCCTCCGTGGGGCGATCAAGGCAGCCGATCAAGTTCATGAGGGTGGACTTGCCGGAACCAGAGACTCCCATGATCGATGTATATTCGCCGGATTCAATGGTTAAGTTGATACCGCGCAGAACTGGCACGGTCATCTCACCTAACTGGTAGTTTTTGATAATATTTTCGAGTTGAATCATGGCTCTCTCCTAATCACTACGAAGGGCGGCGATGGGATCAAGTTGTGCGGCCCGATTTGCAGGAATTACTCCGAAAAACAGTCCAACAGCAACTGCAACGAGAAAACTAATACCGATTGCTGCGGGCGAAAGGACAAAAGGAATACTCATCAGTTTACTGGCTGCAAAGGCACCAGCAATCCCTAAAAAGATTCCAAAGAAACCACCTGTTAGGGATACGAGGACAGCTTCGATCAAGAATTGGGTCAAGATTGCGAGTTTTGTTGCACCAATTGCTTTGCGAACGCCGATTTCACGGGTGCGCTCAGTGACAGAAACCAGCATGATATTCATAATCCCGATGCCGCCGACGAGGAGTGAGATCGCTCCGATTGCGGCAACAAGGACGACGAAAATCTGGACAATCCCACCAAGGGCACTAATCAAATCGTTCTGAGACTGCACCGTAAAGTCATCTTCTTGAGGCGGATAGATGCCATGGCGCAGACGCAGCAGATTGCTCAGTTGGAATTGGGCCGCTTCCATTTGGGCTTGGCCTTTGGCTTTGACACTGATCGCCCGCACGGAGACACCGTTGAGGGAGTTGTTGCCGACGATCCGAGAAGCCATTGTCGAAAGTGGGATGTACACCTGATCATCGACGTTGACGAGTTGGCTCGCCCCTTTTGTTTCCATTATGCCGATGACTACGAACTTTTCTCCCCGTAGACGGAGAGTTTGACCGATGGGATCGACGTCAGACCCAAAAAGTTTTTGCTTGGCAGTCTGGCCAAGCAAGATGACCCGTTCCGAACTGTCCAATTCTTGCTGGTTAAAAAACCGCCCACGTTCGGTATGGAAGTCCCGAACGATCGGGTAATCCATGGTGGTGCCGACCACCACGGTGTTGATATTTTTATTTCCCCAAACCAATTGCCCAGGAGCGTTAAGTACAGGGGCAACGGCTTCTACGGCGGGGGCTTGCTCTCCCATGGCCTTGGCATCTTCCCAGGTCAAGGTTGTCGCAGTACCAGCGGCTTGAGCGACGGGGTTGCCATTAGATGTCGGCGATCCTGCCAGGACAAAAATGACATCGGTTCCCAAGGAACGTAGTTGTCCTTCAACGGACTCCTGTGCCCCTTGACCCACAGCAGTAATCGCAATCACTGCTGCGATCCCGATCACGACCCCAAGCATGGTCAGACTGGTGCGTAGTTTGTTGCCCCAGAGGGTGCTAACGGCCATTCCAAGGGTTTCAACAAGAGCGAGAGAACTCATCGTACGGTACCGCGTAGGGAGCCACCGGGTAGCGAACTCTTAGCAGTATCAGGACGGAAGCCAGGCGGAAAACTGATGAAAACTTGATCTCCGACTTGGAGGCCAGACATCACCTGGGTGTTAGAAGACGTATTGATTCCCGGCTTAATCGCCCGGAATTGAGGCTGTCCTTTGGCATCTTTGATGTAAACCCCTGTGAGGCTGGCCTGACGGACAATTGCGACTGTTGGCACCATCAAAGCCTGGGGGACTTGCCCAGTTAAGAAGTCCGCATCGACGTTCATGCCAGAACGCAGTTGGGTATTGGCAGGGGGCAAGAGGGTGACTTTGACTTCAAAGCTGGTGACGTTTTGAACAACGGTGGATTGCGGAGCAACTTCGCGCACCTGTCCTTGGAAAGTTTTGCCGGGATACGCATCAGCGTGGATTGCCACAGGCAACCCTGGCCGGATCCGCACAACATCTGTTTCTGCCACATTCGCTTTGGCGATCAGTTCGCCAGCTAGGTTCATGACCGATGAAGAAATTGAAGAGTTGAGGTTACTGCTCGGAGTGCTTGGGCTGACGATCGATCCTGGATCAGCGTAGATGCGGGTAACCACTCCAGACATCGGTGCACGCAGTCTGTAGTCGGCTATTTGAATGCGAACCGTTTGCAGGTTGCCTTGGGCAGTTTCGACTTGAGCACGGGCGATAGCAATATCTTCAGGGCGGTTACCGTTTTGCCGTAGGGTTAAGCTTTGGCGGGCTGACTCAAGTTGCGCTTGGGCACGGTCTCTTTGGGCGCGGGAATTATCAACCACCCGCTCAGAGATCGCACCTTGTTGGAAAAGCGATTGATCCTGCTCGTAGTTGCTCTGAGCAACAGTGAGAGCAGCTTGAACGTCTTGGAGGGTGGCAGAAGATTGATTGATTTCTTCTTTGCGAAATCCAGCGAGTGCCTTTTTGTAGGTGGCTTGGGCTTGAGAAAGTTGCCCTTCTGCTTGGGCAAGTTGACCCCGTAAATTTGAATCGTCAATTTGGGCGAGAAGTTGTCCTTTTTCAACCCGCTGTCCTTCTTTGACGTAGACAGCTGCGACCCGACCAGGGGACTTCGGACTAATATTGATGGACTGCAATGGCGCGACGGTTCCGCTGGCTGATGCCTTCAGTTGAACATCCTCGCGAGTGACAGCAACAGTCTGAGCGTCTTGTGCGAGTGCTTTCTTTTGGACTTGCTGCTGATTTTGGCGGTAAGCAATCACCCCACCACCGGCGACAAGACCCACGACGACAAGACCAAGGATCCAACCGTTGTTTTTACTTTTTTTGAGGGCAGGACGCGGCGTGGTCGATGCAGTTGCCGATATTGGGAGCGGTTTTTTGACATCCATGATGGTTGCAGCGGTGATTATACTTCGAGGCTACGCTGTTAAACCGCTTTTGGGCAAGTGTCTCAGGAACTATGACCAAAGTCACTATCAAGCATCCGCTACTTTTACCCGACGAATCGGAATATTCGCAATGATCGCTGTGGAGCCTTGCTCGCGCTCAAGACCAACCTCAAGGCTTTCTGTGTCGTCGATCTCGAAGTACTTGGTGATCACTGCCAAGATCTCTTTGCGCATCTCTTCCATGGTCTGGGGTGCCATGTCTGTACGGTCTACAGAGAGCACCATCTTGAGACGATCTTTGGCCACGGAGCCACTGGTCTCTTTGGTGCGCTTAAACAGGCGATCTAGCAAGTCAGCAAACATGTAATACTCCCTTAGCGGCCTGAAAAGAGCGCACGGATCTTCGCCATGAATCCGTTGTTGGGCACTTTGAATTCGAGAATGGGCACATCTTCCCCCTCTAAGCGGCGTGCAATATTGAGGTACGCCTGCCCTGCGGGTGGCGGATTGGCGGCAAGGACAATCGGTTCGCCTCGGTTTGTGGTGACGATCACCTGCTCATCCTCTGGGATCAACCCTAACAGCTTGACGGCCAGAATTTCTAAGACATCTTCCACAGACATCATGTCCTTCGCTTCGACCATCTGCGGGCGATAGCGATTTAGAATGAGGCGCGGCCCCTTCAGTCCTGCGGATTCCAGCAATCCGATAATCCGGTCTGCGTCCCGGACTGCGGACACTTCTGGGGTGGTGACGACAATCGCCTGTTCCGCCCCAGCGATGGCATTACGAAAACCTTGCTCGATTCCAGCCGGACAGTCCACCAAGACATAATCAAAAGTTTCACTGAGTCGCCCCGTGATCTCCTTCATTTGTTCGGGGGTGATCGCCGATTTGTCCCGAGTTTGGGCGGCAGGTAGAAGGGCGAGACTGGTTTGGCGCTTGTCCCGCACCAAAGCTTGCTCCATGCGGCAATCCCCAGAAAGGACTTCGAGCACTGTGTAGACGACCCGGTTTTCGAGACCCAAAAGCAAATCCAAGTTGCGCAGTCCGAAGTCAGCATCGACGAGCACGACACTTTTACCCCGCGCCGCAAGGGCCATGCCGAGATTCGCTGTCGTGGTCGTCTTGCCAACCCCGCCTTTTCCCGAAGTGATTACTATGACTTTTCCGCTCATCTTTACCGCCTCCGGGTATACTCGGATATATAGCAAATGTGTATCGTATTTTCGCTGACGTAGGCCACTTCGGGTTGGGGAGTAGCCAGGGGGGTGTCGGGGGCACGGGCAACACGATCAGCGATGCGCAGTTGGGTGGGTTGGAGCCGAAGCGCAAAAATCAGCGCATTCGCGTTGCCATTGGCACCTGCATGGGCCAGACCACGTAAAGTACCCCAAACGAGGATATCCCCATCAGAAACCATTTCGGCACCAGGGTTGACATCCCCGACCAGAACGATTGGGCCGGGATGGGCGATACGCATACCCGACCTCAAGGTGGTGTGGACATAGAGTGGCTCTGGATTGCTGGGGTCTTTCGGAGGGGTGCTGTCTGTTTGATCCACCGAAAGACCGTTGACTGCGGCTGTGACTGCGGTTTGGCGGCGCAGGGTTCGCACTTTGACCAGGCGCAGTTGTTGGGCAGCAAGCAAAGCATCGATGGCTTGTAACTGAGGGCCATCCAAAAGCCGATCTTTTACTTCTAAAATCACAGGCGCTCCCCCTTGCCAGAGGCGCTCTCCAGCGTTGAGGCGCTGTTGAAGTTGGAGAATCACTTCGTCCCAAGCCAACTCGACGGGCACGAGCAGTTTCAGCCCTTCTGAAGTGCCTTTGAAGCTAACCTGGGTAGGAAGTGAGTTCGGCAGAGTTTGCATTCCACAAGGATTCTGTAAGTAAACAAGTCCAACGTTCCCGATAGTTTAGCACTACCCGTAGAAGTTCAACTGTGCCCTGTTTGAGTTGGAATTCTGACAATCCACAGGGGATCATTTTTGTTGAATCTGTAGGAAATTCCATGCGCACCCTCAAACGCTTCGGCCAGCACTGGCTCACTGACCCAATCATCCTCGATCGTATTGCAGCAGCAGCTCCCTTGCAAGATCAGCCAATTGTCCTCGAAATTGGGCCTGGTACAGGCAATCTCACCTTTCGTCTGTTGCGCAGTGCGCCTGTTGTTGCTGTTGAGATCGATCGACGACTCGCCGAAAATCTGCGCAAGCAATTTGCTGGACATTCGCGTTTTACGCTGATCGAAGGCGATATTCTGCAGATTCCTCTCCCCCCAGAACCGAGGGTTGCCGTCGCCAATATTCCCTACAACATCAGTGGCCCGATTCTCAAATGTCTGCTCGGAACCCTCGCCCAACCCCACCAGCAGTTTTCCTCGATCGTTCTTCTTGTCCAAAAAGAACTGGCAGAGCGCATTTGTGCCCCACCAGGCAGTCGCACCTACGGCGCCCTCTCGATCCGCATCCAGTACCTCGCCAAGTGTGAACTGCTCTTCCCGGTGCCTGCGCGCTGCTTTCAGCCACCCCCCCAGGTCGAATCCACGGTGATCCGCCTCAGCCCACGCCCCTATCCCAATCCCCCCAAGGACATTCCATTTCTCGAAAAGCTCGTCGAACGTGCCTTTGCCACTCGGCGCAAGATGATGCGCAACTGTCTGAAGGGCTGGCTCAAGGAAGAAACCCTGAGCGAAGCGATGGCCAGCATCGACCTCCATCCCGACCTGCGCGCTGAGAGTCTTTCGCTAGAACACTTTATTGCCCTAGCCGATCTGCTTTCCCCAGAAAAAACGGATTCCGAGATCTCTTTGACGAATCTTCCCAGTCAACGTGAACAACTGTTATGATCGGCAACGTTACATCAATATCTCGTTTCTGCGGACTTCTCGTGGGTCGGTAGCTCAGCGGTAGAGCACTCGGCTTTTAACCGATCAGTCGTGGGTTCGATTCCCACCCGACCCACTTTCCCGCAGAAAGTTGAAAAAGCATCGAATTTGTGTCATGCTGTTCATGCAGTCATGGACATTATTGCACAACTATGGATGAAGAGTGTTGTTCTCGATGCAAAATGACAAAGCCACTTGGAGAGTTCAACAAGAATCGCTCCAAGCCTGATGGGCATCAATCCTACTGTCGTCCCTGTAGCCGCACGACAAATAATATGCTCTATAGGGAAGACGAAGATTTCAGGCGCAGAATTCGTCGGCGCAACGTTATGTGGCGAAAAGAACTAGCGAAGCGTATCTTTGAATATTTACTTGAACATCCATGTGTAGATTGTGGAGAGAGGAACCCAGTACTTTTACATTTTGACCATCTAAGCGATAAGGTAAGCGGCCTTGCTGATCTTGTACGCCATGGCCACAGTTGGGGGAAATTGATTACCGAAATCAAAAAATGCGAAGTTAGGTGCGCAAACTGTCACACTCTACGCACAGCCAAGCAATTTAAATGGGGATCTTACAAGATGGCTTTAAAAGCCGGCTTCGATATGGAACCCAAAATTAAGGGTTAAGTCAGATTCCAATCTATGCAACGGGAAAATGGAATACTGAATTCCTTTGTCAACCGATTGCTTTTGAGCCAACTAGCTCACCCTAGGCGTAGGAACGCAGAGACACTGGTGTGTACTCGACATCGTGTTTGCCCGTATAGACCTGAGTCGGACGGAAGATGCGATTGTCAGCGAGTTGTTCGTGCCAGTGAGCGAGCCAGCCTGCTACCCGTGCAATGGCAAAGACCGGGGTGTAGAGATCCGGTGGGATGCCCAATTTGTCGTAGACGAGACCGGAGTAGAAATCGACGTTTGGATACAAGCCTTTGGAACCGATCAGTTCCTCGCAGACCCGCTCAACTTCGACGGCAATGTCGTAGAGACGGCTGTGGCCAAATTTATCGAAAAGTTCGACCGCGAGATTTTGGAGGATGATCGCCCGTGGGTCTTTCACTTTGTAGACACGATGTCCAATGCCCATGATCTTTTGCTTGCGGCTGAGACGATCTTCGATGTAGGGGCGCACTCGTTCGATCGTGCCGATCTCCCGAAGCATGGCCATCACCTCTTCGTTGGCACCCCCATGCAGCGGGCCAGAGAGGGTACCAGCGGCAGAAGTGATCACTGTGTAAGGATCCGCTAGGGTTGATCCTGTCACCAGAGCCGAAAACGTCGAAGCATTCACCGTATGTTCGGCATGGAGCATCAAACAGACTTCGAAGATCCGAGCGATGCGGGGGTCAGGCTCTTTACCCGTGAGCATATACAAAAAGTTGGCCGAGTGCCCCAAATCATCACGGGGAGTGAGTGGGTCGTTGCCAAGACGCATTTGATGAAACGTCGCGACCATCGTTGGCAACTTGGCCATCAGGCGAATGGTGGACTCGTAGGTATGTTCTTCTTTGATGGTGCCCTCATTGACTGGGTAGTACATACCCAACGCGGCGATGCAGCATTGCAGAGCAACCATCGGCCTACCACTTTCTGGGAAGCTCTTGATCATGTCCCGAATCCGGTACTTTATCCGGCGGTGAGAGAGCACCTCAGCCTCATAGTTGAGTAGTTCTTCTTTAATCGGGAGATGGGCGAAAATGAGCAAGAAAGACGTTTCTAAAAAAGTACTCGATTCAGCCAACTGGTCGATGGGGATACCGCGATACTCAAGCACCCCAGCTTTGCCATCGACAAAACTTATATTGGACCGTGTGGCTGGAACCCCTTCCAGGCCTGGGACGTATTCACCTGTCATCGCACACTGCCCTCTTCTAAAGAAAACGATATAGGTGGAATCAAGCCCATCTGCTCGCGAACCTCCTTGAGCGTCTGGTTCGCCACGTAACTCGCCCGCTCGGAACCATCTCGTAGGACTGTATCGAGATAACCAGTTTCACCAACCACTTCCGCGTAGCGGCTTTGGAAAGGTTTAAGGTACTCGACGATCACTTCGCTCAGGCGCGGTTTGAACTTGCCAAAACCAGCCTCGCCAAACTCTGCTTCGATGGTCTCACGGGATTCCCCCGAAAGGATCGCGTAGATATTTAACAGGTTATAGCACTCAGGGCGGTTTGCATCGAAGCGCAGCCCTAATATCTGATCACTTTTGGCTTTGCTAATTTTTTTGCGAATCGCTTCTGGAGTATCGAGCAAGTTGATGCGGGAAAGGTCGCTGGGATCGGATTTGGACATTTTGCTGGTGCCATCTTGGAGGCTCATTACCCGTGCCCCTTCTTGGCGGATCAAGATCTCAGGAATGCGTAGAGTATTGCCAAATTTATCGTTGAATCGACGGGCAATATCGCGGGTCAATTCGAGGTGTTGCCTCTGGTCTTCACCAACTGGAACCAAGTGAGGCTGGTAGAGCAAAATATCTGCAGCCTGAAGGACGGGATAATCGAAAAGAGCGATATTGACATCTTCGCCTAATTTAATTGCTTTTTCCTTGTACTGGATCATGCGCTCCAGCCAGTTCATTGGGGCAATGCAGTTAAAGAGCCAAGTCAGTTCGGTGTGGGCTGGAACGTGGGACTGAATAAAAATAGTTGAAACTTTCGGATCGATGCCGCAGGCCAAGTAGAGCGCCGCAGTCCGTCGAATCGCTTCGCGTAATTCCTGAGGCTTTTGGGGCATGGTCAAGGCGTGAAGATCGACGACGCAAAAGTAACTTTCGTATTCTGCTTGGGCAATCACCCAACTGCGTACAGCCCCTAAATAGTTGCCGAGATGGAGTTGCCCTGTCGGTTGGGCACCGGAAAAGATGCGTTTGGTAATGGGAACTGCAGTGGTCATCGGGAATAAATATCTGTGTTCCCCACGATTATGAACTACCTCACCACCTGAAAGATTGAATATTCCATGGGTGCCGTCAACAATAGCAGCTAGAGAATCACCTCGCGGCCACCTTCTTGCAAAAATGTGAGTACGTAGGCTCGCACTTGGCGGGCATTCGCAGAGATAAATGGGCCAGCAACCCGTGCTCTTTGGTCATCTTTGAAGCGCAAGTAGACATCGTATTTTCCGCTGTCAAACTCGACTGAGGAAACATCGACGGTTTTGATCTCCTCAAGATCAAAGCTCTCTCGCTGGGATTTGCCAAGCACAGGCTGCGTCTGCAACAAAAGCTTACCAGAAGCCGCATCCAACTCTAAAACAATCGTGCGCAAGGATCTAAAACATAGAAAACTGCCGAGGGCTAACAGCAATCCCAAGCCAAATCCCAGCCAACGTAGATCTTCTTGAATCGTTAAGGTCAACTGAGCAGGTGTGCGCTTAAAGATATTGAACTGGTTGGCATAGATTAATTTCGTATTGACATCTGCTGCCATGAAATGGGGAATGAGAGTATGTCCGGAGCCACTGATCACAAGATCATTTTCAGAGATCGTTTTAATGCGATCAGTTTGGATGTTCGCGCTGACCAAGGCATCGAGGGGCACCACTTTGCGCTCAGACCAGAAGCCGATTGTTTCCTGAAGTTGACACTGCCCGACCCCGCTACTGCGTGTACAGGTAAACTCTGTGGCTCTTGCTAAAAAAAAGATCGCACCGCAAGCACCGATCAACAAGAGAATACTGATGAGCCAATACACCCAGGCCCACTGGAGTTGAAGATTGATGACCAGGCGGCTGGCAGTATTTTCTTGGAGCCGTAGACGCATTAATGCCGAAAAGAAATGAACTCAATGCTTAGTTTACCCGCACTCGGCATGGCTTTAGGAAAGCTGGAGACTATGGCGGATCCTTAAGTGGGATCTGAACGCAGTCGTTCAAGTCAACTTTACGCTTTGGCAAGCACACCATGGAGGAAAATATCACTGAGCCCACGCACCATATCGTCCATTTCAAGGAGACTCATTCCAGGCGCTCCGCTCATGGTCTGCTGACTAAATCCAGCAATCGTAAACATCCCCAAGAAAATGCGGGCGACGACTTTGGTGTTGATCTTGCGGTAAACGCCGCGATCCATGGCGGTCTGAAAGAAGTCTTCCGCTACGCTCATCATCCGATTAATCACATCTTCATGGATACGATCCCGCAAATCAGGGTGAAATTGCGCTTCAAAAAAACAGACTTTCATTAGATCCATATTGCTATGGAGGTGGATCATCCGGTTGCGGAGCACCGATTCGACGTGGGTGTAGCTGGCCATCTGACTCAGTTCAGTAAGCAAATCTGTAAGAATTGTGACCCAACCACTGGTGACGAGTTCGACCAAGATATCTTTTTTTGTTGGAAAGTAACGAAAGATGGTGCCTTCAGCAATGCCAGCCTTTTTGGCAATTAAGCTCGTCGGCGTATTGCCGAAACCCTGCTGGGCAAACAAATGTTGCGCAGCATCCAAAATCTTGCTGCGGTTATCAGGGGGTGCTTCTTCGCGGATAGCCGGTCTAAAAAGTCGCATAAGCACACGCCTCCAAAAGGCTAATTTCTGGGATATCCTAACCAACCTGATAGCAGCTTTTTAAAAAGTGGCACATAGCGAATCAAGACTTTACACTCATTTACAGAAATCTCAGGATTCGCAATCCAAAGCCATAAGTTAGAACAGGAAAGTTGGCCGAAAAAATAATGGTACAAAAACGGATTTATCAACGGCGCGATTTGATCCGCTTGGGTTTACTCGGAGGGGCTGGGGTCGGCGCTGGAATCGCCCTTCCTCAACTAGTGCGCTATTTTCAAGCGCAATCTATCGATATTCCGACAACGACCGATGCGCCGCCGATCAGTGGCATGAACCCGATGACCATTTTGCGGGACTTCGATCGGGGCACGGTCAAACAAGAAAATGGCCGCACAGTTAGGGAATTTCGGATCGAGGCCACCACTTCGACATTGCAACTGAATAGCGCCGTCAACTTTGTCAGTTGGAATTTCAATGGGCGGGTGCCAGGCCCAACCATACGGGTGAATGCAGGCGATCGCGTGCGTGTGATCTTCTTGAACCGAGGTGGTCATGCCCACTCCATGCACTTCCATGGTGTTCACGCTGCAGCCATGGACGGGATTCGCCCCATTCGCAATGGCACCGCTACGATCTACGAATTCGACGCAGAACCCTACGGGATGCATGTCTACCACTGTCATGTCTCCCCTGTCGCACGGCATATCGGCAAAGGTCTCTACGGAGCCTTCATCATCGATCCTCCCGGTGGTCGTCCCCCTGCCGACGAAATGGTGATGGTCATGGGCGGTTTTGACATCAACGAGGATGGCAAAAACGAACTCTACGCTTTTAACGGGATTCCGAACTACTACTTAGAGCACCCGATCCGGATTCGTCAGAACCAGCTTGTCCGCCTTTACCTGCTGAATATGGTCGAACTCGATCCCGTGCTCACTTTTCATCTTCACGCCAATATATTTAGGCTTTTTCGTACAGGTCGTTCGTTGCAGCCCGACGAAGAGAGCGATGTGGTCACAATGGGCACTGCTGAACGCCACATCCTCGAATTTTCCTACGCTTTACTGGGGCGTTACATGTTCCACCCCCATCAAGATGTGATCGCCGAAAAGGGGTGCATGGGTCACTTTGACGTGGTCGATTCCACTGGTAGAACAGGGGATGCAGGGAGTCACGCTCATTGAGCGCAAGAATCTGTTACAATGGCAGTTGCAACAAATTATCATTAGTAATGGGCTTTTCTTCTGTTCGCCAGCGACTATTTATCCTCCCTGCGCTGCTGCTTAGTCTTGGATTATTGGCGGGCTGTAGCGGACAAGGTGCCCAAACACCAGCCACGGCAACCTCTAGTCCTGGCACACGCAAAATTAATATCAATTCGGCGATTCTCTCGGAATTGGACAAGATCGAGGGTCAAATCGGTATTCCATCGCTTTCAAATCGGATTCAGGCGGCGCGGCCCTACGCCAGTCCAGAGGAATTGGTGAGCAAGAAAATCCTTACCCAAGAACAGTTTGATCGCGTTAAAGATCAAGTCAGTGTTGAAGATGTTGAACTGGTGGGTGAGGCCAAAGACATCGACTTTATGACCAAGTTAGGACTGATGCGTGGGCATCTGCTTGTTGCCAAAGAATGGCTAGACCGTAAGCAGCCAACCCTCGCCCTGCCTCATATTGGGCACCCAATCGAAGAAATTTATGTCGATCTCGAAGGCCAACTTGACGAACGCAAAGTCAAGCCTTTTAAAGCAGCACTCCAGAAATTGCAGGTGCAGGCGCAGTTTTCCGCCAATAGCCCGGAGTTGACAACGACCTACGCTGAAGCCATTCAAGGCATCGATTCGGCGATGGCGACCTTGCCAAATACCCAACGAAAAGATCCCCGCTTCATCCTTGGGGTGATTAGCGAAATGTTGGACGCAGCAGGCACAGAGTACGGAGCAGCGATCAGCAATGGCAAAGTTTCGGCCCGCATCGAGTACGAAGACTCGCGAGGTTTCGTCCTTTATGCTCAGCAACTCTTCGCTGAAATTGCACCCATCCTCATCAAATCGGATGCTCCCCGAGTAAAAGCAATCCGAGAAAGCCTGAATAAACTCCAGACTGCCTGGCCTGCAATTGAAGCACCTGCAACCCCTGTCATGAGCGTGGATCAAGTGCGTACCGCGATCAAATCTGTTGAACTCACTGGTCAAAAAGTCGCTTCTTTTTAACTTCTGGAGAATGTTGCCCGATGGATTTTAGTGCTGCTCTGCCAACGTTTGTCATTACCCTCCGCGAAGGCGTAGAAGCGGCGCTCGTCGTTGGAATTATTCTGGCGTATCTCAAAAAGGCAGAGCGCCCAGGGCTGAATATTTGGGTATGGGGGGGCGTGGGAACGGGTCTGGCGGCCAGTGTGCTAGTTGGGATCGCCTTCGGTTGGCTGATCCAAGGACTCAGTGCTGCCAATCCCCAATACGCTACTATCGTCGAACCTTTGCTTGAAGGTGTATTTAGCTTCATCGCTATCGTCATGCTCAGTTGGATGCTGATCTGGATGACCAAGCAGGCCAGATTTTTAAAGGGGCAAGTGGAAGGCTCCGTCGCCGCGCTGATTTCTCAAGAGGATCGTGCGGGATGGGGAATTTTTGGCCTTGTACTGTTTGCCGTACTGCGGGAAGGCTTTGAAAGCGTACTGTTTATTGCAGCGCGCCTACAGGAAGGGCCGATTGCTGCTTTCGGTGCTGTTGCAGGGGTGGCAACGGCAGTGCTTTTGGGCGCTTTGCTTTTTCGGTGGGGCGTGAAGCTCAATATCCGCCTCTTTTTTAAGGGCATGGGTGTTCTATTGCTCCTCATTGTCTCTGGACTGGTGGTTACAGCCCTAGCCCGTTTTGATGCTGCAGCCCAAGCCTTTTCCCAGATCGACAGACAATCCGAATCCATCTGCTTTTTTACAGAACACTTTGCCCGTCATTCCTCCTGTATTCTTGGCCCAGCCGTCTGGGATACCAGTCGGTTTCTTGGGGAAGATCATTTTCCGGGGGTGATCTTGGCATCGCTCTTTGGCTACGTCCAACATCTCTACTTGGTGCAGGCTTTGGGCTACGTTCTCTTTCTCGCTTTGATCGGCGGTTTTTACTTCCGTAGTCTCAACGCCCAACCAGCCCCAAAACCCGAAAAAGTCTTGGCTCGCTCTGGAAGCGCTGCTGAGTAGAAGCAGTTCAATGCCTTCGCATCAACGTAATTTTTCAGCCAGAAACTTCAAGCGCGCAAGTTGAGCCTGCATATCCCTCTGGGTCAAATTTTCGGCAACGAGTGTATAGCCAAAGCGAACGAAGGGATTGGTGATCTCGAAGGTGAAGCGGTTGACTAATAGGGTCTGGTCGTTCTGGGCAAAGCATTCCCAGCGATCTGCTCCATTGAAAAAGCCACTGAAAGCCCACTCGACTAACCCAGGACTCCGCGCGACTACCTGGCATTCGAGGCTGGGCTGGAAAGGGATGCGAAGCGCAAATCGAAATCGACTGCCAACATCTGTAGACCAAGAACCAATCGATTCGCAAAGGAGCAGCGGATTGAGCCACTGCGCCATCAATACTTCCTCAGTGATGCAGCGATCCACGACTGCAACGGGTGCGTGGATGAGAATTTTCTGGGTATAAACCGTCAAAGTTCTTTTATAAGATGTATTTTAAGTCTGTCACAAAAAGTTTTGAAGGGTTGTCTAACCCATAATCCCAAAAGCTACTAAAATCGATCCCAACGACAGGGAGGGGCATCATGGTAGGCCGTCCAATTATTTTAGGCATCGTCGGCGACAGTGCTGCTGGCAAAACGACCCTGACCAGAGGGATCGCCCAGATCCTCGGCCCGGAAAACGTCACAGTCATTTGTACAGATGACTATCACCGCTACGACCGCAAGCAGCGCGCTGAAATTGGCATTACTGCCCTGCACCCAGATTGCAACTATCTTGACATTATTCAGCAACACTTAGCTCTGCTCCGCACTGGTCAGCCGATTTTGAAGCCGATCTACAACCACAAAACTGGCGGATTTGATGCGCCTGAGTATATCAAGCCCCAACGCTTTGTCATCGTCGAAGGATTACTCGGCTTCTCGACCCGTGGAATGCGCGATGCCTACGATGTCAAAGTCTACTTGGCACCACCAGAACCCTTGCGCACCCGTTGGAAAGTGAAGCGAGATACGGCGAAGCGTGGCTACTCCGAGCAGCAAGTCCTTGCTGAAATGGAAAAGCGCGAACCGGACTCAGATAACTTCATTCGGCCTCAACGGCGCTGGGCCGATATGGTCGTCAGTTTTTATCCCCCGGAGCAAGTCACCCAGGATGCCCAATTGAATGTTCGGCTAGTGCTGCGCCCTACCATTCCCCATCCCGACTTTTTAGACATTATCAAACGCAGTGGCACCCACGCTGAACCAGCGGTGCGTCTAGATCTCGACCGTGATATGGGCAAGCCTGTAGATGTACTCGAAGTCGATGGCCACGCGACTTTAGAACAAGTGCAAGAACTCCAAAATGCGCTCTGTAGTGAGCATCCAAATGGCAATGAGATGTGTAACAACGTCGAAATCGGCAAAGTAGCTGGCACCACTGGCGAAACCTTGCAGAGCTATCCTCTGGCTATTTCCCAATTACTGATCACCTATCACATGTTGAAGGAATCGAAAGCCTAAGCAGAACAGAAAACCTGGATGGGAAAGCAGCCATGCCCTGCTTCGATGGTCGAGTCTTGGTGTCTAACCACCACCAACCTCAATGCTCATCCCGGCTCTGCGCAGCCTTTCTGCCAGAACTTCTCCAAGACCAGTGGCAGGAGTTAAAATACCGCCTCGCTGTTGCCCACCCGGCAACGCATCGGTGTTCAAGACGAGGCTGAGGGCCGACTCGCAGAGGAATTTGACGGTAGCACGGTTCCCTGGATCTCCCTGGCTATAAACCTGTCCTTTCACTCTGCGCCCATCATCTGCGATTCCTAAAAGTTCACAGCGGAACCAACCTTCGTTCATGGTCTGCTCAGAAGGGCCACTGCCGGGTTTAGGCAGCAGCGCTTGTAGCAATGGCCGTAGTGGAACTTGCTGCATGATTCCGGCAAATAGGGCAGAACCAGCCGCGACACCAGTAGCCTGTAACCACGCAAAGGGTTCATCGAACTTGAGATATTCTTGGTAGGTGAATTGCGAACCGTAAGACTCTTGCCATTGGGAATAGAGGGCATAACTGCGGCGCACGACACGCGTGTTCACTGCACCCATGACGAACGGTCCCACCCAGGTATCCACTTCAGCAGCATACTCCGGAACCTCTGGATCGCGATTGCGCTCTGACTCCGCATTGGAATGTTCACCAGGTGGATCCAGGAGAAAGGGATTGCTGACTTGATCGACTTGCCCAGAATCGTACAGATTCAGTCCAGAAGCTAAGGTGCCGCCATTCAAGCCTCCAACCATCTGAAAATAGGCTTTTATCGATCGGCAGGAAACACCCCATTCTCGTTTCATGAACTGAACCATCAAGAAACTGCCCAGATCCGAGGGTACGGAATCAAAACCACAGCAAGGAATAATGCGTGTTCCGGTGGATGCAGCCTGTTCGTGGTAGCGGTCAATCAGCGCTTTCACCCAAGGCGTTTCACCAGTGATATCGACATAGTGCGTTTGAAATCGAACACAAGCATCGACGAGGCCATTTGCGTAGAGGGCAAATGGCCCTGCGGTGTTTAAAATGACGCGGGTTTGGGATGCAATTGCATCGAGGGCAGGCTGATCAGTAGTGTCAGCAATTAAGACATCTACATTGACCCCAAGTTCTGCCTTCAGGGATTCGAGTTTTTGGCGGTTGCGACCCGCAATCGCCCAACGCACTTCACTGGGTTTAGTATGTTGAATAAAGTACTGCACCGTTTGCTTGCCAACGAAGCCAGTTGCTCCATAAAGCACGACATCATAGCGACTATCCATACTTCAATTTAAACTGCAAAATCACTAGATTCAAAACCAATGTAATAATATTCGCAACAATAATGGGTGCACTGTGAACGAATAAACCATAAATAAGCCACATTGCAATCCCGGCGATAAATGTCAGCAGCGTTGGCAATGAAAGATCTTTGGTTGACTTAGTCTGCCAAATCTTCAAAACCTGGGGTACAAAAGCGGCTGTTGTGAGAAAAGCTGCCACGAATCCTAAAAAATCTATTTCCATCTTGATTTCAGCCTAAAATTGTATGGATATTCTATAGCCTAAGTATCCTTGACAAACTTTCAGGTTTCAGTGTCTTGAGCGCGCCAGCATTCAGTTAGCCTCGATTTTGGAAGAAGCTTGGATCATTTCATTTCAGTTGACCCAGCAACCGCAGACTTCTTGAGCACTTCTTTCTCAATATTTGTATCTTCTCTTGATGGTACCCGAAAAGTCACAAACTGTCGGCTTGCCTCGTTGAGTTCGTAGAGGACTGTCCAGGTTCCCTGGCTCAGGGTGATACCTGACGGAAGTGTGACAGTGTTGGTACCGAGGATCAGGCATCCGAGGCGGCCAGACTCTCCAGCGTTGCTGCGGATTGAATTTTCACCCTCGGCATACTCAGTAGCCGTGATCAAACCTTGATCCAATGCGGACTTTAGGGTAGCTCTGCGCTTCGCTCTATCCCCTTGAAGATCTTGGCAGCCGTCTGGCCGGAAGAGGACGCTGACCACCGGATGATCAGCCCACTCAGAGATCGGTATAAATAAAATCTGACGGCCAGTTTGCGTCGTGTGGGTCACTTTTACTTGCGCACCATTGCTATCGAGGCGCACGTAATCGACACCGATCTCAAGTAGACCACCGCTCACCTGGGCTTTGACGCTCTTCGTTTCTGCATGGGCGGGCAAGGCCGTGAGCAGCAGTATTGCCATCAATAATATTTGTCGCACAATTGGTCTCCAGAAGTATTGTTCTGTTTATGGCGAAGTCGAGAGTACCCGCACCGCCAGCTTATTCGCCTCCGGCATCAGTTCGAAAGTCAAAGTCCAGAGCTTATTGACCTGAACAAAATCGAGGGTGATCCGCGCACCTGCGGAGAAGTCTGTTTCCTTAGGGAGCACGACTGAGTCCACCCCGGAAATTGTACATGTTGATAACTGAGGAACCGATAGCTCTGCCAAAAAGTCCCGCTTAGACTGGCCATATTGCTCAGCACCAATCGATTTTTGCTTGAAGGCTGTCATCTGAGACTGAAGCTTTTCGAGGGGCGAGCGGGTCGGTGGGCACTGACGTGGCAAGACACTGACCCGTGTGGCTGGATGGTCGAACCACTTGCCAGCCTGCTGGGAAGTCGGCACAAATTTCAGGACTGCCCCTGTTTTTTCGATGCGGACCCATTGAACTTCCCCAGGCCGTTCCACCAGACGCAATTTATAAATTTCTGTATTGCCCTTAGTTTCAAAGTCGATCCCAGCGCCCAATAGCGGAAAGGGCACGCTCAGCAAGACAGAAAGTATCAATAATATTCTTTTCATGGCTTTGCCTTGGATGCGAGCGGTTGGGGTAAGGCACGGGCACAGGCGATCACGGCTTGATCCACGGTCAAAAAGGCATCGGCGCGCAGCGGCGAACTCTTGCAGTAGCCAGTTTGGAAAAAAGTTCGACTGCTCGAATTATCGAAAAGTGCAAACAGTAAAGAAGGTGCGCTGGGAGCAAGATTCGGAGCCAGCTTATTGCCGCCGCGCAACCCCTGCTCGTCGGGGCGGCACTTTCGGGCGCGCCACCAGTTCCCCTCTTGGGCTTCGCCTGCGCCGAGGTCGATCAAATATTCCCCTTGGGCATTCGGTTCCGCTTTTGCTCGAAACTCCTCACTGCCCTGAACCTTGCGGTCAATACAGGCGAGTTGCTCGGCGCTTAATTGCAACGGGGAGACAGGAACTGTCTGGGCTTCGATGCGACTTGGAGCGATCGCCAACCCAGCAAGCAGTAGCCAACACATGAACATTCGGACAGACATAACCCAGCGACCGAGACTGAAACCAGCGTATGCTAGCACGTCAATGAGAGCGTCAAACCTCGCCCTTGGCGATCATCTGGATGATCCGGGGTGTTCCAGGATCGAAACCACCCATATCCCAGGAATTTGGATCCTGAGGATCCGCGAGGGTCTGGCCGTAAGGAGTCAAGGTGATGTAGACCGCCTTGGCCTGGGGGTTGACCTTCTTGCGGTACTCGGCCAGTGCAACACTGGGGTGTTTGCGACCCGCCCAAGACTCAGAATCTGTCCAGAAGCAGATCACGTCTGCCTTGAAGCGATTCTGGATCATCCACTCGTAGGCCACTGCCGCATCGGTCGCTCCGAAGTTCTGGTTGCTGGCCTTGGCAAGGGCAGACCCAAAGCTATCCTTGGCAGTGATCTTGAGGTCGCGGAAGTCCGTAGCGAAACCACGGATCATGTAGTTGCGCTCGGCCTTTGCCGTCACCAACGCCATCGCTGTCGCGATCTCGCAGCAACTCAAGTTCACAGAAGGCACCGCACCACAGGACATTGAACCTGAAACGTCCACCGCATGCATGAAGACCTTTCCGGTCGGCTCTGTCACTTCAAAACTGAGCGTGACTGCCTTCTCGAGAATGTCCACGATCCGAGGAACGGGATTCCAGTTCTTCTGGCTACGGCCCAAAGCACCACCGGACTGGTAAGTCTTCAGTGCCTTAAGGAGGTAGACGGGGTGGTTGCGACCCTTGCGCAGGTGGTCACGGCTATTCAGATTAGACTCTACCCGATCCAATTT
>JACMLN010000101.1 GCA_014379585.1 Gloeobacterales cyanobacterium ES-bin-313 | reverse complement strand
GAGATCACTTGCAAACGGTGAAAGCTGCTGGGATCGTTGGGTAAATTGAGAACCGAAGCGATTGCACCTGCTTTCAAATCATCGCAACCATAGACGAGGAGTGCAATTCGGCTTTGAAGAATTGTACTTGCACACATCGGGCAAGGTTCTAAAGTGACATAGAGGGTGCAGTCTGGCAGCCGCCAGTCTTGGCGGAGTCGGCAGGCTTCGCGAATGGCGACGATTTCGGCGTGGGCTGTGGGATCGCAATCTTGCTCACGGCGGTTCGCCCCAACGGCCAAAAGACGATTGTCAGAACTGACGATCACAGCACCGACAGGCACTTCACCCTGTTCTGAAGCTGAACGGGCGGATTCGAGGGCAAGTTGCATCCAATCACTGTGGCGCTTCATCAACTGGGGAACTAGGGCTCGAACCTAGAGTCTTCAGGGTCAGAACCTGACGTGTTGCCGATTACACTATTCCCCATTGGGTTCTCTATGGTGTCACAACGCTTAACAAAGCGTCAAGCGGTAAGCTTTGATACATCTTTATGAAGCGTTCTATCACTAAAGTAGACTGTGAAACATACGCTTCTAGGGTTCCGATCTGTGGGATGTCTGGTCCGAGAGAAGCAGCCAGTTTTTAGAAATTGGCCACACGGCGGGATAAAAGCCCGGGAGAGCACAACAGCAACGACTTGCTGGCGCTTCCTGGGCTTTTGCTTTTGACGTGACCAGCGCCAATCACAAAGGAGAGTTCAATCATGGCAACAGACATCGATCCAGCTTTGATCGTTCACGACGAGATCGTTCCTGGTGGATCCTACTGGCACCGCAACATTAACCGCTGGCAAACTTTGCGCATTCTTGCTCCCGAAGGCTCGCGAGGTGTCGCTTTTCTTTGCTACAACGCAGACAACTCGATCGAACGTTTTAATGCTGCTGACACTGCCAAAATTCAATTCAATGCTTTTCTGAAAAAAGGCATGGTGATCTATTCAGATATGGGTAGAGTCCTCTTTTCGATCACCGAGAATACGGCTGAATATCATGACACCCTCGGTGGTTGTAGCAACCCTATTACGAATGCCAAAAAGTATGGAGAGGGCGAGTTCAAAAACTCTCGAAGCAACTTCCTGCTCGCGCTTGCTAAGCACAATATGGATAAGCGAGATATCATGCCCAATCTGAATTTCTTCGCCCAGATTGCCGTCGATCCCGATGGCAAGATTGCCTACATCAGTGGCAGTGAGGTGCCAGGAACTTTCGTCGATCTGCGTGCAGAGATGAATGTTTTGGCAGTCCTTTCTAACTGTCCAAATCCGCTCGATCCCAGCCCAACTTACGATCCGAAGCCTGTTCGGGTAATCGTTTATAATTCAGCACCACCAGGTGCAGATGATCTCTGTCGCAATGCAAATCCCGAAGCACTCCGGGGCTTCGTGAATACTGACGCACTCTTTGTATAGGGGATACTCCGATGGAAACACAAACTGTCATTTACGACCAGGTTCATCCCGCTAGGCTCGATTGGTCTTACGTGGTCAAGAAGGGGCAGACCCTTAAAATTGTGGATCTTGGCGGCAACCAGGCAGTCGATTTTCTCGTCTACAATGCCGACGATACCAGCGAGCGTTACAGCGCTCCTGACACGATTCGCAATCAGGGCAATATCTTTGTCACGACAGGATCGCAGTTAATTTCCAACGACTTGAATGTGATGATGACGGTGCTCAACGACACTTGTGGTCGGCACGATACGAGCGGGGGTGCCTGTAGTTGCGAAAGCAATTCCGTGCGCTTTGGCCTAGACAAAAAATATCAACATGCCTGCGTTGAAAACTTTCTTGGTGCTGCGATCAAGCACGGTATGGGCAAGCGCGATATTGTGAGTAATATTAACTTTTTCATGAATGTGCCTGTCTCCCCAGATGGCACCCTTGAAATTGTCGATGGTATCTCCGATCCCGGCAGTGTCGTCGAGTTGCGTGCTGAGATAAATTGCCTGGTTTTGATTTCCAACTGCCCCCAGATGAATAATCCCTGTAACGGTTACAATCCAACCCCAATTCGCCTGATCATTTCGGAAGCGTCCTAATTCATGTTCACCAAAGTTCTGATTGCTAACCGGGGCGAGATTGCCTGCCGAATCATCCGTACCCTGGATCGCCTGGGTATTGCCTCGGTTGCGGTCTATTCGGAGGCAGATGTCCATGCTGCCCACGTTTCCCTTGCCACCGAAGCAGTTTGTCTCGGTCCAGCACCAGCGGCGGAGAGCTATCTGCGCTACGAACGGATTTTGGAAGTGGCTCAGGAAACAAAAGCGGAGGCAATACACCCCGGCTATGGCTTTTTGAGTGAGAATGCGGATTTTGCCGAAGCCTGTCTTGCCGCTGGGATCGCCTTTATTGGGCCGACCCCAGAGCAGATGCGCCAGTTTGGTCTGAAGCACCAGGCACGGGCATTGGCGCAGCAAAATAAAGTTCCTCTACTTCCTGGTACAACCCTCCTTGCAAACCTGGAAGCTGCGCTTCGTGCTGCCGAGCAGATCCGTTATCCCGTCATGCTTAAAAGCACGGCAGGTGGGGGTGGCATTGGCCTTAGGCTGTGTGCAGATGCAGAGGCTTTGAATCAAGCGTTCCCGGTGGTGCAACGCCTGAGCCAAAATAACTTTCGCGATGGTGGGGTGTACCTCGAAAAGTTTGTGGAACAGGCACGGCACATCGAGGTTCAGATCTTCGGGGATGGCCAGGGAAATGTCGTAGCGCTTCGGGAACGGGATTGCTCGGTTCAACGCCGGAACCAAAAAGTGATCGAAGAAACCCCAGCACCGGGTCTGAGTGATGCGCTACGCAGCCAACTTTCAGCCACCGCTATTCGCCTTGGTAAAGCAGTGCATTATCAATCGGCGGGCACCGTCGAATTTGTGCTCGATGCAGCCACCCAGGAATTCTATTTCCTAGAAGTCAATACCCGTCTTCAAGTCGAACATGGAGTCACCGAATCAATTTATGGCATCGACTTGGTGGAGTGGATGCTCCGCCAAGCGGCTGGAGAAACCTTCTCCTTCGATGTTCCGAATCCGAAGGGTCACGCCATCGAAGTGCGTCTCTACGCCGAAGACCCCCACAAAAATTTCCAGCCCAGTTCGGGATTGCTGAGCAAAGTTCACTTTCCCAAGGACACGCGCTGCGATACCTGGGTCGAGTCTGGCACCGAAGTCACCCCTTACTACGATCCCCTGATTGCCAAGTTGATTGTGCAGGGTGAAAACCGAGAGGTAGCGATTGCGAAGCTCAAAACTGCCCTTGATGGCACCATCCTGGCTGGAATCGCCACCAATCGGGAATACCTCCGCCAAATCCTCGATCACCATCTTTTCTCCGCAGGGGATCTGACTACCCAGTTCTTAAATTACTTCCACTACGCCCCGAATACTATCGATGTTTTAGATCCGGGCACCCAGACGACCATCCAGGACTATCCAGGTCGGATTGGTTATTGGGATATTGGGGTTCCTCCTTCGGGGCCGATGGATCACCTGGCTTTTCGACTGGCGAATCGGTTGCTAGGCAACCCAGAAGGCTTAGCTGGGCTTGAATGCACAGTCATTGGCCCAACCCTGCGCTTCAACATCGATACTTTCATTTGCCTGACTGGGGCACCGATGGAAGCGACGCTCGACAGCACCCCGGTCGCTTTCTGGACAGTGCTTCGCATCAAAGCTGGGAGTACCCTGAGGCTCAAAGCGATCCGAGGAAACGGCTACCGCACTTATATAGCTGTCCATGATGGATTCGACGTTCCCGATTACTTGGGAAGCAAAGCAACATTTACGCTTGGGCAATTTGGTGGCCATTGTGGGCGTACCCTCAGGACTGGAGATGTGCTTTTTCTGCACCCTAGCCGCAGAACGCCACCCATGCAGGCACTTCCCACAACCTTGATTCCTGAATACAAAAGTGAATGGGATATCGGTGTTCTTTATGGCCCCCACGGAGCACCAGACTTTTTCACCAATCGAGACATTGAGACATTTTTCAATACTGCTTGGCAGATTCACTACAACTCAGCCCGCACCGGGGTACGCCTCATTGGCCCAAAGCCAGAATGGGCACGCAGAGACGGAGGCGAGGCCGGACTGCATCCTTCCAACATTCACGATAATGCCTATGCAATCGGCACCGTCGATTTCACAGGAGATATGCCAGTTATTCTTGGTCCCGACGGCCCTAGTCTCGGTGGCTTCGTGTGTCCGGCGACGATTATTCAAGCAGAACTTTGGAAAATTGGTCAGCTAAAGCCAGGGGATACTGTTCGTTTTCACCGTCTCAGTGTTGAAGAAGCAGTTCAGCGAGAGTGTGAGCAAGATCAAGTCATTTTTTCCCTCCAGGATGAAAGAACGCTTTTATCTGGTGACTCTTCGGTCAACAGTGATCTTGGAGCTGACTCTTTAGATCAACTTGAACTATCAATGGCCGAAGAAGAAGATTTTGACAGGCAGTCAACTTTTTCGATGCCATCTTTATCAGTTGAAAATCCATCAGAACTATCTGCTGTTATACATCAAATTCCTGAATCCGAAAATCAAATTGCTGTTGTCTATCGACCCAGCGGAGACAAATACTTGCTGGTCGAGTATGGCCCACTGGTTCTCGACCTCAATCTGCGTTTTCGGGTACATGCCCTTATGGATTGGCTACTGGCTCATCCTGTTGCTGGAATGCTTGAACTCACTCCAGGAATTCGTTCTCTCCAAATTCATTACGATAGTCGCCCTCTTCCGTTAAAAGTGCTATTGGAAATACTCGTCGATGCTGAAAAGCGTCTTCCTGCCATTGAAGAGATGGAAGTTCCGACTCGGATCATCCACATGCCTCTTTCTTGGGAGGACGAATCGACCCTTCTGGCCATCTCGAAATACATGCAATCGGTTCGCAGCGACGCGCCATGGTGCCCCAGCAATATTGAATTTATTCGCCGTATCAATGGCCTCGAAAGTATCGAGAAAGTCAAAGAAATTGTCTTTCAAGCCAGTTATCTTGTCCTGGGTTTAGGCGATGTCTATCTAGGGGCACCCGTTGCCACACCCATTGATCCCCGTCATCGCTTGGTGACAACAAAGTACAATCCTGCCCGCACCTGGACACCGGAAAATGCGGTTGGCATCGGGGGTGCTTATATGTGCATTTACGGCATGGAAGGCCCAGGCGGTTATCAGTTTGTTGGGCGGACAGTCCAAGTTTGGAATCGATTCAAAGTAACTGATGATTTTCCAGAGGGCAAACCTTGGTTATTACGATTCTTCGACCAGATCCGTTTTTATCCTGTAACTGCCGCTGAGTTGCTTCGGCATCGCGAAGATTTTCTGCAGGGGAAATTCAAATTAGAGATTCAAGAAGAAGTGTTCAGCCTCAAAAAATACAACGCATTCCTGAGTGAAATTTCCGAAGATATCGCTGTGTTCAAAGCGAATCAGCAGGCTGCTTTTGAGGCAGAACGAGAGCGTTGGGCTTTGCTTCCCCCAGTAGTTGAAGATTTTAGTGATCCAACCGTTGAAGATTCTGAGGACATCCAAGTTCCCGAAGGTGCAACGGCAGTTACAGCGCACATCTCCGCAAATGTTTGGCAGATTCTTGTCAAAGTGGGTGACGTTGTTGAAGCTGAGGATTCGTTAGTGATTTTGGAATCCATGAAGATGGAAGTCTCCGTGACCACACCTGTCGCAGGTACAGTCCTTGGTGTCTACTGCACTCAAGGTCGCTTAGTGACAGTTGGACAAATTTTGGTGATTGTCGCAGCTAGCTAAATCGCTAAAACATAAGGGGAATTGACATCAATAACCCAATTTTCGTCAATAACCTCCAAACTATCGTCCAAGATCAAGCTTAGTTCTCCGAGTGTTGTTTTGAAGTCTGGATCTGCGATGGTCGGCTCAGTCGATGAAATAGTGAGAGCGTATTTCAGTTGCAACCAGTGAGAATTACCAGTCTGTGCGACCCCAATAGAACTGCTGATGAGTTCTGGCGAAAGAGTATGCACAAATCGAATTTTTTCGTAGAATTGGTCGCTTTCGTCCCAGTAGCCATTGATTTCGCCTTGACAGGCTTGTAGATGCTGAAGGGCAATCTGCTGAGGGTTGATTTGCTCTAGAGTCTGGGCGACGTTGCGCCAGATTGGATGCTCTTTAAGTGTGCTAGTCACAGAACTGCCCCTTAGTGATTGGTCATCTTGCCTGGGAAGTGGAGGATGCCTCCTACTATTTTGCCGTGAAACCGCCGATCGCCACCTTTACCAAGAATTTTAGACTTGAACTCATATCCAGATTCTTCAGAAGGCACGAGGCCACTATTGCCTTTTGGAGAAACAATTCCTTTGTTGATCGCTTTGAGATGTTTACCGAGGGAATCGTACAAAATGCCAAGTTGTAATTGAGTTTCACTGAATGAAACATTTCTACCCTCAGAAGAGCAGTATATTTCATCTGCTCGAATTTCCTGCCAGCGATTGGGTAGTTCTAGCTCTTGAGGTTCAGTTTCGCTCATTCTGATAGCGCTATGTTGTGGAGTTGCTGAGATTAAGTTTTAACAAGTAATTATATTTTTCTTATTTCTTACATAGACGGTGCTGTATCAGCTTTGCGAATTTTGTCTGTGACCCGAACAATACCGGGCTTGACAACACGGGCGTATATTCCGCGTAGGTGGAGTGCGCTGCGCCAGGGATGATTGATAAACTTTAGTGCGTCCTTGCCGAATCGCTCATTAAATTTCCGGCAGCCCCGATGGGGTTCAGATGTCACTTCGAGAAGTACTTCCCCAATCACCAAGATTTGCCCAGGAAGAAGATTGTTCTCACTGAGATCGAAATCGACGATCAAGTTATCTCCAGCCAGTGCCATGCGATGCCTTTCAATAGCAATGAACTCCAGAACACGGGAATTCATCAATGAGATCTGCGCTGCGGGCTTCGGCACAGGATCAGACTTAAGCCAGCGATCTCCCTCCATTCCTGTCTCGCAAGCCAGATAGATTTCCTGGACGACCCGGCGTTCATTTTTCTTTGGGCGAACCACGATCATTTCCAAGACACCCTCTGTTTGAGGAGATGTTAGGAGTTCGGGCAAAGCAGCCTCAAATTCTGTCGTCGTGATGAAACGGGTGCCTGTATGGGGGGTATCCATCTATGCCTCGGTTTTCTAGAGCTATTTTAATTCTTGTCCTTTATGAAGGGGAGCGGGAAGACTCCCGGCCTTGTGCCGGGGGATGATAGCGACCCCCAAGAGGGTTTCCTGCGGGGCACCTCATTGAACACCAGAGTTATTCCCTATCCTTCTGAGTTTCAATGTATTGCCTGATGGCCTCCTCGGAGATATGTCCAACACTCGCATAGTACGTCCCTCGACTCCATAAGCCTGAACCCCAAAACTTTCGCGCTTTCAATTTTGGAAATTTGTTGAACAGATGAACCGCTGATATTGACTTCAGGGTTTTAGCAATAGTGACAGGTGCCGTGAGATGGTCAGCCTGGAGAAACAGATGCACATGGTCTGGCATGATTTCGAGCGCCTCAAGCTCCCAATCGTAGGCTATGCAGGTTTCAGCAAGGATGCGCTTTAGCTCAATCTCTACTGCACCTACCAGGACAGGATGCCTGTACTTAGGGCACCAGATGAGGTGATAGCCTATCGAATGCATAGCGTGAGAACTTGACTTATCTTGCATACTAGCATAATATATAAAGGTGCCCACCCACTATACCCTGTGAAGCGAACCGTATCAATACTTGCCAACTTGCCCTCTGAGAGGTTTTTGCCGCTTATGGCGCAATGTGCTGAGATATTCAACACACACGTTGACTGGGCTATTGAAAACGGTACCTACAATAAGTCGAAAGCCCACGATGCTCTGTACTTTGAACTCAGAGCAAAGCATCCTGAAGTGCCATCGGCTTTTGTTCAAGCAGTGCGGGATACGGCAATGGAGGCTGTTAAGGCCACGAAGTTCAAGCGTGTTTGTCGCAAGAAACCTGCTTCAGGACTGCGCTACGACAAGCGGACTATGACCCTTCGAGGCAAGCAACTCACCCTGTCATCTATGGCGGGAAGAGTGGCTGTTGTACTTGATGTGCCTGATTGCTTTAAGGAGGTATTCGACACTTGGGATTTTAAGGGGGCTACTCTCACTTATGACCGAGAAAAGCGGTTCTGGGTGCGGTTAGTCTTTGAGACTGCCACACCTGAAATACAGGCCCCCCAAGAGGGCTTCCTTCGGGGCGCAGGACAAGGTATCCAAGGGCTTGACCGAGGGCTGTATCATCTCGTCAGTACCTCAGACGGTCAATTCCTTTCTGGCAATAAAGTCAGAGCCGTGCAGCGGAGATACTTGCACAATCGAAAGAAGTTGCAGCAAAAAGGCACTCTCTGCGCTAAACGTCGCTTAAGGGCGATGAGTGGACGCGAGAAGCGGTTCATGCGCGACAAAAACCACTGCCTCAGCAAACAGCTTGCCCGACAACCTCAGTTCACGACTTTTGTGCTTGAAGACCTATCAGGGATTCGTGCAAAGCGTCGGGGTAAGCAGTTGAACAAGTGGCTATCGAGTTGGACATTCCACCAATTTGAAATGTTCTTGAGCTACAAAGCTGAGGCACTTGGAAAGCGAGTTGTCTTCGTAGACCCGCGCTATTCCAGTCAAAAATGCAATCGATGCCACCACACAAGTAAGGCCAATCGTTGCAAATCCCGATTTCACTGCAAAGCGTGTAACTTCAAGACGCATGCGGACACAAATGCGTCCATGAACATTCGGGATAACTACATTCTCTCTTCTGCCTTCGGGTCTGG
>JACMLN010000100.1 GCA_014379585.1 Gloeobacterales cyanobacterium ES-bin-313 | reverse complement strand
GCGGAAGAACTGACTGGATACGAGGCGCACACGACCAACAACCGCATGGAGATGCAGGCGGTGATTGAAGGTCTCAGGCGGGTGGGGGCCGGTCAGCCGGTCAGGGTGCTCACCGACAGCCAGTACGTGATCAAGGGCATCACCGAGTGGCTACCGGGCTGGAAGCGGCGCGGCTGGATTACCGCCGGTGGCAAACCGGTCGAAAACCGCGACCTCTGGGAAGCGCTCGAACCACTAGCCGGGAAGTGGGTGCAGTGGGAACACGTGCGCGGCCACGCCGGACATCCCGAGAACGAGCGGGCGAATGACCTGGCCCAGGCAGTCGCCCGCAAACAATCCCCACCAGGCACAAACATGGTCGTCGCCAATTTTGAGAGCAGTCCGACTACCACTGCGACCGGCCGGGCCAATGGAACGACCTATCTCAGCCTGGTGCAGGGAAAGCTGGTGCGGCAGGCGACCTGGAACGAGTGCCAGATGCGTGTCCAGGGGGTCTCAGGTGCAAAATTCAAAAAATGCCGTTCTTATACAGAAGAACTGGCTGCGATCACGGCCTGGGGATTGCAGCCGGCTGCCCTTTTGGAGCTGGAAAACTGATAGCCTTTCCGGCCTCGCAGGCCGGGGATTCCTTGCAACTGGACTCCGGCAAGAATAGTTTTCAGTTCTAGCTCTAGCTGGTTCAAGACTTTATCGCTTGACGGCTGTCCAATCAGAAGCACCAACCCGCGGCAGGTTAGCCTTGCCTTTCATGGTGTTGCCTTCCAGTACCCCATCAAATTTGGCAGGTCCCCCCTTTGTTTCAGCAGTGAAATTGACACGTTGACCCTCGATTGTCCCGGTAATCGGTGCATCGCCACGCGGTCCATAAAAAGTACCGCTGAGGACATTTCCCTTCTGTACCAGATCCATTTTGGGATTCGACTTCGCAGCAGGTATCGCCACATTCCAGCTTCCATCGACGGTTGTGGCCTGGGCCAGGAGGGGACTAGAGCAGGACAAGCTTAGAGCGAGAAGACAGGGTAAAAGGGGCAAGAATTTGAGCACAGAATCACTCCTTATCGGGATCACAAGGTCTTTTCAACCTGCTCTCAAATCCTAAGAAATCTCCTCCTTTCAGTGCATCGGACGCAACCGCCCAAATTTGGTCCTATTTTTCAGCAGCAAGGTACCAGGACGACGACCAAAACTCAGCGCACTATCTACAACACCATCAGCGAGTCAGTCGGGGAAGATGCATTACAGGGAAAGACATCTAGAGAAACTCCCCTCCCAGAATCCGACATACTGCATGACATACCAAAAGACTGCCGATCCTGGCCGAGGACAAGTTCCCTGTCTTACTATTAACGCTGAGACGTCTATCTCTGCCATGAAAGGTACTGCCCATGTTGCGCCTGCATACTTCAGCAAATTTACTGCTTTACCTGGAATGGATTTTGTTAGCGATAGCTACCTCCAGCGCATTAACTCTCGTCTTTATACAGCCGTCAGGTCCACTTCCGCTTCTCGCCTTGATATGTGCTGTGATATTTGGCTGGATGGGATTGAAACTACCTGCGCCACAGTTATTTCAGCAACTACTCTATACGTTCGCAATGTTTGCTTTAATTTGGGTGCCCAACTTATTGGGTGAATCGATCCCTGCTTTTCTACTTCTAGTCGTCATTATTGTAATCCGCAGCTGTCAAATATTTGACCTGCCGGGTCGTTTGCTGGTTGTCGGAAGTAATCTATGTCTATTTATCTTGAATCTTTTCTTTTTGACCCCATTAAGTGAGCTACTGGTTCGTGCTTTCCCTGGCATAGCGATCGCCATGTTATCTAACGCTCAGCTGCCTTACGATAATAAATTGATCATCAAAATCAACCTGGTCATTTATTTTGGACTGATGGTGCTATTTGTATTTCTTCTGGTAAACGCTTTGCTTTCAGAGAGGAAGAGTCGCGAAAAACTGTCCCTTGCCTTGAAACAGTTGCGCCAGTATGCCCTGCTCATTGAGGACCAGGCAACACTACAGGAGCGCAATCGTATCGCACGGGAAATTCATGACTCCGTAGGCCATACACTCACAGCGCAAAGCATTCAATTAGACAGTGGACTGCTCCTTTTACGCGCGGCCCAATTCGAGCAGGCAGACTCCTTCCTCAAGACTGCAAAACAACTCTGCACCCAGGCACTGCAGGATGTCCGGCAATCTGTCTCTATGCTGCGTGCCGACCCCTTAAAAGGTCTATGCTCAGAAGTTGCGATCGGCAACCTGATTCAAGAATTTCAACAGACTACTGCCATTGCCCCAAGCTTTACCTTCAATTTGGCTCAAATATTACCCATTGAAGTCAGCACAGCGGTCTATAGAATCTTACAGGAGGCGCTTACCAATATTACTCGACACAGTCAGGCCAGCGAAGTCACGATCCAGGTGGTGACCTGTGAACAGATCCTTTATGTATTAGTGAAGGACAATGGTATCGGTTTTGATCCTGAAGTAAATCTGCCAGGATTTGGACTTCAGGGTATGCAAGAACGCATCAACACTTTAGAAGGGCAGCTCAATCTTGTCAGTCAACCCGGTGCAGGATGTTTAATTACAGCCCAGATTCCATTAAAAGGAGTAAGTTGATGATTCACTTGTTGCTCGTGGATGACCAGACCTTAGTGCGTCAAGGCTTCAGAGTGCTACTCGAAGCGCATCCTGATCTGCTGGTAGTGGGTGAAGCGGAGAATGGGCAGCAGGCGCTAGAGCAAGTGAAATGTAGTCAGCCTGATGTGGTGTTAATGGATGTCAGGATGCCGGAGCTAGATGGTGTTGCTGCAACTCAACTTATAAAGCAGCAATTTCCGGAAACAAAAGTATTAGTATTGTCTACTTTTAATGACGAAGACTATGTTGCACGGGCCATGCAGTATGGAGCGGTGGGCTATCTTTTAAAAGATACAGATGCCCAGGAACTCGCTCAGGCTATTCGGTTGGCACATCGAGGCTATACACAACTGGGACCAGGGTTGTTTGAAAAAGCTATTTCTGGCATCAAGGCGGTCCCAACTCCGGAGGTGCTTCTCACGGACCAACCCAAAGAGTTGCCACCAGAGTTAAAACAGCTCACCCCCAGGGAACGTGAAGTCCTTGGTTTTCTAATTGCCGGAGCGACGAATCGCCATATCGCGGAAACGCTGTATATTTCCGAGAGAACGGTGAAAAACCATGTCACCAGTATCCTGGGACGTTTGAATCTGCATGACCGTATCCAGGCTGCCATATTTGCCAGTCCTTACTTGCCGCTTCTCAAAGCTCTAAGCGGTTCCTGTTGATTCGATAAACATGCGACGGTCAAGACTCTTAGGATCATGAGTCGCAACGTATCCAGCGACGGTATCACTGCCCCCCAGCTTGCCATCCTCCATGTTGATGATGCGGTCAGCAATATCGAGTATGCGATTGTCATGTGTGACAAGTAGTATCGTGCAGCCTTGCTCTTTGGCAAGGTTTTGAAGAAGTTGTACGACATCACGCCCAGACTTGCTATCCAAGGCAGCGGTGGGTTCATCGGCGAGAATAACCTGAGGCCGCGTCACCAGAGCTCGCGCAATAGCCACCCGTTGTTTTTGTCCGCCCGACAGATTTTCTGGATAATAATCGAGACGTTCTCCGAGGCCGACTGCTGTCAAGATGTTTGCCTCAGCTTGTTCATCTACACTATTTTCTTGAAGATCTAAGGTCATTTGTACATTTTGTCGAACAGTCAGGCTGTTGAGCAAATTATGAGCTTGAAAAATGAACCCAATATTACGTCGAGTTTGAATTAATTGTTTTTCATTCGCCCCGCATAGTTCTTGTCCGAGGACTTTAAGACTTCCTTCTTGGACGCCGCGCAAACCGCCGACGAGCGTCAGTACCGTAGTTTTTCCAGAGCCGGAAGGACCGGTCATAATCACAATTTCCCCCCGTTGAATCTCTAGGTCAATATTGAATAGCGCCTGTTTTTTGAGTTGGCCCTGACCAAAATAGTGGTTAAGACCTCGAATAGTAATGGGAGCATCTGCATCCATATCAGCATCTCCTTGTTTTCAAAATACATCGGCGGGGTCTGCAGACTTCAGTTTTTGAACCGCGATAGCACCTGAGACTATACACATCACAATCGTTAGAAAAAAAACCAACGCCGAGCGTGACCAGGTCATCTCCAGAGGAAGACGGGTGACACTACGACAAAAACCATAAACTATTTCGGAGATTATGCAACTGGGAATAAATGCAAGAGAAGCTAATATTAATGATTCCTGGAAAATTAATTTCAAAAGGTAAGACTGCTGATAGCCGATTGCTTTCAGCGTGGCATATTCTTTTAGATGGTCAGAGACATCAGAGTAGAGAATCTGGTAAACAATAATAATACCGACGACAAAACCCATCACCACCCCCAATCCAAAGATGAAGCCAATGGATGAACCCGTCTGCCAGTAATTCTTCTCCCAATCAACCCACTCCTGATACGTCAGTGTCCGAACATCGTTTTCCTGGCGCAATTGCTCTTCAAGTGCAAGTTTAACTACCTGTGCATCAGCACCGGGCCGTAGGGTGATGACGCCCAGGTTTACATTGGCTTTTTGACGGTTACTGAATAAGCGCAGAAAATTTAAATCACTGGTAACCATATAGCCATCCGTGCCAAACGAGGAACCAATATTAAAAAGCCCCACAAAATCTATACGGCGCCTATTGGCTTCGATGGTGATTGTTTTACCTTGCTTTAGCTGTTCAATAAACTGCGGATAATTTCCTTTGGTCTCTTGATCAAATAACAGGTGGTCACGCAATCTAACTTCAGTCAATTTTCGATTCACTGATGGCAGCGTAAACATAGGCTGTGCCGGATCAAAGCCGAGAACGGTGCTGTTCTGAATGACACTGGGATTTTCCGGGGGCCGCCAGGTAAGATTTTCAATGTACAGTGCTCCGACGGTAGCAATACCGGGAGTATCCAGGGCTTGATACAGTCGACGGCGAGGAATGGTATTCATAGCCGTCAGGTTCCGTGCAATAGGACTGATGAGTACGATATCAGCCCGTAGTACCCGGTGTAGTTTCACCGAACTGTCGTAGAGAGCGGCCTGAAAGCCCAGTTGTACAAAGATGAGGACACAGGCGAGTGCAATCCCGGCCAGAGCAACGACAAAGCGAACTTTCGCGTGGGCAATTTGTAACCAGGCGAGGGGTACCTTCTTCCTCATGGCTTGATCACTACTTGCACCTGCAAGTTGGTTAAACGGGAGACTTTTTGACTGGAATCATCTTGAAGGCGAATTTTTACCTGGACAACACGGGCATCTACATCTGCGAGAGGATCGGATTTTTCTACACTCTGTCCCCGCACTTCCCAGCCAATTTCACGAACAGTGCCTGACAGTTCGCCATTAAAAGCATCTCCGGTAATCAGCACCGGTTGCCCAATCTGGATTTTCTGAATATCGTTCTGATACACATCTGCGGATACGTACATTCGACTGGTCTGCCCAAGTTCGACCACCCCATCGTCCCCAATCAGTTCACCAGGATAGGTATTGATCCGAATAATTTGCCCGGCACGGGGTGCATGAATATAAGAGAGTTCGAGATCTGCTTTTGCTTTGTCAAGCTGTGCAAGTGCGGTAGCGAGTTGAACCTCGGCGACTTGAACGTCCACGGGACGCACTTCAGCAATACTTTGTAAGGTCTGCCTAGCCTGGTCACGTTGAGCCTGATCAGCCTCTGACTGCACTTGTCTACTGTCACGTTCCGCTGCGGAGACTGCACCTGTTTCATACAAGGCTTGATACCGTTGGAAGTTAACTTGAGAATTTTTAAGTTCAGCTTCGGCTTGAGTAACCAGTGCTGCCTGGGCTTGAATTGCGCCAGTTTTAGCTCCTGCTTTTACCTGGTCTAGTTGCGCTCGGGCAGTGTTGACTTGCGCTTGTGCCGTTAATACCGCTGCTTGATTACTGTCGCGGCTGCTCAACACGGCAATCACTTGCCCGGCCTGCACTTTATCTCCAGCCTTGACCTTGAGCTGCGTCACGATCGAGCGAAACCCGGCACTGGGAGATGCGACTTGAATGAGTTCCTGTTCGGGCTCGATATACCCCAGTGCTGTAATGGGTTGTGCACTGGTAGCTGAGGGAAGGGGGAGTTTCGCTGCTGGCGGCTGAGCGCGACTGCGCAAGAAAACGAAGATACCAACACCCCCTGCGATGATTAGTCCAGCGACTACGAGCCACCACAAGGGTGTCTTCCACGGACTCTGGCCGGCGTTTTGCATTGCTCAGGCGGTTAGATTGACAGATCAGAGCATAAAGACTGTATTGAGCTCTTACATCGGCCTACCCCTCCTGTCTTTAGTGGTGAACTGGTCCTATTTTTCGCAACTCAGGTACTACTACCCATCCGGCCAAACAGTTAAAAATTCGAGGTACTTCACCGGACACAGGACAGGTTGCTCCGGTGGAAAGTACAGAGCACCGAAAAGCTGTTCTGAAGAACGGGGCTTCGGAGCCGTCCCCAGGGGTAAAGTTGTACGAACAAACCAGCGTAGATTGCATGACTGAAAGCCTGACGATTCACCTACCCGATGTTGCAAGCACCCTTAACCTCACTGGTCCTGCTGAAGAAAACCTCCGGTTGCTCGAAGCTGAGACTGGGGCACAACTGGTGCTGCGC
>JACMLN010000099.1 GCA_014379585.1 Gloeobacterales cyanobacterium ES-bin-313 | reverse complement strand
GACAGTCAGCCTGCGCAACCGAATATCACTCAGTATCAAGCCACTAAAGTTGCCAAGGGGGTGTGGGGGACAGGCTTCTGTCCCCCACGGGGTGGGAGTCCAGAGGGAGGGGCTCGCCCCTTCCCTTTGGTGCCGTTCGCCATATTTCTCGCAACTCACCAAAAAGCGAATAAAACTCTTATCGATGCACTATCCTATTCTTGACGATTCAGTGATGCAAACATGGCTGGTGAACCTGCAAGTAAAGTAAACGAGATCGATGCTGGAATCAAGCGCCTAGTTAAGCATTGGACCGCTTTAAAACGTGCCCATCAAACTTGGGACACGAAGACCGCAGCCCAATCTTTGGTTGCTGTAGATGTCCAGTTGCAACAGTTTGCGACAGATTGGGACAACCAAAAATCCGCCATCGATCACGAATTTGAGCAACTCAGCAATTTGTAAAATCTGATGACTACGCGCAACGTAGTGACTTGGTTTCTCCAGAAGTAACCGGATTAGTAGACCACGTTCTCGATGAACAAGCAGACTTTTTTGCCATTCCTGAAGAAGTAGAATAGTCACAACCTCTCGGAGTTTCAGATGACAGAGGCACGTCAAAAGCTTGATATTCCCTTTAACTCCGATACTGAAATTATGGAGATGGTCGAGCAGTTCGAGCAGTGTCGATGGCCCTACGAGCGGTGGACGCACCGGGCTCATCTTGGCGTTGCGGCCACCTATCTACAGCGATTTCCATTTGATCTAGCCCTTCAACGGGTGCGCCATCATATCCAGCAATACAACCAAAAGTGCGGAGATCCAAACGGATACCACGAGACAGTCACAATTCTGTTCATGTGCAAGGCCAGAAGTTATCTCCAGGGGCAAACCCCTGGTACTCCCCTGACAGCAGCAGTGGATAGCTTGACCCAAGAATGCAACAAGCAGTGGCTCCTGAGATACTACACAGCAGAGCGACTCTGGTCTTCCGAGGCAAAGCACAGTTGGCTAGAACCCGACTTGCAAATGCTAGATTTTTGATACGCAAAAAGCATCATTGATTGATAGAGCAAACGCATATGCAACTCTAAATTGTTTCGGGGCAGCACGAGAGCAGCTTCATGGGGGTGTGGAATTTTAGTTCTGAGCGCTTAGGTCACAGTCCGCGCCACTGGACGTTACCTGTCATAAAGGATCGTACTTGACCATCGGCAAGGGCAATCATTAACCGGCCTTGGGCATCAATGCCTGCGCCTTGACCAAAAAGCGTTTCCTGGTTGTAGGTAATGGTAATCTGTCGATTTGCCAAGAGATCGCGACGACGCAGTTCTGGTAGTAAAGGAGTCAAGCCCTGAACCCGGATTAAAGAAGCAGCTTCTAGAAGCGTTTGACGTAGTTTTTCGAGTAGTTCTAGATTTTCTGGCACGAAATTTGTGAGCTGATGAAGGCTAATCGCTTCTGCTACAGGCAGCTCCGAACGACAATTCAAACCTATACCAATGACAAGTTTCTGGCCTTTGCCCTCACAGAGAATGCCACCCAGTTTTCTTTCGGAAATATACAGATCGTTAGGCCACTTCAGTTGCAATTTGCCAGCTAAGTCTGGCATGAGATCTTCAACCGCAAAGATAACAGCCAATCCAACAGCCAAACTAAACCCCGAAAGTAGGACTGATTCAAGAATGAAACTGGCGGTTAAAACGCCTTTGGGTGATTGCCAGGTGCGGCCATGTTGCCCTCGTCCCGCAGTCTGTTCCTCGGTAAAAATAACATCGCCTTCTTTTAAGGTTGCTAGGTGTTCTAATGCCCAAGTATTGGTGCTTGGGCAGGTTGCTAAGTGATGAAGCCAAGTCGTCACTGTAGATAACTGCTCCAAACGTTGATCGCTTCTGGTGAACCGTACCAGTTGCGTCCCCCCCGTGGCGAATGCAGGATGCCTTCGAGGGTAAGATTTTCCGCTCCCTCTAGGTGTGCCGATTCGACGGGGGTGATCCCATCCCCCCAACACGCGCCACAGCCAAGGGTCATTTCGTAACTGCTGTAGGTAAAATTCTGCCAGAAATTGCCTTTTTGACCGTAGATCGATTTACCTGCCACGCAGACGTAACGCAGGTGATCTTTGTAGAACGCGCCTGGGTAAGTCTCATTCACAAAAGTCATATTCTTGAGACTGTACTTTTCTTTGCTGACATGGGGTGTGCCCAACGTAATCAACGTTGCCACCCGCTCACGGTCGTTCCAGGTGCGTTTGTAGTAGGGCTGCTCCCCGATCAGCAGTCTTGAAATCCAACCACCTGCGGAGTGGCCAACAAGGTTAACCTGAGCGGCTTCGGGGGTTTTGGCGAGGGCGAGATCGACAGTCTCTCGCAACAGTTTCAGAATCGGGGTCATGGGCTTATCCCCGATGGTCGGCACCCATCCGTACCATTGAATCGGCACGATGTAGGTTGGGGAGCCAAGTTTTGTCAGTGCTTTTGCCATATCTGCATAGTCACCACTTGAAGCCAAGTAGCCCGGCAAGATCACGGTTGGCAGTTTCTCGCTCATTTCTGAACCAACTGAAAGCCACCGCGCCGAAAAAGTTGTGCCAATTCGTACTCGGTCTTCCAGTGAATGCGTAACTTTTCAGCGGCGGCAGTTTCGCAGGCTAACTGTGCCGTGTTGAAGCCTGTCACCACGTACAGGCGGCTATTTTTCCAAAACATCTGCTGGGCCATGAACGTGACTCCCCGGCACTACAACAGATCCATGCGGCTAATCCGCCAACCGTCGGCTTCGTGGAGAAGCGTATAGCGAACCCGATAGGGGCGCGTATAGGAGTTGTCTAACTTTCTGCCTTTGGCACTGTAGACATCTGCGATCTCGGAAACTTCCGCAGTCACCGCCAGTTGTTTGTCGGAGACTTTCGAAATTTTCTCAACGTCAAGTTTGTTGAGGGTGTACTGCCAGTGCTCTTGGTTTTCTTTGGCTTGAGAAGCCTTCGCTTGCCAAGTCTGTTTGGCTCGCCCAGTCAGTAACTTGGCCAGTCCGTCGGTTTGATACGTAGATCCGAGAGCTTGCTGCTTCACCCGTTGCCAATCCATGAGCAAGGTTGCCACCTGTGCATCGGAAGGAGCTACATCGGTAGGTGGGGCTACGGCAGCGGAGGCTGTTTGGAGAACGACAGGTTTAGCCCCAGTTGCAACCGGTTGCGGAGGAACTGTCTCTGGCTTGGGTTCAGGTGAGACGGGCAGTTGAGAGGCTGTTTCAGGCTTGGGTGCTTGCGCAACGGGCGGCTGGGAAACGGTTTCAGGTTTGGCGGATTTGGCCACAGACCGATGGGGAACTGCATCTAGCTTTTGCGTGTTTTGGCTCCACATCCAACCACTACCTAAAAGTAGAACTGCGACCAGAAAAGCAGCACCGACGGGAAGCAAAGTCGGAAGTGGAGTGCGGCGGCGTTGACGTTTCTCCGGTGGTGGCAATGGTGGTACAGCCTGGCTCATGTTCGCAGAAGCTGTCGGCGGGGTCTGAGCCTTATCGATAAAGTTCTGGACTTCTGGATTGCCAAAATACACTTGCAAGCTGCTCGATGTATCGCGCAAATCCCGAAATAGCGGGAAAACTTCGTTGGAGAGCCACTCTTCGCTGTAACGGCACAGTCCAGGCAGAAGATCTGGAGAATTGTTTGAGATGTTGCGAATAAAGTTGAGCGGTTGCTCTTCTTGGGAGCGCTCCAGGTTTTTAAGTGCTTCTTCGACTTGTCCGAGGAGTAGGGCACAGACGGAAAGTTCTAAGTTGACATCTTGGCGTTGAGAGAGCCGGATCAAGTGACCCCGCGCCCGTCGAATCCATTGGGGTTCTGCCTGACTGAATCCCCGGGCAAGCAGCGCTTGAGCAGCCAAATACTGAGCTGCCGGGGAGGGTCGAGAAGATTCGTGCTCAAAAAGATCCTGCTGTTCTACGACAGTAAGTTGCCGCCGAACGTACTGCATAAACTTAAAAAATTCGTCGGGACTGAGGCCAGAACCATCTTTGCCGTCTCCTTCGAGACCGGAACGCTCCTCAAGCATCGCCAACAGATGCATCATTCCTGCTTCCCGCGCTTTTTCGCCAGCCAGAAGACTCAGAATATACTCTGGCCGCCAGCGCTTACTCAAGGCACTTAATTCTTGCTGCACAGGCAGAAGACAATTGCCTTCGCGCAGGGTGGAAATTCCGAGTTCGAGCGCACTGTAGGCTGCTTCAAGATTGCCCTGCTCATCCTCTTCTTCGGCGATGGCGCGATGGCCAAGGGCAAAGATGAGCCGCAGATCTTGGTTGTCTTTGAGCGCCAACACTTCTTTTTTGCGCTCTAGCAACGCTTTATAGGAGCCTGCTTCGTAGAGCAACAGCAGTCCTGCCGCTAGACCATCACTGCTCACGGTCAGGTGTTTGACGAGTACCGGCTCTTGATGCTGAAGGGCATGGATGAGCACTTCACTCGCTTCTTTGATCACGGCTTCGCGCTGGACGATCACCTGGCTAGAGAATTCTCGACGAGGCAATTGGGCAAGCCGATCCGCCACTGCGGTCACAATCGCCGTTTCGTCGCAGTGGGGAGGAACCCCCAGAATCTGGAAGTCGTTGAGCGGAAGTTCGAATAGGGGGCCAGATCTCATAGCGGAAGCAGTGTCGAAGGGCAGAGTCGAGAGGTGCGAACAAACCTGCAAACCAGTATAAGTGCCTAGGGGCGATCCCCGGCAAAAACCGTCAAGAAACGCTAGACAATCTAGGGCACGAGCAATCCTGGTGGATAGATCCCAGGGCTGAGGGGACAATTCACCAGGGAAGCAGACCCAAGAATTGTCTTAGCTGGAATAACAGCATTTTCGCCGATTCGGCAGTAGTCCCCAACAAAGCAAGGTGATTCCAATCGCGCTCCGGGATGGACTTCTGCATTCGCTCCGATCCAGATGCCCGGTGCTTTTTCGACGGCATTGAGTGCGTAAGGTAAAGCTTTTTTAAGAATATCGAGGTGGGCTTGCCAGTAGCGCTCTGGATTGCCAATGTCGAGCCAATAGCCTTCAGCGATAAAGCCATTGACCAAGAGACCATCGGCCAAGAGTTGGGGAAAGAGTTGGCGCTCGAAACTCCAGGGCACCCCAGCCGGAATCGGGGCAAAAATCTGCGGGTCGAGGACGTAGGTTCCGGCGTTGATGGTATCGATACCCAAGCGTTTGGCCTCTTCGGCAGTCGGTTTTTCACGAAAGGCGACGACGCGTTGCTGATCGGTCAATTCGACGAGGCCGAAGGCGGTCGGATCTTCGACGCGGGTGAGAGTGATCGTCGCCACTGCGCCTGTCTCTTGGTGGGAGTGGATCAAAGCCTTCAAGTCGAGGTCGGTCAAAATATCGGCGTTGAAAACCACCAACGGTTCGCCACTAAAAAGCGGTTCGGCAAGTTTTACGGCTCCAGCGGTATCGAGGGCACTCGTTTCGTAGCTGTAGCGGATCTTGGCACCCAGATGCGCCCCATCTTTAAAGTAGCTCTCGATCTGCTCCGCCTGGTAGTGGAGGTTGATAATGATGTCAGTAATCCCTGCCGAACAGCAACGATCCACCAACCAAGCTAAGTGTGGCCGTTCAAAAAGGGGCAACATCGGCTTTGGCCGACTGTAGGTCAAGGGACGCAAACGTGTACCTTTGCCACCTGCGACGATCACCGCCTGCATTACACCCTCTCTTGATTTCCTTCAGAAGTATGCCATGGATATGGGAGAGATTGTCCCTTGAGATATAATCATGGCCATTGTCTTGAGGTCTTTGAGTGGGTAAATCTTTGCAGGCGAACCCCAAGCAATCAAGGTCAAGGGGATGGCTCGCACTTGCTATTTCGATCGTCGGTATCTGTGTAGCAGTTGGTGGAGGGATGGCTTTTGTCTCCAGATGGCAGCCTTTTCTGAGCCCAGAACAAAAGCAAATCAATGACCAATTTGAGAAAGCGCATCTCGACAATGCCCTGAATATTTTGCTTCTCGGTACGGACATCGTCGCTTCTGCCAAAGGAAACGCCCGCAACTGGCACCCCCCCACCAATTCCTTCAACGGACGCAGCGACACAATGCTGCTCATTCACTTCGACCCCAGTGCCAGTCAAGTGAATGTGATCTCGATTCCCCGCGACACCCGCACCTTAATTCCCGGCCACGGCGCTCACAAGATCAATGTCGCCAACGTCTACGGCGGCCCCGTCTTAGCAGCTCAAACAGTCACCAACTTAGTCGGTGCCCCGATCAACCGCTACGTGCGCATCAATCCCCAAGGCGTGATCGAGTTGATCGACGCTTTGGGTGGCGTGACGGTCTATATTCCGAAGGCGATGCACTACCGGGATGATTCTCAGCACTTGTATATCGATCTGCCCCAGGGTTTGCATACCTTGAGCGGTCTGCAAGCCCAACAGTACTTGCGCTTCCGCGCCGACGAACTTGGGGACATTGGCCGTGTTCAACGCCAACAGGCCCTCCTACGTGCCCTGGCTGACCGAGCCGTCAAGCCTGAAACCCTCGTCAAAATCGGCGATATTTTGAATGTCGTCAAGAAAAATATCGATACGAACTTAAGCATCGAAGATATTTTTGCTCTGGCCAAATTTGCTAAGGGCATCGACATCAAAAAAGACCTGCGCATGGTCATGTTGCCGGGTCGTTTTAGCCGTCCCCATGAATACGAAGTGAGCTACTGGATTCCACAGACTGAAGTGGCAGCTAGCCTCGGTGCCCGCTTCTTTGGTGCCCCAACTCCCGAAAATGCACTGCCTGCCCTCACTCCAGCCACAATGCATGTGAGCATCCAAAACGCCACAGGCCGACCAAAAATGGCTCGCCAACTAGGGGAACTCCTAGCAAAACAGGGCTTCAAGCATATTGCTTTTACCAACGACCGACCCGATCCGATTTGGAGCACAGAGATCGTCGCCCAAAAAGGCAATATCGATGCGGCCCAATTGATCAGCGACACCCTGAAAATCGGTGTGATCAAAGTAGATGCAACCGGTTCTTTGCAGTCGGATGTGACCGTGCGCCTCGGTAAAGACTGGCTCAAATACCTTGAAGAGGGCAACAAGAAATAGCTTGAACCTGTGCCCTAGCTGAGAAAATTATCTTGGGAACTATTTGAATATCACTCTGAGTTCAGAGTGATATTCAATAAACTACACAGATTCGTCATCGGAATGAGCGGCTGAGGCATCAAAACCCAATGCGTCTCCCATCGCTAACCCAAACCTCTCCCAATCCGTCTCCAATTCCGCACCACCACGCGTAGCGCCATGAGCCCGGGACGCGCAGCGTCATACCTACCGTGCCACCAGTCCACAGATTTGGGTGGTTGCGCACCCCCCCGCAACGTGAGACGAAATCTGCGCAACCGAATATCACTCAGTATCAAGCCACTAAAGTTGCCAAGGGGGTGTGGGGGACAGGCTTCTGTCCCCCACGGGGCGGGAGTCCAGAGGGCGGGGCTTGCCCCTGCCCTTTGGTGCCGTTCGCCATATTTATCGCAACCCACCAAACTAGAAATAATGCGTAGTTTGATCGGTATTCCAATGACATGATGGTAGACGCAGAATGGTTTGCCCCTACATATCTTTTGATTAAATCGCTCAATTAAAAGGTGAAACGGTATTAGGCATTCCAAAGTGCGAAACTCGATTTTCGGCTAAAACAAATTTAGCTGGCTTTCTTTGGAATCAAAAAAATCATTAAGCTTAAGCTCTTCCATCGTTTCATAATCGGGCTTTCCTGCCAGCATGGCAATGAGGCAACGACCAATGTGATATCCCAGATTAACCGGAACAGCATTCCCGATTTGCTTGTATTGTGCTCCTAGCGATCCTTCAAATTTCCAATCATCAGGAAAGGTTTGAATCCTCGCATACTCACGAACATGGAGTGGCCGAGTCTCTTCTGGGTGGCATCGTTCAGTTTGCTTTTGGGCTGGTGAACAAGTCAGCGTTAGCGAAGGCTCATCCCAGGATAATCTTCGAGCCATGCCTGTTTTCCCTCCACCTAGGTGAAAGCTTCCAGCCATATATTCCTTCTGTAATTCGATGGGTAGATCGCGCCAATACCCGCCAGGCGGAATCATCTCCATGATTGTCCGCTTTCTAGGCGGATATTTCTGGCCAGCGGCACTAGGAACATTCAGTAAGGCTTCTCTCATTGAGATTGTATAATTTTTTTCTTTGGGAAATAGAGCAGGCATTTCTAAGTCTTTCCTAACGGCAATAATGACCAGCCTTTCACGTTTCTGCGGCACATCAAGGTATTGAGCGCGTAACACTTTGTAGGAAGCTGTATATCCTAAATCATCAAGAATAGAGATCATTGCTTTCAAGGTCTTCCCGTTGTCATGGCGAAGTAATCCACGGACATTTTCACCCACTGCAATTTTTGGTTGTAGTTCTTTAATACAGCGAGCTAACTCGAAAAATAGGGTACCCCTTGCATCTTCAAAGCCCAGTTGGTTGCCTGCGTAGCTGAAAGCTTGACAGGGAAAACCTCCTAAGACGACATCCGCCGCCATACCTTCAAAAGAAATCGTCCTAGCATCAGCACAAGACACATTCCATTCAGGCCGATTGCTCTTCAGCGTTGCCGAAGCATATTTGTCAATTTCTACTAGGAGGTTGTGATTGAATCCTGCATTCTCCAAACCGAGGGCTAACCCACCTGCCCCAGCAAATAGCTCGACACTAGTAAACTTTGTTTTCTTCGGGGATTTGAGAATTTTATATCGGTTTATTCCACTTTCACTGCCCACGTATTTTTCGTAAGCTCGCCGAAGTTCGTGCATATCGAAGACACGGTAGTTCTCATCATCTCTGCGAGCCTTGATCAATCCTTTCTTTTCCCACCGTCTAATCGTCTCAGCAGAGACTCGCAATGCTGCTGCTGCATCGGAAACTGCTATCAGTTCACTCTTCACCTAGCTGACCAAAGTGCTCAGTGCCAAGCGGGCTGCTCCGATGCGTCCTGCATCGTTTCCTAAGCTGGCTTGCAGGAGTTGAAAGCCGGGGCGCACCGAAGTGGGATAACGCGCCATCTCTTCGAGAGCAGCTGGAAACATAAATCGACAACTGGCACTCACCCCACCCCCGACAATTGCTACCTCAGAATCGAGCAAATTCAAGAGACTCACGAGAGCGAAACCGAGATCCTTACCCACTTCCTGCCAACAGGCGAGGGCTTCTTGGTCTCCCGACTCTGCCAGTTTGCCCAGTACTTCTGGATCCGTTCCAAAGCGGCGTTGAATAGCAGGGGCAGAGATGTACTGTTCAAGACAGCCTTTACTGCCACAGACGCACGCAGGCCCAGAACGATCGAAGACCATGTGGCCGATTTCACCTGCCAGCCCCCGCGATCCGGTGAAAACTGTGCCTTGATGAATGATGCCGCCGCCGACTCCAGTCCCCAAGGTGAGCAAAATCGCACTGCCGTACTGACTCGCACTGCCTAGCCAGACTTCGCCTAGGGCGGCCAGATTGGCATCATTGCCGAGAACCGTCGGTAGACCCGTTGCCTGTTCCAACTGCTCCGCCAGAGGCACGTCGTGCCAGCCGTCCAAGTTGCAAGTGGCGTAGACGAGGCGACCGGTGGTATCCACCAGACCAGGCACTCCCACGCCAATTGCGGAAGCGCGCTTTTGTGGGTCGAGGGTGGCGACGATCTCTTTGAAGGAAGCGAAGATCGCTTCAGGGGTGCCTGGGCGTGGAGTCGGACGGGAAATGACGGCGAGTTCTCGACCTTCAGCGTCGAAATGGCCAGCTTTAATCCCTGTGCCACCAAGATCGATGGCGATGACTGAAGCCATCTTTTTAGGTATCCGGATTGAGGCGACGAGGGCGTTCGATGCGTGGGCGTTCGCGGGGGGCATCGTCGGTGCGCTCAAAGCCACCGCTGCTGCGGTAGGGGCGATCTGAACTGGATGGCCGATCTATTGGTGGACGGCTAGGACGTTCACTGCTTTCCCCATCGCGATTGCGATTTGGATTGCGTTGAATGCGAGGAAGCCGTGGCTGCAAACCCTCTTTGCGGGCTAGTAAGTCTGTCTGTAGCGCATCCGGCTCCATGTTATTGAAGTTGAACCAGGTGCGATTCATATCGTCGAAACTTTCAAAGATTAGCCGCTTTGGTTGCGGCTGTGCTGATTGCAGTCCCCAGATGGCGACGACGAAATGCCCTTCAATCCGATAACCACGGAGGATCAAAGCATTCACTTTCTTTTCACTGACTAAGATCAGATCCTTCACTTTACCCTTCCCCCACCGCTGCTAACCCTGTGCCTCTCAGACATAGTAGCAGTCTCTACCCTCAAGGATTTCCTGGGCCATTAAGTCGGCTAAATCGCTCAACCCCACCGACGACATCCGTAACTTGGTCTGGCCGCCCGTAGGGATTGGTTCCCCAGTTGAATTCATCGATCCGCAGTTGGATGCCCCCAGTCTGGCGTACAGAGTTATAGATCAAGGCCAAAGAGTAGCTACGGTGATCGAAGCTAAAGGTGTAGTAAGTATCCAGTGTTCGATTGATGTTCGGATCGAAGAGGGTTTGCACCCCAATCCGAAAAGGGCCGTAGAGCTGTTGCGTAAGGCCAAGATTGATCTGTTGGAACGTGCCGATCCGATCCGCAAGAAAAGGGGATCCGCCACTTGCAAGGCCGTTGTTGTAGCCCAAATTCAAAGACGTGTAATCGAAGAAGTCCTTGGCAAATCGCCCAATCACGGCCCGCAGGTTGACGTAGCCTGTCAAGTAGGATTGGGTGTCGCCATTGCCATACCAAGACTGTGTATAGTTGGTACCGACATCGACCCACAGTCCTGGTACCACGGGCTTAAACGTGTAGCGCAGAAATTCTTTCGTATAGGGCGCATAGGGGCCTTCGATGATTGGGATCGTTTTGCTCAGCGCCGTTGCGACGCGAAAGCGGGACAGTTCTGGCAGACCTGGCAGATCACTTCGATCCGAATTGGCACGAATATATGCATAACTGGCCTGATAGGTGAGGCGAATGCCTGTATCACCGAGGGTGATAAAAGGGGAGTCGATGGTTGCCCCGTAGCTCGACTGAACCGTCTGAAAGAAGAACGGGCCGTTGAAAAAGCGTTCACGAAAAGAGTAATTCAAGGTCAGGGTGTGGTTCCCCAAGGAAACCAGATGTTCAAGGCGAAAACGGGAGCGGTTATTGAGATCGTCTAGGCGCAAGCTATTCAGTTCGCTGAACAGTCGCGTCAATTGGCCATTGCCATAGTCCACACTGAGCTTGACCTGTAGACCGAGGTTAAACGCATCGAGAACGGCTCCCCCAGAAAGTGCGCGCTGCAAATAGAACTGGGGTGAAATCGTCAATTCGGCATTTTTGGCAAGGTCGTAGTAGAAATTTTGTTGGTAGTAGATACCATCTTTGTCGAAGCTGTCGGAGCCAAATTCGTTGGGTGCTTTGCGTTTTCTGCTATCGAGAACATTGGTGTAAAAAGGGGTTGGCAAACTAAAGTTTTGGTTAAAGAGAAGAGAACCACCGTCAATATTGAGACGGCTCTGGCGAGCATCGATCGCTTTTAGGGTCGCCTTCGGTGAGAGGAGTTCGAGTTCAGGGGGGTCAAACTGATCGGGTGTCACCCGCAAGTTATCGGCAACCCAGCCGTCGGGGCCAAAGTTGAGTCTTTCCGCTTTGAAGCGCACAACCCCGCCAACAGCCGCAAGCGGTGAATTTGGATCGGCTGCGAGGGGTAAAGTCAGGTCGCTGGCAAGAGGTGGTGTGGGCACTGTCCCCACGGATTTGGTATCGATCGTGCCTTGGGCGTTGAAGAGCACCCCTTTGCTTTGGGCAAAGTTGTACTCCAAGCGTGTGCCAACGAGGATCTGATCCCCCTGCCGAATCTTTGGGCTGCCTTCGGCGACCGCGATCCGCGTCTTGAGATCCACACGTAGGGTTTCAGAGGTCAGTTCGATATTTTGAAAGCGCAGGCGGACGTTTCCCCTGGCCAAAAAGATCTTGCCATTCTCTTCGTACTCCTGGCTGTCTGCACTCAAAAAGACTTCTTCCCCAGGAGCGATGACTCCACCGACAGGAACGCTTTTGTCGCGGGGTTGGAGGTCGGTCGATTGGAGGTCTGCTGCTTGGCCTTGAGGTGATTGTGCGATCAAGGAGCGCAGGTCACTGGGGGGGACCTCGGCGATCCAAACATGGGCAGGCGGCGAAGGTGGCAGTTGGGGCATAGCATTCTGACAGCAAAACTCTCACTAGCTTACCTGTTGGTGGTACGAGAGGAACGACTTACCCCCGCAGTCGCTGTTGGGCAATCAGTTCGGCAACCACCGTAACCACCTGTTCCGGTTCCACTTCGGTGAGCCAAAGTAAATCCGCGTCCTGTCGATGACGGTAGAGCCAATCCCCGATGATCTGCACTTCGTCGAGATCTTGTTGGGGCAAGACAAACGTACTTTCTTCCCACAGTCCCAAAAAATGGGTCTTGAAAGTTGCCTCAATCGTCGTCTTGATCTGTTTAGGTTTCCAAGCGGATGGGATCGACTGTTCAGCCACGACCTTGCCCCGCCGGATCCAAAAAACTTGAACACTGCGGCCTTGATCCGGTGGACCCGGTTGTACAGCCACAGCATCGAGGCGAATGCGTTCGCGTAGATAGCCTTGTTGGGTCAAAAATCCCCGCAAACTCTGCCAACGATCCCGCCAACGCGCAGCCAGTTCAAAATCTTCGCGTTCGGCTGCCTGGTGCATCTGGGCTTCAAAGCGGCTGAGAAGGGTCTCACGCTGTTCCCCTCGCAGGAGGGCACGCAACTGTCCGACCCGCTGCTGGTATTCAGCTTTGACCGATTCGCTGCGGCAAGGAGCGAGACATTTCCCCAGTTGATCGAGGAGGCACCCGTGCCGAATTGCCGAGAGATCCCGACAGTCCCGCAGCATCAAATTGGTGGACAGCAATTCGGCAATCGTTCGAACAAAATGAGGTTGGCTATAGGGGCCGTAGTACTCAGCACCGTCCGCTGCCAAAACCCGCGTCAGTTGCAATCGGGGATAGGTTTCTTGGAGAGTCAATTTCAAAAAAGGGTAGTGGCGAAAGCGCTTCTGGGCCTGATTGAACGGGGGCAACACTTGACGAATCAACCGACCTTCGAGGAGCAGAGCCGCTAATTCAGAACCCGTCGCCAAGACTTCGACAGTGCGAGCTTCAAATTTGAGCCGTTCTGTTTGCCGAGAATGCCCACCATCGCGTCGCAGGTAGGAGCGTACCCGTGTGCGCAGATGCACGGACTTGCCGATATAAAGAATCCGTCCTTGGGCATCTCGAAACCGATAGACCCCCGCCACGTCCGGCAATGCAGCCAAACCATCGATGCTTACTGATTGCCAGTCGCCCATGCTGCGGTCAAAATTGCATCCTGTTTAGGGTAAACCAGCAAGAGCCAATCGGATCCAAATTGCTTCTGAGCTGGCTTAAACAATTTTCGGTGCAACCACTGTTTTCTTGGCTGAGTCGAGAAAAGTGCCATGGGTCTCTTCCCCAGTTAATCTAAGTGTAGAACTCTGACTGAGCTGACGGGCAAACCCAAATGGCACAAACGATTGCAGCAAGAAACGTAAAACTCCATGATCTAAAAGCCAAGTTTGGGTTGCAGCGGGTAGAAGCTGAATCTTTTTTTCAGGAATGGTTGGGCGATTTGCCTGAGTTAGCAGATGGAGAGCGACAGGCGTTAGATCGTTTAAAGCGTAATTATCTCTATCTTCTGGAATACCCGGTGATGGAGAGCATTGCCAAAATGGTGGTACTGTCACCCCTTTTAGATTTAGCTGGGTTTTATGAACCCCCTTTCCGCGTCGATGGCGAGAAAGATGTGCGTGTTTCCGCAGAAGATGAGGGGGAGGTGGTCCAGGGAAGTATCGACGTGCTGGTGGTTCAGGAGCAACTTTGGGTCACGGTCATTGAGGCAAAGAATTCGGAATTATCCTTGACAAAAGCAATTCCCCAAGCGCTTGCCTACATGCTCGCCTGTCCTGTTTCGGATCGCCCATTGTTTGGGGTAGTACTGAACGGGAGTGAGTTTTTGTTCATCAAGCTAGTGTCAGGTAATGCGCCAAAATATGGACTATCAGATGTATTTTCCCTATTGAATCGCAGCAATGATCTGTATCCTGTCCTACGGATTTTGAAGCGGTTTGGCAGCTTATTGGCTCCTGCTTCCAAATAACTGCAATTGCGTGTGTCACGATAGAAAAAGTCGCATTCAAAACCCTGCCATGACTGCTGTCCGTACTCGTTTAACTCGCCTCGGCCACATCGCTATCTGCGTTCAAGAAGTGCAGCGAGCCGTAGATTTTTATAAGACCCTCGGCATGGAAGTCGCTTGGCAAGACGAAGATTGGGCCTTCGTCAAGGCTGGAAACGATGGACTGGCACTGCTTGGACCGAAGTATGCCGCCGCTGGCCCTCACTTCGGTTTCGTCCTCGATAACCTTGAAGATCTGCACAGATATTTCAGCGAATTGAAGGATCAAGGGGCTACAGCGACCGGAATCCACGATCACCGCGACGGCACGAGTTCTTTCTATGCCAAAGACCTCGACGGGAATACCTTTGAATTTCTTGCACCCCGCACTGAAGATGCGGCGCAGTTACTTGGCTGTTAACGAAAGAGTGCTCTGGTGAGCACCCGCGAGACGGTGCGAAAGGGGGCAAAGCGGCGCAGGATCGTGATCGCTTTGGCTTCGCGCCCAATCGGATAGCGCAGTTTTGGTTTGGGGTTGTTGACCACCTGTTCGATTAAGATCGCCACTTCTTCGGGGTTGGCCTTGCCCCGTGCTACCCGCCGATCTGTGGCTTCTAGAAGCGTCTGGTTCTCTTGAAGATAGTGACTATTGGGGTTGGAAAAATTGGCGGTCAACACACGTTTCTTCTGGACTTCGGTGGGATAGGTACCTGGCTCGATCAGCGTCACTGAGATTCCGAAAGTACCCAGTTCGTACCAGAGCGCTTCCGAGTAGCCTTCGAGGGCGAATTTGCTGGCGCTGTAGGCACCGATGCCTGGGACACCGACAAGACCCGCAACGCTAGAAATATTGATAATTTTGGCGTTCTTGCTTTTGCGCAGGAGCGGCAAACAGGCTTGGATCATCTTGGCGACGCCAAAGAAGTTTGTCTCCATCTGGCCACGCAGTTCCGACTCTAAAAGGTCTTCGAGGGCACCCCCCAATCCGTAGCCGGCATTGTTGATCAGCACGTCTAACTTGCCTTCTTCGCGCTGAATCTGGGCAACAGCTTCGGCGATGGTGGCATCGTCGGTGACATCTAACGCCAAAATTCGCACTTGCCCCCCCCGCCGCTTGACCTCGGCTTGCAGGGCAGTTTGAGAGGCAAGGTTGCGCATCGTCGCGTACACCGTCGCTCCCGCCGCTGCGAGTCTCGCCGCACTCAGCAACCCAAATCCACTGGAACAGCCCGTAATTAAAACAATCATTGCTGGTGGCCGATCATGTCAGCCTTATAGTACCGAGAACCACAAACCGTTGGGTACCCTGTGTTACAGTTTGTGTACAGACAGGGAGGGTTTATGCGCGTTGGCTTGCACAACCACACCTGCTTTTCGGACGGGCGGCTGAGTCCTAGCGAGCTGATCGCTCAGGCCGAAAAGCTCGGCTACGAACGTTTTGCGATTACAGACCACAATCTTCTCTCCGGCTGGCAAAGTGTGAGGACATTGCCGAATTGGGTCGTTCCGGGTATCGAACTGAGTGCCCTCACCGAAAATGGCACTGAAATTCATCTGCTGGGTCTCGATGTTAAACCCAAGGCAGATCTGCTCGCCCACAGCCAGTATTTTACGGAAGCCTACAGCGACCTCTGGCAAGAAGGGGTGTTCATTGTGACTGGAGATGGGCAGTTAGCTGCACTGGCACGAAATCCCCTGACACGAACGCAAGCTGTAGATCAAATTTGTGAACGGGCAGGAGCGAAAGAAGCGGTACGGGCTTGGAGCATCGGCCATCGCCATCTCTACACGGATCGTCTGCGCTCGAAGATGCCCTTTTGGAAAGATGCGATTGCGCTCCTCCACAGATCCCAGGCCACGGTTGGTTTAGCGCACCCCCAACGCTATCCCAGTTTGCCGGACATGGCTGCGATCCTCGATGCCGTCGATGCTGTCGAAGTCATTCATCCTACCCACAGCCTTGAGCAACAACATTACTGGAGCCAAGAAGCAGTGCAACGAGATAAGCAGCTTTGGGGAAGCCACGATTTTCACGGCTGGTCTGGGGAACAAGCGGACGGACTTTTAGAACCGATCCAATTAGAAATAGAAACCCTGTGCAACCGTTAACTGATGAAGACATGGCGATTCTCGGTCTCGATCAGGCGACTCCGATTTATTGGCAATGGCAAAATACGGGAACGCAAGATCAACTCGTTCTCGGTGGAAAATTAAGCTTAGATTCAGTTGGCTCACTTGCGAGTCTTCAACAATTCAGCAAAGCAAATATTCTGAGCGAATTGCCTGTCGGTGCTTTGGAACCAGGCGAGATGATTCGCTTGGTGGAAGGTTATTTTGTAATCGATGAAGCAGATCTGTTTGGGTAAAACAGTGGGCAATGGATCCACGCCTGAAAAAATGATCTTTCTTCGGGAAAAACCCTTGTGACATCATAGGGCAGTTGGGATTTGCAGCAAGTTGTCTAGCAGTGAGTAGCCATGTCCGAAAATTTCAGGCTTGAAGAAGCGGTGGAGTTTGCTGAAAATCCTGAACCGCGCTGTCCCTGTGTGTTGTTGCTCGACACGTCAGGATCTATGGCTGGAGAGCCATTGAGGGCACTGCAAAGCGGGCTGGAAACCTTCAAGTTTGATCTCCTTCTAGATGATCTGGCCAAAAAGCGGGTCGAAGTCGCTGTCATTACTTTTGATGCCCAGATCCAGATCGTTCGGGATTTCAGTACAGCGGATCAGTTCACTGCACCGACTCTGACTGCCCAGGGCAATACGCGCATGGGTGCGGCGATTCACGAAGCCTTGGATTTGGTGGAAGCACGAAAACGGCTCTACAGAAGCTATGGCATTTCCTACTATCGACCTTGGGTTTTCATGATCACCGATGGTGAACCGGAAGGGGAATCCGAGGGGGTTGTCCAACGGGCTATCCAGCGCATTCAGACCGAAGAAGATCAAAAGCGGGTCGCCTTCTTCTCGGTTGGGGTGCAGGGAGCAAATATGGATCGCCTGCGGACGCTCACGGTGCGTGCGCCTTTGAAACTGCGGGGATTGAATTTTAAAGAGATGTTCCTGTGGCTCTCGGCGAGTATGCAGCGTGTCTCGCAGTCGAAGCTCGATGAACAAGTCTCCCTGCCACCACCAGGATGGGGGCAGTTGTAATGTGGCGGGTCGTCGGCAGTTCCAAACCGGGCACCAGTCATCTGCGCCAAGGTTTGCCCTGCCAAGATGCCCACTATTGGGTTCAGTCTGAAGATCTCTTGATTGCTGCGGTTGCCGATGGTGCTGGCTCTGCCCCTCTCGCTGAGGAAGGCGCACAGATTGCCGCCAAAACCGCCGTGGATTTCCTGGCAATGAAATCTCAAGGAAATAGCAAAGCTGACGACACCCCTTGGGAAGATTGGTTGCACTCCGCTTTTAAAACAGCTCTCGTCGCACTTAAAAACGAAGCAGAGAAGCGTTCTGCGGCGCTTTCTGATTTCGCCACGACGCTGATCGTTGTTGTGGCCGCCCCCAATTTTGTTGCTGTCGCTCAAATTGGGGATGGTGCGGTGGTCGTTGGTGAGCGCTCTTCCCAAATCACTGCCCTCACCACCCCCTCCCAGGGTGAATATCTGAACGAAACGACTTTTCTGACTGCCCCAGATGCCTTATTGCAAGCCCAATTTCGGGTTTGGCACCACCCGCCCCGCCATCTGGCTCTGCTCACCGACGGACTACAGATGCTCGCTCTCAAGATGCCGACTGGTGAACCCCACCCACCTTTCTTTGCTCCCCTCTTCCGGTTCGTTGAAGCCGTTGAGGATAGGGATGTCGCCCAAGCGCAACTTCTTGCCTTTTTGGGGGGTGAACGGGTGACGCAGCGTACAGATGACGATTTGACCTTGTTGTTAGCAGCTTTTAAGGAGTAGCAAGATGTTAAAACAACGACGTGCATCATGAAAGACATTGAGTGACATGACTTTTGACTGAGGATAAATCTGCTCGTGTCGCTTTTCTACACCTGCCTAAAGGCGAGGGGCTATCAAGCTCCCGCCCTGCTCGCGTATTATTATTGGTTTCTCCTGTGCTTTTAAGGGCAGGGAATAACTCTGGCGTAGAATTTTCACTTTGAACTCTTATCTGAGTTCGTCGAGGGGCTGTTTTTCCTCAAAGCTGAGGGTTGCATACCGTTCTTGATACTCGTCGTCCTCGAAAGGTGTAAAGGCTTTCAGTTCTTTGACGCGTTGGAGAATCCGTGTATCTAGGATTGGATTCCCAAAACTCTGGGCGATCTCCGTTTGGATGACCTGCCCATCATGGGCAATCTTCAGGTGCAACTTGCCCATCGGTTTGAGGGGCAAGATCGGGTAGATCTTTGCCTGTATGATCTCTGTGATGCTCTTTTGGTAACGCTCAGAGACCTGATTGGACTCGTAGGAAAGCGCAAATTTATCTTCCTTTTCCTCATGAGTAGCAGGAAACTTACCAAAATTGTCGATCTGCTTGATGCGACTGAGAATCTGGTCGTCCTTCTCTCGACTACCGAAGCTGTGCGTGATGTCAATACTCTTTATGCTGCCGTCTGCCAACAACATCAAAGTGAGATTTCCGTCATCCTTGAACTCGCCTAGAGCGATGATCTCATCTTGAATTCGCGATTCCACCTGCAACTGGTACTGCCGCCAGTCAACAAAAGTCATCTTTGGCCCTTTGCCCTTTGCTGCAATTAATTGTTCTTCAACAAAGCGCAATTGGCCGTCTGTGATAGCCAGACAGCGAGCATTGGCGTTGTTGAGCACGCAATCTGGCGGACTGTCTCCTACACAGGTATAATTCGTTGCGTTCATTAGATTACATTTCTCACCCTTGAAATGCTCGAAACCAATGGCATGGCCAATTTCATGAAGCAGTACAACGCGCAGGTCTAAATCATTGCCACGCAAAGCCATCACGATCCTGCCAAATCGGTACCGCTTATCTAATGTGTGATAGCCAAGTGGATAGGGCTGAAATTCCCTCCCAAGAATAGTTTTACCGCGAGCATCCTTGTTGTCCACTGATTCAATAACGAGATCTGCATCTTCACGTTTATCGACGAAGCGCATGAAACCAAAGCGGTTGTATGCTTCAAACTCCTGCTTTGTAGAAGTCTGTCGTCTGAGGATAAGCGTGTAATTCACATCACTTGGGTCTTTTGGAAGTGCAACCATCAGCCGACTCCAATCAAGTACCCCCTGTTGGAAGGCACTGTATGCTTGCTCGGGCACGGGAAGTTTAGCCTCTGGTGCTGCGAAGGAATTGTTGATTTTGATGATTGGATCGATGAAGACTCGGATGGGAAAGTCGGTGCTGTCAAAAGCAAAGACCGACGATGGTACGAATAAGACGATGATAGCGAGTAAAAGTAATGGTAATTGCGAGAAGAACGTATTGAGTTGTCTGGAGGGAAATATCAATCGAAACATGGGGAAACCTCAGTCACGCAGGCAATCCTCCCACATTGCACGAAAATTAGGGGCGTTCGGCAGTTATTTCGTCAGCCAGAATGGCAGCACACCGTCTTGGAAAGTATCCCATGGTCTTCAAAGATTAGTTCTCAAAGCAGTCAGAAGTGTATGCTCGCTATCGACCTCGTTATCCTGAGGTACTCGGAGAAGAGATGTACACCGTGCGTTGGCCGTTGTTCATGAGGGTGGGTCGGAAAATGTTTTGACGGATGCGCTCATCCATGTCTAGACTTTTAAGAGGGATTGCGGAATTGAGGAGTTTGTCTAGTGGGACACATACTGAACTTACCAGCCCAAAGCGCAAAGATTTCAACGCCATTCTTCTCGCAATTTAATCGTCCACTGATTTCCGTACTCTTGGCGGGGACGGGGCTTGCCACATTCTTTTACCAGGATTCAGTCCCTCTGGCACTGATTCGCTATTTGGTTCACACGTCTCAGCAACTCTGCTTCTGGTCTTTAAATCGGTTCGCTTTGGCCTGCGGACACGCGTTACCGCACTCCTGGCAATTCTTGTCTTGCCTCATTGTTGCATTTGTTGCTGCCAGTCTTGTGGCATTGACGAGAACGCCTGATCGTCAGCGTCTATTCAGTATTGGGATCGGAACGGTCTGTATGGGATTGCTCTTCACGCATCCAGTCGCACATGTTGTTTTGGGGTGGGAACTCTGCGGTGCCTGGATCTTGGCAAACCTATGTTTGGGACGACTTTCTGTCTACGTAAATTTGGTGATCTTTGATCTCATCTGCTGGGCGATCCTCTGGCAGTTTGCAGAATCCCATAGAGAAGGTTTTCAGCAATCAGAGCATCTTGCGGCAAGTCTAGGTCTGCCCTGGCTAGGCTGGCCTATTGGTATATTGGTCGCAATTTTGATTGGGTCGATCACAGCCTGGGGTACTCGCAAAGGCTTTGGTACAGACGATGCAGCAATCTTGCACCATAGAACCTATCGTTAGAGTCCCAGTGCTTGCCAATGGATTCTTCCATAGTACTAGTCAGTACAAAAGGCTCTGAAGGCCGATGAGAGTCATTATAGGCAATCTGGAAGACTTACTCTAAGTAGCGCAGGCGGCGGGCAGGTGTGAGGCTATCGAGGAGCTGCTGGCCATAGCTGCGGCTGTTGACGCGACTGTCTACAAGGGCAACGAGTCCCTGGGTGCGCCTGAGGGGACTGAGGCCGCGCTGAAGTCTGCCAAGCATGACGGGGAGCAGATAGCTGCGAAACCAGTCTCGCCGTTGCTGTTTGCATAGAGCAATCCGGGCTTTGATCAGGGGATCGTCTAAGTTGGCAAAGGGCAAGTGACAGACGACTAAGATCTGAGGGGTTTCGAGGCTGCGTTGATGGCGCTCCCAAAATTCCCAACTGCACAGATGAATACTGTTATTTTGATTGCGTAGAGTATCGACACTCACCCTTGAGCCGTAGAGAGCGGCAAGTTCAGTGGCAAGGCTCTGACGCAGGGAACCTTCGTTGAGCAAAATCACCATAGAAGCTTCAGCATGGGCGATCAGAGTCTCGATCACCGCTGGCAATTCTTGCTGCCCGACAGGGGAAGTCAAATCTAAAAGTTTCGGGGGCAGATAGAGAACCACTTCTTCTTCGCGGGGATCCGGTGGAAAGCGTAGACAGGTCATCTCACCAAGTCCTAGGCGCTGGCGAAACGTTCCTGCTTGTCGATCTGGATCGAGAGCTTCCCCGATGATCACCACAGGTTGGTGGGGCCAGAGGCGCTCTTTGAGCAGTGGAGCCACGTCGATGGGGGTACTCAGTAGGCTGAACTGGTTGCTGGCTCGATAGAATTCGACGGTGCGCAGGGTCTCTGTCTGTAAGAGCTGATCGCTAAAAGCCTGCCAATTTTTGTCCAGGGAGAGAGGTATGAGCAATTTGGCCAGTGTTGCTTCTTGGGTTGGGAAAAGCACAACCCGATTTTGAGCCTGTTCGAGCAGGCTGCGGCTCAGGCGCGCTCTCCAAGTGAGCAATGCGTCACTGGGCTCCAAGCGATCCCAATCGGCAGGTAAGATGCGCTCTTCAAGACAATCTGTTGCCCACTGCTCAAGGCCATGGGCGCAATCGAAAAGCACGGGGATCGCCTTTGGAAATGCGCTACCACCTTGGAGCCGATCCGCTAAAAAAATACTCGGATCGGTGAGATAGACGCCTTGCCAATCGGAACTTGGCCAGCGATTGCCAAACCCAACTGGTTTGTCCCCTGGAATGTACCGCCGCAGTAGGGGCAGTTCTACCTCCAACACCTGAGTGCGGATCGCTTCAGGGAGGCAGAGCAGTACCGATTGGCTGCCTGAGAGGGCGGGTAGCAGGTAGCTGAGGCGATGTTCTCCAGAACCACTGACTTGTACGAGGGTAGAGCGGCCATGGTGCAGGGCACGAGCCACCAACCTGCCCATGGTCAGTTGATGAGGCCACGGATTGAAGGGCGTTTCTTGGCGCTGGAGATGGAGAAGTTGGCGATGAACATCTACTTCGATCATTTCATTAATGTAGATCCGTGCGGACTCACTAAAGGGAAGGCTAGGATAATTCCGTTCATCGAGAGAGAGCGACTCCGAGCGGCGTAGACAAGTTAAAGTCGCGATGGGGTTCAAACTAGCAGGTATGGGTCATGCAATTTTCAATTTACGATGTGCTAGGTTTGCTCACTGGCGAAAAAGCAGTGGCGATTAAAGTCATTCAGCAGAAGCTGGGGGTCGAAAAATCTGGGCAGATCGAGCGCTTACAACTGGCCCTTGATGCCCTCGAAAAACTCGGCCTCATCGAAAAGTTGCAAGGTCGCTACAAGCGCTTGGAGGTCGAGGATCTCGTCGCTGGTAAACTGCGCTGTACGTCCAAGGGATACTGCTTTGTGATCCCCGAAGACCCTGCCCAAGAAGAGCTTTCGGTGGTCGATAGCGGCCTGCGCACAGCCTGGAATGGGGATCGCGTCCTCGTCAAAGCCCTCAAAAAAGCAACGCGCCGCCGCAAGCCTGAAGCAGAAGTGATTGTAGTCACAGAGCGGGCCAATGCCACCCTCGTTGGCCGTCTGGCCGCCACCGAAGGATCGCTCCAGGTCATTCCTCTCGACGAACGCCTCGGTGGTGCTTTGGAGTTACTGACCGAAGAAGCCGCGCCCCTCAGTGGCGACGATCTGATCGTGCAAGTGGCTGTAGAACGCTATCCCCTCGGTCATCGTCCCGCCAAAAGCCGACTGTTACGCATTCTTGGGCGGGCGAACGAACCACGGATCGATATTGACCTCGTCTGTAGTCGCTACCAGTTGGTACCAAATTGGCCAGAAAACCTTCCAGCCTCAGAGCCAGGTCTTTCTGTTGCCCCCGAGAAGCGCCAAGATCTGCGCAAATTAACGATCTTCACCCTACCAGGACGGCTTGCCCAGTGCGGTGTCTCCGTCGTTGCCGAATCTAAGGGGGGCTGGCAACTGGGTCTCCACGTCAGCGACTTGACTGCGCTTATTGCCGAAGAGGGCGCGATCGACCGCGAAGCCCAACAGCGGGGCAGCACGACCTACCTGCGCGAACAAGTCGCCTCCCTGTGGCCAGAACAGATTCTTGCTCAGAGTGTACTTCTCCCTGGTGAGGAGCGTCCCGCTTGGTCTTTGTTGGCTCAGGTTGATGGGGAAGGCCAAGTCTATGCCTATCGCTGGACTGCCTCGACGATCCGCGCCAAGGGTGTACTGGAAACAGGCCATTGGCCGGAAGCATTCCAGGCCGTCGCCCAAGTGATCGCAGGGCCATTACATTCGCTGCTGCATTCCGCCAACGACCCACAACTGTTCGCTGAACTCCTCGAACACTTGATGGGTCAACATCTGGCGCATCTCCATGTCGCCGCGCCTTTCTTGGTGCAAACCGCACCCGACGGCCCAAATTTGATCGACTGGCAACGCCTTGCCCGTGCCCGTGGTCTGGTGATTCCTGAAAATGAAAATCCTGAGCCACCGACGAAGGCGACTTTCCAGGAATGGCTCGATGCAGAGGCGACCCAGCACCCCATCCTGCGGGAAATGTTGCTGAGTACCTTACCAGCGCCGGGCTACGCAGTTGCCCCCGGAGAATATTTCAGTCGCAGTGGTGTCGGTGTGGGCTTTGCTGCTCCCCTTGAATCCTATGCGGACTTTTTAACCCAGCGCATTCTTGTCCAAATCGTCGAAGAAGGCAAGAATCGCAAAGCGCCGCGCAGCAAGATGACTGTGGATCTCCAATCATCTAGCACCCATGGTCTGATCGACTGGCCAGTGCTACCAGTCAAACATCAAAAAGCCTGGGAGGAGAGCCTGCCAACACTACTGGTGCGCCTGCAGGAGCGCCAACGCCAAGTCAAGCTCGCCCAAGAAGACCTACTCGGCTTTGATCGGATCGCCCGCTTGGTGGGCTACACCGAACCCCTGCAAGGCTTGATTACAGGCGTGCAGTCCTATGGGTTCTTTGTCGCCATCGAGGATCCCTTCGTCGAGGGGCTCGTTCACGTCAGCGGATTAAAAGACGATTGGTACTCCTACCAGGCTCGCGAACCGGCCTTAATTGGTCGGCGCAACCGCAAGCGCTTCGCCATCGGTGATACGGTGCGGGTCAAAGTCAAAAGCATCGACTACTACCGCCAACAGGTGGATTTGATGGTGCTGCGCAGTGAGACGGAAACCCTTGAAGAGCCGATTTCGGTGGCGACTCCTGACTAATCGCTCATTAAGAAGATCAAGGGGCGCACATCGTCCCCTTCTGTCCATTTCCAGTAGCGCAGCAAGATCTGATAGGTCATGATCCCCGTTTCTCCAACACCAAAGAGAATGTAGTTGAGGGATTGCTCGGTCATATTTTTGCGGGTCAGCCCCAGAAAGATCGACAAGGGGTCGATCAGTTCGCTCATGTAAGCGATGGCATTGGCGATCGCGACAGCCCCTCCAACTTCGACGCAGAAGTTTTCACCTTCTTGGCGAATCTGGATGCGTAGCCCCCCCTGGAAATCGCTACGGTCATCTCTTAACTGAACGTGCATGAAGGCGAAGGGTGCTGAGCATAGATAGTGCTGGCGGATTTGAGCCGCTTTGCGTTCTCGAAAGATTGGGTCGTTGCCGATCAAAGGAACGAGGCTGACTTTGCGGTTACACAGTTTTGGCCAGAGTTCGGCAGAAAGATCGTCCTCAAAGATCACCTGTTCAACTCGCAACTCGGTGGCTCGCATTAGTCGAGAGATCAGACCAATAATCACGATACCGAGGATGAAGAAACTGGCGATGATTGCCCCATCGGGACGTTCGCGGACGTTTTCGATAAACGTATAAGTAAAGATGGCGCAGACAACCCAGAAGTAGTACTCCAAGCGATTGCCTTCTTTGCGCAGGGCTAAGGACACAGCCACAGACGCAGAAAGAATTAGAACAAGCACTCCGGTGGCATAGGCACCCCCTTGGGCATCGACATTGGCTTTGAAGATCCAGGTGACGATCAAGTCGATGCAAAGCAGCACAAGCACCAGTGGGCGGCTAAAGCTTACCCAGTTGGGAGCCATACCAAAGCGGGGCAAATAGCGGGGTACTAAGTTGAGCATTCCCGCCATCGCTGATGCACCAGCGAACCAGAGAATCGCAATGGTCGAGAGGTCGTAGACCGTTCCGAAAACTTCACCGAGGAGCTTGTGCCCTAAAAACGATAAGGCATGGCCAGAAACATCCTTGTAGATTTCTTTTGGAATCAACAGGGCGGTGGCAAAGCTGCTGGTGATCAGCAGAATACTCATCATCACAGCCGCAACGAGGAGCAGCGTCTTACTGGCTTTGATCCGACCTTCAGGCTTGGGTTTCGTGTTGTCGTCAGGGGCACCCTTGACGAGGGGCATGACCGAAACACCTGTCTCAAAACCGCTCAGTCCCAGAGCCAGCTTCGGGAAGGTGAGGGCGGCAGAGATCAAAATTAATGTCCAATTTCCTTGACCTTGCTGCAGCAGTGCTGTCTGCCAATTGCTGAGTAATTCTGGCTGCTGAAAGATCTGGATAAAGCCTGTGACGATCACCACTACATTCAACAGGATGTAGGGGATGCCCACCGTCACAGCCAGTCCAATCGCTTCTGAAAAACCCAACAAGAAGACGACTGCAAGCAGAAGCAGAAGAATAATGGTGACAGGAAGATTGCTGTGCTCCAAGTAGGGTTTTAAGAAAGGGTTACTTACCAAGTGCTCCGCCGCGTCCGAGGCCGAGAGCGTCATCGTGATCACAAAGTCGGTGCTGGCGAAGCCAAGCAAGATCAGCACAAATAACTTGCCCCACCAACCAGGCAGCAACTTTTCGAGCATGGCGATCGAACCCTGGCCGATATAGGAGCGCTGGGCGACTTGGGAGTAGACCGGCAACGCACCACCGAGGGTAACGATCAACAGCAGCAGTGTCGCCACTGGAGAGAGCGCCCCAGCAGCAACGAGGGCGATCCCAGGCTGGTAGCCGAGGGTCGAAAAATAATCGACCCCTGTGAGCCAGAGAACCGAGTACCAAGGATAGGTATGCGCGGTATTGTGTTCTCCGCCGGCACCACCTTTGAGGAGCCAACGGCTGAGGGCAGTATCCGCCTTCAGCCCTGGCACTGGTAAGAGAGGAACTTCTTTGCTTGAAGCAACAGTCATAAATGGCCTACTTGGGCTTTTGTCTCTTTAACGATCATACGTTTTGTTGAACACCCACACAAATCAGCGCAAACAAAAACACCGAAGACAAATCGCTCCGGTGTACTCACTAGCATCGAGGGGTTGGGGTCTGTACAAGCACTTCCTAGGGATCGCTACTCAAAAACTTAAGGCGCTTGGGCACGAGATTCTTCAACAAATTTTCGGATTTCTGTCTGGAAACGTTGTCTGGAAAACTGTTCCGCATGGGCAACGATATTTTCTGGAGAGAAGACCAGCGTTTCAAACTGCTTCACGGCCTCAACCAGGCTCTGGGTTGTCTGCTCTGGGAAAAGAATACCTGTGAGCCCATCGCATACAGTTTCTGTTGCTCCTCCCCGCGCGAAGGCGAGCACTGGGCGGCCACTGGCCTGGACTTCTACAGGCAAGATGCCAAAATCTTCTTCACCTGGAAAGATCAGTGCTCGGCACTGTGCAAAAATATCCGCTAAGTCGCGACGAGCTTGATGGGGTTTAAACAGAATATTCGCTTTGGCACTCGGTTTAAGGCGCTCTACTTCTGGGCCTTCGCCGACAACCCACAGGGGCAAACCAAGTTGATTAAAAGCTTGAATGGCTAAGTCCAGGCGCTTGTAGGGAACAAAACGTCCAGCGATCAAGTAAAAGTCTGCAGGAGTTTCACCACCGCTGGGCCGAAAGAAATCCGTATCCACCGGGGGATAAATCAGTGCTGCGTCGCGCCGATAGAATTTCTGGATACGGCGCTGGATATATTTGCTGTTGGCGATCAAGGAATCGGGGCGCTGGGCCGCTTGAAAATCCCAAGTGCGCAACTGACTGAGCGCCAAAGGTACCAAACTTTTGAGTAGAGGCAACTGTTTAAAGCTGCGCTGGTATTCCCACGTCAGATCCCAAAGGTAGCGCGTCGGTGTGTGAATATAGCTGATATGCACAGCGTCGGGTCGCGTTAACACCCCCTTCGCAAAGGCATGGCTGCTGGAGATCACAAGATCGTACTCTCTAAGATCGAAGCTCTCGTAGGCGGCGGGCATGAGCGGCAAAAAATATTGAAGTCGCTTTTGGTAATTCTGACGACCCAGGGGAAATTTTTGCAAAAAAGAAGAATAGATTTTTCGTTGGCTCCAGCGCTCAGGCATTGTCTGAGCGCTAAAAAAACTTGTGAAGATCGGTGCTTCTGGAAAGATTTCGAGAAGCGCTTCTAGGACATTTTCGGAACCGCCCTGCTTGATCAAATATTCGTGAACGAGTGCTACTTTCACCGAAGTGGCTTGAAGAACTCAAAGCATCCTAGCTTTTTACGGTTTCAACGGCGTCGGAGCGCCCCGCAGGGCAGCGACCTCGCCGACTGGCTGAGGAGAACTTTTCAGCCCACTGATTGTTTCCACTGGGTGAGGAGAACTTTTAAGTGCTGCTTCGACAGGCTCAGGGGCAAAGCGCAAGGGAGCGACTATTTCCGGTGCAGGTTCAGCGGCGATGCGTTTGCGTGGCACGATTCCAGCCTCTTTGGGTCTTGGCAGATCCGCTACTTCTGTAGACCGCTTCGGTTTTGGAAGCACTGCAACCACTGTTTCGATTTTGGGAGGTAATGGGGGTTTGACCGCAGTGAAACTCTTGACAGGTACTTTCGGGGTTATGGCAAGCGGTTGAGCTTGGACTTGGGCTTGCGCTTCGGCTTGAGGTGCAGATGTGGTTTTGCGTCCTAAACTTTGGCTAACGCCCCAAAGGCTGCCCCCTAAAACAACTGCACCGATCAAACCTGCAACAAGGGGCAATGGCTGCTTTTGACGGTTGCTTGTCTCTTCACTGCGCGGCTTGGTACTAGGGCGCTTGGGCGGCGTGCAGAGAATTTGAAAGACACTACTCATTGACTGGGGTCGACGAGCAGGTTCTTTCTTCAGGCAGTCCATAATCAACTCAGCCAAATAGTCTGGGACTGCTGGCTGGGCTTCTTTACAAGAACGTGGAATAGCGCGGTTGTGGGAGAGCTTCCAACTCTCAACATCGGCGCTGACCGCTAAGATTGGCAACTGCCCTGTGCAAATTTCATAGAGAATGACCCCAAGGCTGTAGATATCTGAACGAACCTCAGCAGACTGACCATTCAGGCGTTCTGGCGCACAGTAGCGGGCTGTGTAGGGAGTTGGCACGCCAGCAGCAGTCCCAAAGTCCCAAATTTTGACTTGCTCGCCTTGTTGCTCAGTTCCAGACAACAAGATGGATTTCGGGGTGAGGTTGCCATGAATGACCCCTTTGAGTGCCGCATGTTCAAGTCCGGCGGCTAACTGGCTGGCGATATTGATCGCGCGCTTGATACTCAGGCTGCCTTCCTGGCGCAAGACCTCCGCCAAAGTGCGGTACTGGCTTAATCCAACTTCAATGGGAATGACGTAGTACACCAAATCTTCAGTATGGCCATAATGGGCGATATCGACAATGCGCTGATCCTTAAGGCTTAGGCAGTTCTCAATAGTCCCTGCATAGTTCGCATAGTTTTGCTCAGGGCCACTGAGGAGGCGAACGTAGACGTTGCTCTGGGTGCGGCTGTCTTGTCCCATGAATAAGCCACTGACGGGCTGATCAATAGCAAGTTCTACAAAAAGTTTGTAGCGAGAATCGAGCAACTTGCCGGCGAAAGCATTGCGGTTAATACTCATAAATACACAGAAGATACACGGTATAGCGAGCATCCTGCCGCTAGGGAGAGTGTACCCATCGATTTTTTGCAACCTTGTCAGGATAGGTACTGAATAGTCCCCGTCTCAATACACGAATACCCGTTTCCCGAAGAACGTCTCCAGACTTGAGGCATGGGTGCGACTAAGCGCATATAGCAAAGTACCAGACAGTTTGAAGCTGGAGACAATCGGTTTGTGGAATTTGGCATGTTAACAACTGTGAAGCAACTGCTCAGTCCAGTCACCTTCAAGGGTTATAGTTTGATCTCGAAGTGACAAACACAAAGGTGTAACTATGCATTACTATCCGTGGCTGGTGATTGTGACAACCCTCGTCGTGCCTTTTATGGTCACAGCGGCGCTGTTTGTCTTTATTGAAAAAGACGCTTAATTCCCACTGAGTGATGCCACGAGGGCGCAAAACTGTTCGCCCCGCGCTTCAAAATTTTTGAACTGATCAAAACTGGCGCATGCAGGTGAGAGAAGCACTTGTCTTGCGCCTTTTTGTTGGGCTAACGCAAAAGCTGTGGGGACTGCTCTGTCGAGGGTTTCGGCATAGTCAATTGAGGGGAATTGACGCTCGGCGAGCCATGCACCAAACAGCGCACTCGCTGTACCGATCAAGACAACCGCCACGCACCACTGATCGATCGCTTCTAACCAGAGTTGGGGATCGCCTTTTTTTGCCTCTCCACCACAGATCAGCACCGTCGGCCCTTGAATGGCCTGCAAAGCAACCAACGCAGCGTCGTAATTGGTGGCTTTGGAATCGTTGAAAAATCGGATGTTTGCAAGGGTGCCCGCCATCTGCAAGCGATGAGGAACGCCCAAGAAACGTTGGATCGCCTTGATGATGCTTGGTCTTGGGATGCCTGCTTGCCATGCCACGGCGACGGCCATCAATACATTCTGGAGGTTGTGGTTGCCGGGGATCATGATCTCGGATACCGCCATCAGTGGCTCTGCCTCGATCATGATCTGACCCTCGTTGATCCAAACGGACGCTTTTTCATGGGTAGAAGTCCAGAGCTGATCGGGCTGAATGTGTTGGCGCAAAAATGGATCGTCTCCATTTAAAATTCCGCACTGCGCGCGTTCAATCAGGCTTGCCTTGATCGCGGCATAATTTTCGACAGTACCGTGGCGCTCCAGATGGTCGGGAGTAAAAGTCGTCCAAACCGCAATCTGAGGCGCAACTTGGGGAGAACTTTCAATTTGATAGCTGCTCAACTCGGCAATCACCCAGTCCGGCCTTTCTTCGCAAAGGACAAGATCGCAGATCGGGCGACCGATGTTTCCGCAGGTAGGCGCATTCAGCCCAGCTTCTTGAAAGATCTCGCCGATCAAGGCCGTGGTGGTGGTCTTGCCGTTGGTACCGGTGACGGCGATCCAGGGACATTTTGGGAGCAATTGCCATGCCAATTGCGCCTCGCCAATCACCGAAATGCCCTGTTGTCGTGCCGCCTCCAAACCTCGATGATTCCAGGGCACACCAGGACTGACGACGATCAAGGCTGTAGTTGGATCTGGGGAATAGTCTTGGCCAAGCTCGACGGTAATCCCTTCAGTTTCCAAGCTTCGTTGCACGCTTCTAAGCGTTTCAGAATCCTGACGATCCCAAAGAATTACTTGAAATCCTTTTTTATGCAGTGCCGCCGCCGCCGCCTGTCCTGATTTTCCCGCTCCGACAATATCTGCTCGCTTCACCTGCACCAAACTGAATTCTGACTTGTCAGTTTACGGGAGATTAGGCCCTCTGTGCCTTGAAGCTTTCTCAAACTAGATCTATTCTAAAGAGAGATGCTTTTTCCTTAACGTCGTTTGGTTGTCTCCTATGGTCGATCCATCCATGCTCCTTGAGCGCAAGGGGTTGAAAATTACTCCCCAGCGCTACGCCATCCTCAAATTTTTGCAGCACACGACGATCCACCCGACGGCGGACGAAGTGATCGAGCAACTCAATCGAGATCTGCCGATGACTTCGCGGGCGACGGTGTACAACACCCTCAACACATTGCGGGATGTCGGTCTTGTCCATGAAGTCACCCACGAAGCGGGCGTTTTGCGCTACGACGCGAATATCGATCCGCACCACCATTTCATCTGCAGCCAGTGCGGCAAGCTCGAAGACCTCGACTGGAAACTGTTCGGCAATCTCAACCACGAAGCCCTCAGTGCCCAATGCCCTGTGGTCGAAAACATCGAAGTGATCGTCAGAGGGGTTTGTCGTCACTGTCGGAATCGTTAATATCGAGGGAGCCGGGGGGTCTGTGGGGTAAAATCAAATTAATTTAACCCAGCAGGCAGTATGCAGTTACTCAAGAAGCTTTTTGGCGACCCACAAGAGCGCAAAGTCAAGAAGTATCAGTCGAATGTAGCGCTGATCAGTTCTCTCGAAGACGAGATGGCGGCACTTTCGGACGAGCAACTGCGCGCCAAGACTGAAGATTTTAAGGCACGGATCGCCAAGCAGCTCGAAGGGGTGGATCTGGATAAATTGTCTCTACGGGAGCAACGCCAGAAGCTGGATGCGGCGCTTGCGGATGTGGTGGTGGAAGCCTACGCAGTCGTGCGCGAAGCAGGCAAGCGGGTGCTAGGAATGCGCCACTACGACGAACAGATGGTCGGGGGGATGATCCTCCACGAAGGGCAGATCGCTGAAATGAAGACTGGGGAAGGCAAAACGTTGGTTTCGACTTTGCCTGCCTACTTGAACGCGCTGCCTGGTCGGGGGGTGCACATCGTCACAGTCAACGACTATCTGGCCCGCCGCGACTCGGAGTGGATGGGACAGGTACACCGCTTTTTAGGACTAACCGTTGGCTTGATTCAGTCAGGCATGGAGCCGAGTGAACGCCAAGAGAACTACGCTGCCGACATCACCTACGCCACCAACTCCGAATTGGGCTTTGACTATCTGCGCGACAACATGGCCAACAGCTTTGGCGAGATGGTGCAGCGCCCCTTCAACTACTGCGTCATCGACGAAGTGGACTCGATCCTCATCGACGAAGCCCGCACGCCTTTGATTATTTCGGGGATGGTCTCCAAGCCTGCCGAGAAATACCTGCGGGCGAACGAAGTGGCCATGGCTCTCAAGCGCGAAACCCACTACGAAGTCGATGAAAAGCAGCGCAATGTCACCCTCACCGACGAAGGCTATATCGCGGCAGAGCAATTTCTCGATACCGACGACCTCTTCAATCCCCGCGATCCCTGGGCGCACTACGTATTCAATGCAGTCAAGGCGAAAGAACTGTTCTTGAAAGATGTGAACTATATCGTTCGCAACGACGAAGTGGTGATTGTCGATGAATTTACCGGACGCGTCATGCCCGGTCGTCGCTGGTCAGAAGGTCTGCACCAAGCAGTCGAAGCCAAAGAAAACACTTCGATTCAAAACGAAACGCAAACTCTCGCTTCGATCACCTATCAGAATTTCTTCTTGCTCTATCCCAAACTGGCTGGGATGACCGGGACTGCGGTCACCGAAGAAGCCGAGTTTGGCAAGATCTACGGTCTAGAAGTCACCCGCGTCCCCACCCACAAAAAAGTAATTCGCGGCGATTTGCCCGACCAAGTCTACAAAAATGAAGACGGCAAGTGGAACGCAGTTGCCAACGAGATCGCCGAGATGCACCAGCAGGGTCGCCCAGTCCTCGTCGGAACCACTTCCGTCGAGAAGTCTGAAGTCCTCGCCAAGATTCTTGCCCAGCGCGGCATTGCCCATAACTTGCTCAACGCCAAGCCCGAGAATGTCGAGCGCGAGTCGGAGATCGTTGCCCAAGCAGGCCGCAAAAAAGCAGTGACTATTGCCACCAACATGGCAGGTCGGGGTACAGATATTTTGCTTGGCGGCAATGCTGACTACATGGCCCGCCTCAAACTCAAAGAAGTGCTCTTTCCCGTACTTGTGATCGACGATGAAGACACGATCTCGCCGATGATGATGGTGCTATCGGGTGGTGACGGTGCTGGAAATGCTGCGAAGAAGCGTGCTTTGCCTTCAGCGAGTCTTTTCCCTTGTGACTTGTCTCCCCAGACCCAGACTGAACTGCAAACAGCGGTGGAATTTGCTGTTCAGACCCTCGGAGCTGACTCTTTGCCTGCTTTGCAGGTCGAAGAGTTAATTGCAGTGGCGGCGGAGAAAGCACCGACCACTGATGCAGTGGTTGCCAAACTGCGAGAAGTCTATCGGCTGATCTACAAAGAGTATCAAAAAGTCACCGATGCGGAGCACAACGAAGTGATTCGCCTCGGTGGTCTGCATGTGATCGGTACCGAGCGCCACGAATCGCGCCGCGTCGATAACCAGTTGCGTGGTCGCGCCGGACGGCAAGGGGATCCTGGCTCGACGCGCTTCTATCTGTCCTTGGGCGACAACTTGTTGCGCATCTTCGGGGGCGAGCGGGTCGCAGGTCTGATGGAAGCTTTCAAGGTCGAAGAAGACATGCCCATCGAATCGGGAATGTTGACCAAGAGCCTCGAAAATGCCCAGAAGAAAGTTGAGACGTTTTTCTACGACCAACGCAAGCAGGTCTTCGAGTACGACGAAGTGATGAACAACCAGCGCGCAGCGATCTACGCTGAACGCCGCCGTGCGTTGATGGGCGAGGATCTCAGTGGTGCGGTGCGCGAGTACACCGAAAAGACTGTCGAAGATATTTACAATGGCCACGTCAATTCCGAATTGCCCCCCGAAGAGTGGGATGTCGAGGGTTTGATCAAGGCCATGCAGGAGTTGATTCCCCTGCTCGAAAACCAGCTCGATCCCCAGAAACTTCTGGATCTCTCGGCAGTGGAACTCCTCGAAGATCTCAAAGTGCAAGCCCGCCTCGCCTACGAAACCCGCGAAGAGTATATCAATGCTGTTCAGCCCGGTCTAATGCGCGAAGCGGAGCGCTACTTCATCTTGAATCAGATCGATTCACTCTGGCGGGAGCACCTTCAACAGATGGATGCCCTCCGGGAGGCCATTGGTCTACGGGGCTACGGCCAGAAAGATCCGCTGATCGAATACAAGAACGAAGGCTACGAACTGTTCTTGGCGATGCTCGATGAAGTTCGCCGCAACGTCGTTTTTGCCCTTTACCACTTCCAACCCCAGTACAACGCCCCAGTCCAGCCGGATCCGGATGATGACTACACCGACTTCGAGGATTCTGCCTTTGCGTAGGTGAGAGCCTCCCGCAACCGTCCACCACAGTTGTCCAGCAAGGCTTCGGCTTGAGCAGCATCGATCCCCTGCCAGTGCATGAGCAGGGCAACTTTGACTCGCAGGCCACTGGCATCGAGGAGTGCCGTCGCTTCTGGGCGATCTAGTTCTGTGAGGGTAGTCAGAATGCGAATCCCCCGATCCCGCAATTTGATATTGGTCACAGCCACATCCACCATCAGATTCCCCCAGGTTTTGCCGAGGTGCACCATGGCTCCCGTCGAGAGCATGTTGAGGACGAGTTTGGTGGCTGTGCCTGCTTTTAGTCGGGTAGAGCCAGTCAAGATTTCAGGGCCAACGAGGGGGCGAATCTCGATGTCCCAACGCTCAGGGACTTGCTCAAAAGGAACACAGGCGAAAAAAATCGTCTTCGCCTGAACCTCGCGGGCACCACTGAGGGCACCGTGGACGTAGGGGGCTGTTCCACCCGCACTGATCCCAACGACGACATCTTTGGCGGTGATTCCGCGTGCCTGTAAGTCTGCAATGCCCGTCTCGAAACTATCCTCCGCCCCTTCGACACTACGAACCAGAGCGGAGGCACCCCCAGCAATGATTCCCTGCACCATTTCTGGGTCGCTACAGAAGGTCGGTGGGCACTCCGCTGCGTCTAGGACACCGAGTCGCCCGCTGGTGCCAGCCCCAACATAAAAAAGTCTTCCACCCTGCTTCAAGCGATCCGCAATCAGGTCGATGGCCTGGGCGATGGCAGATTTCACTGCCAAGATTGCGGGCACGATCCGCCCATCCTCGCGACAAAACAACTCGACGATGGCAAGACTATCCAGCGTATCTAGATGGCTGCTTTCCGCGAGGACTTGTTCCGTTAACAGATGGGCACGGGAGAGGGGTTCATTCACCGACGACAGGCTCTTAGGATTTCCTTGCTGAGTGTAGCTCTCAAAAATTTGTAAAACTCTGAAAAGTTTGTCTAAAAAACTTAACAATCATCCTAGTCCCTGGCTCCCTCGAAATGTCCTAGAATCCGTGGAGCTAGCGCCTAACTTTAGGTTCATGGAGGACTCAGCCCATGTCTTTAGATTGCCAAGAAGATTTTTTGGGGATTGACCGTTTTTTTCAAGAAGCGGTTTATCACAATGAAACAGATTTAAATGCAGCTTCTTCGATCGAAGTAGAAATCTACGAACACGAAAGCATGTATCCAACCTTTGCCAAGATTGCCCTTGAATCAGGCAACCTGGAAGTAGCTGGTATGTTCACTGCGATTGCCCGCGAAGAAAAAGAACACGCTGATTTGCTTCGTGAACTGTATCCCCACCTTGAAGTGACCGATACCCCTGAGACGACCGAAGCCCGCCGCCTCGTTGCTCAGATCGAAGAGCAAATGCAGGTTGTGAGCACCGATCCCCGTGGTTTGCGCCGCGCCCTCGAAACCGCTTTGGAAGTAGAAACCATCGAAGCAACCCGTACCTATCCTGCTTTCGCCAAGCTTGCTCGCGAGCAAGGCAAAGAGGACGTAGCGAAGCGCTTCGACGAGATTGTGCATTCTGAGCAACGCCACATGCAGTGGGTACAGCGCGCTCTGGATCGCCTTGTTACTGCCTAGATCCTGATCTCACAATGGGTACGCCTACCTATGAGGTTGCTGAAGAGGAGTGGGCACTCTAAATTCAGCAATCCGACAGCCCTGCCCGGTAACGCTTTTTAAGCAGCCGGGTTTTTTTTGGCAATTTTTGCGATATTAGGTCTTATGGGTTTCGCACTGCTTGGAATTGCAATTTGGATCGGACTGCTGCTTTTTCGGGGTGGGTTTTGGTTGACGGATGTGCGTCTGGCCGCTGACCAAACTGAATTAGACCATTGGCCTTCGGTCTGTGCCATTGTTCCTGCCCGAGATGAAGCATCGGTGCTCAGTGAAACATTGCCATCGTTACTCACCCAGCACTACCCAGGCGATTTCCGTGTCGTCCTCATTGATGACCGCAGCGAAGATGGCACCGCCGATCTTGCCCGCGCTCTCGCCGAGGAATACGGCGCAACGCAGCGCTTGCAGGTGCTTTCTGGCTCTCCCCTTCCGGCGGGTTGGTCAGGGAAACTCTGGGCGATGGAGCAAGGCATTCAGTATGCGAAGCAGTATCAACCTGATTTTTGGTTGTTGACCGACGCAGATATTTGCCACGACAGCGAAAATCTACGCTACTTAGTCGTTAAAGCCCAGACGGAACATCTCGATCTCGTGTCCCTCATGGTGCGCCTGCGCTGCCGCAGTTTTTGGGAACATGCCCTCATCCCGGCTTTCGTCTTCTTCTTTATGAAGCTCTACCCCTTCAAGTGGGTCAACGATCCGAGTAATCCCACCGCCGCTGCTGCAGGGGGCTGCATTCTTGTCGGGCGAGAGATTTTAGAACGCGCTGGCGGAATCGACGCGATTCGCAATACTTTAATCGACGACTGCACCCTGGCTGCCGCTGTCAAAAAGCAAGGTGGCCAACTCTGGCTGGGTCTAGGTGAGACAACCCGCAGCCTCAGATCCTACCCAGACCTAGAAGAGATCTGGAGGATGGTCGCGCGCACGGCCTTCTGCCAACTAGATTATTCCCCCTGGCTTTTGGCCGGAACCCTATTCGGCATGACCTTGCTCTACCTGACTCCCCCAATAGCAGCTACCTGGGGCGCTCTCATTGGGAATACAGCTTTAATGTTTGCAGGACTGATCGGCTGGGGATTGATGGCTTTGGCTTACTTGCCCACAGTGCTTTTTTATGGTCGTTCGCCTCTTTGGAGTCTTGCATTGCCGGGGATTGGTGCCTTGTACACAGCAATGACCGTGGATTCAGCCCTACGCTACTGGCGCGGAGAAGGCGGCGCTTGGAAAGGACGGGTTTACCCGTAGATAAATCTCAGTTCGGAATAAGGGAAACTTCGGTCAATTCCTTGCTCACTGCGAACCCACCACCCATCATGCAGCTCGAAAAAACATAATCGGGTGTAATCGGGTGGATTTGCGGGTGGACAATCGGGTGGATTTGCGGGTGGACAATCGGGTGGATTTGCGGGTGAGGCACTGGCTATCAAGGTTAATTAGTGCGTACCGAAGGCACGATCTCCAGCATCTCCGAGGCCAGGAACAATGTAGCCACGATCATCGAGCTGTTCGTCGATCATGGCGGTGTAGATGATCAGTTTTGGATATTTGAGTCCTAATTTTTGGAGGCCGGGAGGGGCGCAGATCACGGTCACAATGCGGATCTGCTCTGGATTGGCACCTGCTTCGACGAGGCGATCAATGGCGGCAAGCATCGTCCCCCCAGTCGCCAGCATCGGATCGAGGACAAGGATTTGGGTTTCACTGGAAAATTGATTGGGAAGGCGATCCAGATAACAATGCGCTTCTAAAGTTTCTTCGTTGCGAACAAAACCCAAATGACAGACCGCTGCTCCTGGCAACAAAGGCAAAGCGCCATCCAATAGAGCCAAACCTGCCCGCAGGATCGGCACGATCACGAAGGGCACCGAGGTGTTGATCACTTTGGCGGGAGCAATGATCTGCAGAGGCGTGCGCACCCCAACTTCGACGGTGGGCAACCATTCGCGCACGCACTCGTAGGTCAGCCAGCGACCAAGATCAGCGACGGCACTGCGAAAAATCGGTGTTGGCGTATTTTCGTCCCGACAGAGGGCGAGCAAGTTGGAGATGAATGGGTGGGGTGGAACGTGAATGGTCAAGGCCATGTCAGGCGACCGAACCGTCTTGGGCTTCTTGGTACTGGTTGCGGAGCATGTCTAAGGAAGGAAACATGAAATGGTTCTCCTCGACATACTGGGCACTAAACAGTCCCTTGAATCCCCAGAAGAAACGTTCTTGGGCTTTCTCGCCCCTTTGCACAACTAAGATCGCTGGAGCTGGAATCCCTCGGTCTTGAATGTATTTGCGAGCCGCAGTTACCGCTTTTTCTTCGCCACAGTCGAGGCGAAAGCGTGGAACGAGGTCAAGGATGCGCCTTCCCTCTAAGCGGCGGGGATCTTTGCGCTTGCGTCTAGCCAAGCTATTTCTCCAAATTCGTTATTTATCAGGACTGCGGGAAGATGGCACGCTTGAGTATACCGACTTTATTTCAGCAGGAAAAGAGTTTTAGATTTAGAAATGTGTACCTAGCACTGGGCGTACCAAGTAGAAGGTGCCTAGACCTGCTACCGCTGCGATGATTAAGGTCAATAGCCAAAAGCCAAAACCCGGAGAACGGGGTGCGATTTCTTCAATGGCTTCGTCTTCGTCTTCCCAATCCGCTTCCGCTTTCGGGCGGGGGGCACGTCCAGTGGAACTGCGCAACTTGGCAACAGGCAAAGCGGCAACGGGTTCCCAAGTTTCTTCGCTGACCCGTGGACGCTTGCTGAACTTGAGGCTGAGTTTGCGTAGCTCTTCGCGCAAGACTTGATTTTGTTGTTGCAATTGTTCATTGCCCAGGGTGAGGGTATCGATCAGACTTTCGGCCTCTTCAAGGCGGTGCGCTAGTTGTCGATAGGTCTCAATGGGAACGACGGCGGAAGACTTTTTGCGTAGCATAAACCGAACCGTGACAACGCCCCTATCCTACTGAGGCTCAACCTGAGGATTTACGGACTCCTTCGTTTGGGGGAGCAGATCTCCAGGTGCCGTGAAACCCTGGTGGAATCACTTGCGGTAGTGCCAAGCGGCAGATAGGTGCAGTATCGAGGTGGGAAGCATCGCAAATCCAGAGTTCGCTGCTGTCCTCTGCGCTGTTGTAGACAACTGTGAGAACCCAGCCATTTTCTAAGTCTGTCAAATTTTGAACATAGATCGGCTCGCTAGGATAGTGGCCATCGGCAAATGGGGCAATCACCAAGTTGCCAGAGGCAAGATCCAATCGACCGACGGTGCCAAAGAAGTCCTGGCCGATGACCTGGCCGGAGCGGTATAGCGCCAGATAGGCAAATTGACTAGGCTGACCCACTTCTGAAGCCATCATGGTTGGAAATTCGCAGGAACGACTGAGTAGAGGTACTCCAGAAAGGACTTTGGCCTTTCTGGGGTCGATGCGCATCCGCCAAAACCAGGCCGGTGAAACCGTTCGGGTTTCGCCCGTCACAAATTCCCCCAAATACGAATTCGTTTTAAAGTCTTCGTAGCGCACCAGATCGATGACCACGGTACCGTCCGCTTCGACGTAGCCATTGCTGAAATGCCACTGGTACCAGGGTTCTGCCTCCCCTCTGGCAACAAGCGTCAGAGTTTCGCGGTCAATCACGAGAATTTGGGTCCCTAGTTCGGGTTTCCAGGCCATCGCGTCGCTGTAGCTTTGCAGTCCGAATCCGACTGGGAACGCGTTGATCCGCACCGGGGGAATGCAAAAGATTAAGTAAGGGCCAGCCATGACAAAATCGTGAATCAAAGGGATCCCGTCGAGTTTGACCGCGCCTTGGCGTCGAATGCGGCCACGTTCATCGCTGCAATACAGGTGAAGCGTCGCTGGCACCCCAATCGATACGCCGAAATTAAAAATCTCCCCTGTCTTCGGATCGCGCTTTGGGTGGGCTGAATAGCTAAGACCTTTGTGCAAATAGCTGAGATTCTCTGTGCCTTGGGTTTCAAGGGTTTCTAGATCTAAGGCATGGGGCAATCCACCTTCCCAAAGGGCAAGCAGACGATCTGGTAGGGCAATCACCGAAGTATTGGCGGCATTTTTGACCGATTTCCCCCAACGCTCCCAGATCGGCCCTGGCGCTGTCATGCCGTAGTTGCTGTACAAAAACTTCCCAGCTTTTTCTTCGGCGAGATAGCCCTCCGTTTGCACGTAGCGGTAAGTCCCCCTCGCTCCCTCCTGCCCAAAATGCACGGCCAGAATCGCGCCATCGCCATCAAACCAGTGACCGACTTTGACACCCCCTCTTTCTAAGCGCCCTGGCCCATTGCGGTAGAGTGTGCCGTGCAACCCCTCGGGAAGCTTTCCAGCAATCACCTGCAAGGGGGTCAAGGCGAACTCCTTGGCGGGTCTTGCAATCGCTTTTGACCAGGTTGGTCGGATTGAAGGAGCGGAAACCATCAGTCGTCTCGAATAAACCAAACTTCACCCATAATATCTTGCGCTTCGATGGCCATTCTGCGCGATTCCCAGGACTCAAGTGATGTTCTTGATTTGAGGGCAATGGCAGTAACCGTACAATCTCGGATAGGTTTCCCCTGGCAAGGTGAAGCCGAAAAACGCTATCAATAAAAGAGCGTCTTTCGGAGTCTTCATTGAACAGCGTCGATTTGCCGATCACTTCTTTGATTGCTCCCCACCGCGTCGTGCGTGGTTGGGGAACCCTGAACCAACTGGCTCCCTGGGTGGCATCCCTGGGCAGTGCCCCGCTGGTGATCGGTGGAAAGCATACCCTTGAGCGCTTCAGTTTGAGGATTCAAGGGCGCTACGAAAGCTATGGCGCTGACTGCACAGAGGCTTCAGCAGCCCGTTTGCTTGCTTGTAGCCACGGCTGCGATGTGGTGGTTGGCATCGGTGGTGGCAAGGCACTCGATATGGCCAAACTCGTCGCCTATCGCGCCGGACTACCCGTGATCACCGTTCCGACCTCGGCTGCGACCTGTGCTGGTTGGGCGGCGCTCTCCAATATTTACTCGGACACAGGGGAATGGCAGTACGGCATCGAGTTGTCCAGTGTGCCTCAGGGTATTTTGATTGACTACGCCGTGATCGCGACAGCCCCCCAACGCACGTTGGTGAGCGGTATGGGCGATGCTCTTGCTAAGTGGTACGAATCCTCGGTGAGTTCTGGGACTTCTGACGATCCACTAGTGATCAGTGCGGTTCAGCAGGCACGGGTGCTCAGGGATTTGATCTTGCAACACGGTGAAGCGGCACTGCAGTCCCCTGGCAGTTCTGCTTGGGTGCAGATGGTCGATGCTTCCCTCTGCCTTGCCGGATTGGTCGGTGGCTTGGGTGGTGCGCGCTGTCGGACGGTGGCAGCCCATGCCATTCACAACGCCCTCACAGGCTTGCCTGGGACCCGCTCTACGCTCCATGGGGAGAAAGTCGCTTTCGGCATTTTGGTGCAACTGCGCCTCGAAGAAACTGTCGGTCAACAGCGCCTCGCCGGGATCGCGCGCCAACAACTCGAACAGTTCTACCGCCGCATCGGGCTTCCCCTCACCCTCCAAGATCTGCACTTTGGCGAACTGAGCCAACAGCAACTTTTTCAAGTTGCCCAAGATTGCTGCAAAGTTGGTTCAGATATTCACTATCTGCCCTTTGAAGTCACCCCTGAACAGGTGTTTTCTGTGCTCCAAGAAAGTTTGATTTCGCTTTCACGGTTTTGAGTCCAAACACCCGCGCAAAACCTAAATCTTGCTGATCAGCAGATTTAAGACGTTGGGCTGGGCTGTGATGTCGTGGATGTCGATCCAAAGATGCAGTGTCGTACTGTGCAGGCGATTTTGAATGGTGCGGATCAGATCTTCGATCTCCCAACGGACTTGATCGATGGGGGCAGCTCTGTGCTTGAGGAGCAGGAGGTTCTCGTCTCCTCGTGGACGGCGTACCGAAATTTTGACCTGACAGATGAGACGACGATCAATCAAGTAGAGCTTCTGCAATTCTTGGCGGAGCAAAGCAATCAGGGCTGGTTGCTCGTAGTCTCCTTCAAGACTGAGCATCTGGGGCCAAGAGATAGTTGCTTTTTGGAGATTGCTTTCGTGGGCAATGTAATCGGGTCTATGGTACCAGCGGTGATCATCTGGGGTTCCCCAGATATCCAGGGTATGTTTGTAGCTCACTTCCAAGGGTTTACAGGGTTCGTTAAACCGCCCAACTTCCCGGAGGAGCTGCACTTGATATTTTGGCAACTTTATCCCCGGATCCCAGCTCGAAGCACCATCCCACTGCGAAAAGGGGAGATACTTTTTGCCATCGAGGAGCAGGTGAATCAGGCCACGGGTGTCGTAGAGAAAAGCGCGATAACAGACATCGCCCAAATAGGCTTCAGTCACGATTTTCAGTAGGGGAGTTTCGGCAGGCGGAGTCATTGGTAAACGCTCTGTACGTGGAACCTAGAATACCCAGAACTCAACTGTTGCCCAGCAGGACCAAGAAAAGAAATGTCCCACCGTTCCAAAGGGCGTGAATCAGGATCGAAGGGAGCAAAGAGCGGGTGTAATGGTATACGGTTGCCAGGATGATCCCCAGAGCAGCCAGAGGCAAAAATTCGACTGCACTCCAGTGGGCGAGGGCAAAAAGCCCAGCAGAAGTGACAATTGCTTGGGGGGTACTGAGGCGGCTTGCCAAACCTGCAAAGACAAAGCCCCGAAAAAAGGTTTCTTCAAAAAGGGGTGCAGCGATGGAGAGCGCACTCACAAATACCAGTTGGACAAGCGGACTTTTGGCATCACCGATGGACTCCAATAAAGAATTGCCACCACCACCATCGCCGAGTAATTTCTGCGAAAGCGCTGAGAAGACAATCACAACTGGGAAGCTCACGAGCCAGCCTCCGATGCCCCATCGCCACCACCCAGCAACAAATTGGTAGCTGAACCATTTTTTGCTTTCGCCCAAGGGTCGCCAAATAAGTAGGTAGAGGAGTGTGATTCCTGCACCTGAGAGCACTCCGTAATTAAATAGATTGAGTAGAGCAACGCCCAAAGCATCGGAGCGGGCAGATTTGAGGATGGCGCCTAATTGAGAAAGCAGGACACTCAGACTTAAGAATAATGCATACCAATACACAACTCCTTCCCAGGTCGTTTCTATAGACCAAGGCACTTGCCACCGAGGCGGCAAAGGCTGAAATTGCCGCCACGCCAGCCAACTGAGCAAAAGAATGCTGCCAAGTACCGTGGCGATCAGCGGAACCAATTGAACCACCAATAAGCGTGAAAAGATCTCCAGAGCTTGGGTTCGGTCGTCAGCCTGTAAGTCTTGGAGGGCATCGGTACGCCGTTGGACGGTATAGAGCCTTGTCAGCGCTTGACTGCGATACCAGCCTGTGAGTTGTTCCCCCAAGATCGCTTCTCCCTCAGGCAAGATCAGGGGTGGCGATTTCCACAGTCCGGCAAGAATCGGCGCAGCGGGAGTCAAATCAGCTTGTTTCCATGTTTTGAGGGCGCGATCTGGAGACGTTTCTGTTTCCAGCAGTCCAAGTTTGATCAAGATTGGCGCACGACGGCGCGGATCTTTGGCGAGGGCAAGACTTTCGGCGCGGTAGGCATCGATAGCTTCTTCCAGAATTTGGGTTTCGCCAAGAAGTTGCAGGGCACCACGCAATTTTGGATCTGTGCGTAGAGCTAGCACTTGGAGTTGGCGGTCGTGGGAAGTGAGGACGACTTTTTTGCTGGTTTGGGGGACGCTAAGGGTTGCCCAGAGAAGGCGGCCTCCCAATAGAACAACCAGAACAGTGGTAAGGATCAGCAGTAACCGTCGCATTCTGTGCCCATGAGCGCTGACTTCTATCCTAAGCAGACATGCTCTAGATTGGAGGGTTTAGCTCCTATGCAAGTAGCCCCACACTCTACTTGCAAGGTGAGGGTCGGGAGATGTCGCCGTCGTTAAAACTGATTGGTAATGGTGAGAAAAGTGGCTTTTGCTTTTTCGATCAAGGTCTGTGCTTCGATCTGTTTGATGCGAGCGGAGGCGGCAGAGCGTTCGCGCTGATTGACCAAAAAGACTGTACTGTCCCCAAGGCTAAATCGGGTGCGCTCACTCTCTTCTAACCGACTGGCAAGTTGCACTTCCTGGGTAGCCGCATCGTAACGTCCAAGCGCTGCATCGATGGATTGGAGGGCATCGTTGACTTCAATACTAATGCGTTGCTTTTCGCTTAGATTGTCCAGAGTCAGCTTGTCAATTTTGAGTTGCGCCTGCTCGATGAGGCCGTCAGCGGTGCGCTGTGCCAGGGGAAGCGTAATCCGTACACCCAATTTGAAGGTAGAACCGACATTGTTGAGACCCGTATCCTGGCCTGCTGTCGCGTAGAGATCGACAGCGTTGAGCCGCTGGTTCTGTGCGAGAGAAACGTCGAGAGAAGCAATCTGATTGTTGAGGGCGATGCGCTGTAGTTCAGGTCGGCGCGCCAGAATGCGCTCTGGAGAAATTTGCGCGAGGGAGGCTTCTATCGGAGTTGGGGCAGGAAATTGTCGAGGCGCTTGTTGGGATGATGGGGGCGAACCGGGGCTGCCATCGCGGTTCCAGAGGTATTGACTGAGGAATAATGACTCTTTTTGCACATCGCGCTGCGCTTTGATCAATTCACCTTGACGCAATTGCACTTCTTGCTGGGCTTCGACAATATCAATAGTTGGCAGATCCCCGGCTTTGGCGCGATCTTGGATCGCGACTGTGCGGACTTGAGCAAGGTTAAGTAGGGTGCGAGCAACTTCTAGGCGCTGATTGGCTGCAACCCAGTCCCAGTAGTTAGAAATTGCTTTTTGCAACAATTCAAGGCGCGTGAGAGCAAGGCCAGCATCGGCAACAGAGATACCTAGTTCTGCTTGTTGTTCCGCAATGACTTTGTCGTTGATGCCCGCACCTCGAAACAGCGGATATTGGAAACCAGTATAGAATTCTCCTCCCTCGCCGGTGGCTGAAAGCGGCGATTTGACCGTACCAGTGTTGCGCTGATAGCCAAAGTAGTACTTCAGGCCAGAGCGGGTTGGAAACTCAATAGCGAAGGTGCTTTGAGAAGCATTGTTGAGCTTGCCACGACTGGTAGTGCTATTAAACTCCAGGTACTCGCTATAGCCAGTCAGCACCGGATCGAAGGCACCCTGTTTTTCAAGAAATTTGGCACCAGCAATGTCTCGCTCAATTCGGGCACCTAGCAGTTTTGGGTGATAATTCTGCACCTGGTCAATCACCGCTTCGATGGTGAGCGTATTGTTATCAATCTGGAGATCTCGACTCTTGGTAGAGGGGGGCGTATCGGCGATTGCACTCTCCAGAGCGAAGAGCCAAGTGGCCAAGACAAGCAGAGCCATCGGAGTTTTGGGTGGCATGGGTACTCGTTCTCCAAAGGGGAATTATTTGCCACCTTTGCGGGGGACTGGATCTTTTTGCACGGTGGCTGGGAAGCCATTAAATTGCCGCCACAGTTCGAAACCGAGGGAGACTGTATTGAGTTGAATCCAGCCATTGGCCTCGGCACCTGGGCGCAGGTACTTTGTACTTGGCCAGGGTTCGTCCTTGCCATCGCGCTGCTTGACGTCGGGAACGATGATCACCCGGTAGCGGCTCGTGCCGTCGTCGATCGCATCGACGACGGAAACGCGACCACCAAAGGTGCCAACAGCCACCGAGGGCCAGCCAGCAAATTGCACCGCAGGCCAGCCAGCAAACTGCAAGCGGACTGGACGACCCACATCAACGAGGGGAACATCATTGTCGGTGACATAGAGTTCGACAGCCCGATCTTGGGTATCTGGAGCCAGTACAGCTAGCACGTCTCCAGCTTTGACCGTTGAGCCCGCTCCGATTGCCAGCAGACGAACCACTCTGCCGGCGCGTGGGGCACGCACAATTTGCTGGTCTTTTCGCGCCTTCAAGTTGGCGATATCAATATCAAGCTTGCTTAAGTCTGAGTCGATTGTGGCCACAGCTTCGCGGGCAGTTGCGACGGAGGCACGAATGCCATTGAGTGAAGCGCTAGTGTCCGTAGCAACTCTACTGCTGTCGAAATCGCCAACCGTCACGTCCCGCGCAGCGGCAGCTTGGGATGCTTGGGCGCGCTCTAATTCAGTACGGGAGCGCACATACTCCAGTTCAGCAAGTTCAAAGTCCCGCCGAGAACGCAAGCCTTTGCTGTACAGTTCCTTTAAACGTGCGTAGTTAAGTTGGCTTGTTTTGAGGGTCTGCTGGGCAGCGATGACCGTCTGCTGTGCCACTGTGGCGCGATCAGTGGCCTGCTGGGCTTTCTGTTGGGCAGCTGGAATCGCAAATTTCTGGGATTTACCAAGATCAGAGATTTGGTTTGACAGAGCGTTTACCCGCTCAGCGGTAGCTTCGCGCTTGCGCAGAAGTGCTGCACGCTGTGTTTGTAGGCTTTTGAGTTGAGAAGGATCGAGAAATTTAGAGTCAATATCTGTTAGATAGGCGATGATCTGCCCTGCCTTGACGGAATCACCTTCTGAAACAAGCCAGCGGTCAAGGCGTGCAGAAATCTGCGCTTCAAGATTCTGCGGACGATCCCTGGGAGAAAAAACGATCACTTTGCCTTTTCCAGAGACCGTCTGTTGCCAGGGCACAGCGACAAGGACGACCCCTGTGGCAACCGCAAGGGCAGTTAAAACGATGGCGAGTGTGCTAAGAGGCCGAGGAGTTTGTAGAGTTTGTAGGGACTTGGGCAATGTTTGTTTGGATTGGGGCAGGGCTTGCAGCATAGGTCTTCACGTAACTAGGAGGTAGATTGGAGGATCGCAGGCTTGGAAACAGAGCGGCAAACCGACTCTTAGCACCTGGAAAATTGGACTTGGACTTGATACCTGTGTGGGTCTCAACCAACTTGCCATCTTCGAGAACGTAGATCGTATCGGAGCGAATGACGACTTCAGGATCGTGGGAAATATCGATGATCGTCCAATGCTTATCTTCGGCGTAGAGGCATTCGAGGATGCTTAACTTATCCCGCTCATCAATGCCTGTGAAGGCTTCGTCCAGGATCAACAGGTGTGGGCGAGTGATGATTGCGCGGGCAATCAAGAGGCGTTGCAACTGTCCACGGGAAAGGTTGCGTCCTCCACTGATCAAGGGTGTCTTCAAACCTTTTGGCATTTTGGCCAGTTCTTCGGTCAGTTGCGCTGTTTCTAAAGCCCATTCAATATCGAAAGGACTGATCTCAGGGCGTCCAAGGAGAATATTCTCTTCGATGCTTCCTTCAAAGATTTCGTTGGTGTCGTTGACAAGGCTCACGATCTTGCGGAGATTTTCAAGATTGGCACTGCGGACTTCCACACTGTTCACCATGACAAGCCCGTGGCTTGGCTCTTGCAAGCCAACCAGCAGAGCCGCAAGCGTTGACTTGCCAGCACCACTCGTCCCAACAAGGCTGATTTGAGCGCCTGGCTCTAAATCAAGATCTAGTCCGGACAGCACTTCGGTATCTTCTTGGTAACTGAACCGTACCCCTCGGCAAAGTACACTCGCTCCTGGAATGCTCTGCGGGCTAGATGTAGGTGCATTGGAGATTGCCACCCCATTTTGACGTTCTGGGGGCAGGTCGGTGAGTTGGCCGAGCTTGTGAAGACTAGTAAGCAGGTCGTAAAGATCCTCCAGCATTCTCACAAGTTTGTCGAGGGCAGACAGCACAGAAAGCAAAACAATCTCGGCAGCAACAAGTTGACCAATCGTGAACTGGGCATTGATCACAAGCCAGCCACCGATCGCGAGCACCCCAGCGTTTGCCACGGCTCGAAAGATCGCATTGCCAACAGCTTGACGCAGAAGCACGCGGAAGTGCAGCTGTCTTGCGTTGATGTAACCAAGCACAAGTTTGTCGGTTCGCTCCAAGGGAAAGCTACTGTTTCCGCTCAGCTTGAAGCCGACGTTGCACCGCCCTAATTCTTCAAGCCAGTCGGCAACATGGTACTTGTAGGAAGATTCTTTGATGCTGGTTTGCAATCCACCGATGCCTAAACCCAGCCAAGTAATTAAAATAAATAAGATGACACAGAGGGCAAAAACCAGCAACAGAGGGCTGTAGAAGACCATCAGCAAGAGGCCAACCAGAATCTGAAAAGCGGAGGCTGGCACGTCGATGAGCAGCTTAGAGAGGGTTTTTTGAACGTTGAGTACATCAAAGAAGCGATTGACCAGATGCGGAGCGTAGGCATCAGCAAGGGCAGACTGGCGCACAAAGGGCAATCGCAAAGCAAGATCGAGAGCCACCCGCGCAAAAATGCGCTGCTGCAAGCGCTCTGCCAAAACTAAGCGCAACACCTGCAACAATCCAGCAAACAACAAGCAGCCAAGCACAAGGAAGCTGAGAACCACTAGCGGCTGTAAGAAGACACCAGAGGCAATTGTGTTAACCAAAGCCTGGGTTGATAGTGGTACTGCCAAAGACAACAGACCGATCATCGCTGTATAGACGAGGATTAAGGTGCCATCTAGCCATTCTTGTTGGAGCAGGGCACGCAGCCGTCCATACGGTGTCGGTGCCGCTACCGTTGCTGAAGGATCTTGCGCACCGAACTTCCCCTGGGGTACTATCTTCGAGGGCTCAAGACTGACTGCCATACATGTGCTCCTAAAGCTTTATCTAGTACAATTTGGCAAGGTATTTCTCATAATAACAACTATTGTTGAGGACTGTGTAGCAAGGGTGAGGGGCAGATGAGAAGGCTCTCATACCCGCAAGCGGTACCCCATACCGCGCACAGTCTCGATCAGTTGGCTATCGATTTTTTTGCGCAGATAACCAACATAAACATCGACAATATTGGATCCTGGATCATAATCGTATCCCCAGACCCGACTGAGCAAGTGTTCGCGGGTCATCACCTGCCCAGGATGCAAAAGAAAGGTTTCCGCTAGAGTAAATTCTCGTGCTGAGAGTTCCACGTGGCGGCCATTCACTGCCACTTTGCGGGTGCGTAGATCCAAAACAACATCACCCACTTTAATGGTCATCCCTGACCCCCCGCTCGGCTGACGCGATTCTCGTAAACGAACACGAATACGGGCGAGCAGTTCCTCGAATCGAAAAGGTTTGGTGAGATAGTCGTCTGCTCCCGATTCAAGACCAGTTACTTTATCGTGGATGTCGTCGCGGGCAGTCAGAATAATGATTGGTAATTTTTCTCCCCGTCCGCGAATGTCTTCAAGGACTACCAGGCCATCTTTTCCAGGCAAGCCAAGATCGAGGATCATCAAGTCGAAGTCTTCGCTAGAGGCGATGCGGGCAGCCTGGTTGCCGTCATTGACGGCAGTGGTGGTAAATCCATTGGCGCGTAGCCCTTTTTCGAGGAACGCGACAATCCGGGATTCGTCTTCAGCGATCAAGATACGGTTCATGGTGGCTCATTTGGTGATTGAGAGGAAGCACAATGCTAAAAAGACAGCCCTGCCCTGGTTGGCATTCCAACGTGACCTGTCCAAAGTGGGCAGAAGCGATGGCGCGGACAATGCTGAGGCCAAGACCTACACCATCGGCACTGCGGGGAGAATCGATCTGGACAAAGCGCTCAAAGATCCGCTCTTGCTGGGGCTCTGGAATTCCTCGGCCACTGTCTCGCACCCAGAGGGCAACGTTGTTGCCTTGAACGGCGGAGCCAATGGCAATCTTGCCATCGGTGTGTTTCACGGCATTTTCAGCTAAGTTAATTACTGCTTGGGTGAGACGCTGAGAGTCAGCAACGAGTTTCACAGGCGCTTTACTTTCCAAGTACCACTGACGAGGAGCGAGGGCGCTCGCTTTTGCAAAGATTTCTTCTGTCAAAGTGGCCATATCGACTGTTTGCATGACCAAAAACTTGGGCTGCTCGGCTTTGGCCAGCAGCAACAGATCTTCGACGAATCGGGAAACTCGGTCCAGTTCGTCCAAAACGAGAGCGACCGTTTCTTTGCGCTCCTCAGGCTCCTCCTCCAGCAATTCGAGATGCCCTCTAATGATCGTAATCGGTGTGCGCAACTCGTGGCTTGCATCGTTGATGAACTGGCGTTGGCTGGCAAAAGCAATTTCTAAGCGATCCAACATCTCATTAAAAGTTGCGGTCATCTCCGCAATTTCTCCGTAGCCTCGAAGGGGAATGCGCTGTGTGAAGTCCGCTTCAGTGATTTTGTGTGCTGTTTGCGTCAGCAGTTTGAGGGGGGCTAAGATGCGTCCAGCCGCATCCCAAGCGAGGGCAGAAACGGCCAAGATACTGATGATAAAAGCAATGGCCATAATCGATGTCGAATCATCGATTGCTTTACGATCACAGGAAAGGCAGTAGGCAGCCACAAGTTGCCCGCGCACTTTACCCCCTTGGGCCAAAGGCTCGGCCTGCAACAAATAAGTGCCTGACTGGGTACGAATCTCTCCGCTGGTAGCCTTCTTTTGGATGATCGCCTTGAGCAGATCCTGGGGCAATGAGCCAGGGAAAGATTTATAAAGCTTGCCGTCAATAAACGTCAATAGATACAGATACTCATGGGGAAGTGTGCGGACTAAATAGCGATCAAATCGGGTCTTTACATTCCCTTCCTCGGCAGTGTCTAGACGAAAGTGATTGACTTCGCGCTCGACAGTCTGATGAATGCGCTCTGAAAGACGGAAAAACAGAACTTCTTGGCTCGCTACGATCACGATCACGCCCACAGAAGTCATTAAAGCCATATACCAAATGAGAATTTGAGAACGGACGCTTCCCAAAACCCACTTCCAGCGGCTCAACTCCCTCCATTTCTTGCTTATAGCCATTGCAGCATTCACTTTCCCCGAAGAATGGATCGCTACCCTGCCTTCATTCGTTGTAAAACAGTTTTTACTACTTTACATGAAAACTTTTTCATCTTTTGTTCATCACAGTCTCATCTGGTCGCAAAAGAGGATCTCCACACTCTAGTAGGATATGGAGCGCAAATTCCTAAATTGTCAGAAAAATTTCACTATCACAAAAAATGCTTATCCCTCGTCAAAAGAAGTACGAGGAATAAGCATGCTAAAAAATACAAGCTCGCAAAGAAAGCGAGGTGATTGCTTTCTTTGCGAGCTCGTGCGCTTCAATCAGCTTTCAAAGAAGTGGGTGACCACGACTTAGAAGGTGAAGGTAGCTCTAAGGGTGCCAACGGTGAGGCCGACACTGTCACGGGTGTTGGCGGAGTTGATCACGAACTGCACGTCTGGGGTAATGCTGAGGCGATCATTCAGCTGGAAGCGGAAGAAGATCTCAGCGACGTTCTCGATACCATTTGTGGCAGCGCTCAGGCCATTCACTTGACCGCCACCGAAGCGGACAGGTTGGCCGTAGATGGCACCGAAGAGGTTGCCGGAACCTAACAAGTTAGGTAGGCCGAATCCGCCTTGCCACGTACTAGCATTGATCGTGCTGAACGAACCACCAGGTGTGAGAAGACCTTTCAGCTCGGAGTTGGAGAAGCTGTAACGTCCAAAGACGATCAAGCCTGGGTTAATCGCCCACTCAGTGTTGAAGCCGAAGATGTCCGTAGTACTACCGAGACCCGCCAACGAGCTGATGTCGCCACCGTAGAGGCTGTTCTGTTCGGTGAGGCGCACATAGGTGAACTTGATATGGGACGATGCGCTGGGGTTGAACTCGATCTCGCCAGCGAGGGCATTTGTGCCGCCAAAGAGACCGCTACTACCGGTGTTGCCTGCTGTTACGGAACCACCAGTGACCGCGAAGTAAAGACCGCGAATCGCCAGTCTGTCGGTGATGTGGTAGTTAAAGCCACCACCAGGCCCTGTGAAGAAGAAGGCCACGGCTGGGCTATTGATCGTGAAGCCGCTTGAAAATGTCGTTTCTTCGTTGTTGAACGAGTTGGTGTCGAAGAACTCGTAGATATCGACACGTCCGAAGTAGACGTTGAAACTTTCGCTGACATTGTACAAGTAGCGGATCTTGTCAATCGTGACCAGGGAAGAACCGTTGGTACCTTGGCTGCCACCACTATTCGGGAAGGAACCATCGTAGGGGATGTTGCCAGGTCCAAGAGCGTAGAACAGGGTTCCAAAGTTGGATGCCTGACTTTGATAAAGCGCAGCAAGATCTTGACCGGTGACGCCGCGTAGACGGATCAATAATTCGTCGTTGCCGGTAATTGTCGCCCGCAAATTGAGCGATGTGCGTGCCACGAAAGTGGTGTTCGCGGCTGTGGCTGGCGCGCTTCCAAGCGGACCAATGGATTGGGAGAGAGGCGAATCGCCAAAAGGACCACTCAAGAATGGGCCGCTGGTTCCATTTGTGGGGTAGAAGATGTTGCCGCCGGTTTGACCACCGCCACCGGTGATCGCCATGACCACGGTTCCGTCTAGTTTGGCGGTGGTGCTGAAGAGCTTCGATTCAATATCTTTGGTTTTGGCTTCGAGGGCATCGACCCGTCCGCGTAGGGCAGCGAGTTCAGCGGCGAACTCGTCTTGAAGCCGCTTGAGGATGGCTAAATCTTCTTTCGTTGCTTTGTTGGATGTGTTGCTGGTGATCAAGTCGTTGACCTTCTCCAAGCAAGCGTTGAGTCCCGCAGCAAATTCGTAGCGGCTGGTGGACTTGTTGCCCAAGTAAGTCTTATTGGGATAGCCTTCTAGGCAGCCAAAGCGCTCAACGACGCTCTTGAGGGCTTGAAAGGCCCAGGAGTTCGGATCGACATCGCTCAACTCGGAAACAGAGTTGACCTGTGCGACAGATTCTTTCATCATCTGCCGTGTATAGTCGGTAACCTGTGCAATCTCCGAAGGCTCAGCAAGCGCCGGAACTGAATACAACGCAAGACCTAGCAGACCTATCGTCCCAGCTAGATAGTTTTTGAATTTCATTGCCAACTCCCCACATGAATAAAAAAGACCGAAAAAAACGGATCTTTCTATCGTATTTAAGCTTTGTATGCTGAAAACAGCCCAGTTTAGATGAGAGTTTTCTCATCTAAGTTTTTCCGGGAAAGGTTTGTCGCTTTTATTGACAAATAGTTTCATTAAGTTTAGGCTTCTCTTGTTACTTCCAAAAGTGAAGAGGGCTTTGAGTCGGCCTTGTTCGCCCTTTTTTGAATTGCTAGAAACGGACTCAAAAAGATAGCCTTACCTGCGTTTGCAGTATTTTATCCTGGCAATTTTGTCGTCCGCCGTCACATACTTTGGGTGTAGCTAATGAGAAGAATATGAAATAGTGCTTATGTGCTGCAATCCGTGTTGCATTTGCTCTGGATGTTGCATTCCGCGAAGGAAAACAGCATCTCACGCAAAGCTGATCTCTTCGTGCTGCACCGATGTCTATCTATGGCTGAAGAAAATTCAGTCGGCGTGGAGCGCAGTCCAAACCAAAGTTGAGTTTTTGAGGAGTTAAAGTCACCATGTTTCATCACCAAAAGGCTTGCTTGCTTCTAGCAGGTAGCTTGTTTTTGCTGCCGACTACTTCGAGTTCTGCTCAGGTAGTGGCTACAGGGCCTCAAGTTGCGCCTTATTTAAGGGAGCTAGCGCCTATTTCGACAAATGCAGGCCAGCTTGCTCAAACTGTACCTTCGCTGCAGGCGAACCCCGACGAACTAGACGAAGTGACCGTCACGAGGGATCGCAATCAGTCGCGGATAACAACGTCAGCTACGGGCATACAAACCCCTGCACGGGATGTGCCTTTCTCGGTGCAAACAATTCCCAGAGCAGTTATTCGCGAGCAAGACCCGATTAGCTTTCAAGATGTGTTGCGCAACGTCAGCGGCATCAATGCCAGTACCCGCGCAAACTACGGTTTCATCGATAATTTCTATATTCGTGGCTTCCAGGCAGAATTCTTGCGCGATGGGGTGCCCGATGCAATCACACCGATCAATACCGAACGCTCTGGCCTGTTTCGTGGCTTTGCCGATGTTGAGCGCATTGAGGTGCTCAAGGGGCCGGCTGGGGCACTCTACGGACTGGCCAGCTCTGGCGATAATGCTGGAGCGGGATTGGTGAATTTGATCACCCGACCATTTACTGAGAAGGCTGAGTCAGAGGCGACCTTTTCATTTGGCAGTTTTGGTAGACGGGCTGGGCAACTCAACACGGGTGGTGCTAGTCCTGACGGCAAACTGCTCTATCGGCTAGACCTTGGCTATGAAGAGCGCGAGGGGTATCGCAGCCAGAGCCTTTATCGCCTGGAGATTCTTCCCTCTTTTCAGTGGCGCATCGACCCCAAAAACACCCTCACCTTTGACTTCGACTACCGTCGCATCAACGCCGAGCCGGATATTCCGGGCATTCCGTTTTTGCCCGGATCCAACGGCGCAATTGCCACAGGTGAACGCCTCTATCGCACTCCGTTTGCCAAAGCGGATCAAGAATACTACCGGGTAGGACTGATCTACGACTTGAAAATTGCGGACGCAGTCAGCTTTACCAATAAGTTCTTCTACACCCGCCGCAGCCTCGACCTCATCCGCAATGCTACGGACGTGATCGCCTACAACGTTACACCCTCTGCTGAGTTCCCCAGTGGTATTGCCCTTGCCCGTCGCCTGCGCGAACAATTTGACATCGATGAGGCTTTCCTTAATCGCAGCGAGTTCACCTTTGATACCCGTTTTTTCGGGGCAGATCACCGGATCTTGACTGGCTTTGAGTACAGCAAGATTAATGGCGATACCCTGCGCTACCAAAGTGGCTCCATTGGCTCTACGAGTCAGAGCAACGATCCGACCAACCCGCTCAACGGCAACGCTGTCTGTGCTGATGGAGCCAGAAATATCGATACTCGACGGGTGCCCTGCATCGACTTGTTTAACGTTGTCTTTCGCGAATCGCCAGTGGCGCGCGTACAGGCGAACATCAACGAAAACCGCTTCTCGGTCAATGAGACATTTGCTGTCTACCTACAAGACCAGATCACTTTTTCTGAGCAGTGGAAGGCTCTGGTGGGTCTGCGCTTCGACAGTTTCCGTGAGGCTCAGATTCGTCGAGCCGAAGGGAGCACCCCCATTCGCAGTTACGACCGGACAGTCGCCAAACTCAACCCGCGCATCGGCATTGTCTACCAACCTGACTTGAACAATGCAATTTATGCGAGCTTTGCCAGCAGTTTCTCTTCCAATGGGGCAGCCGTAGTCAACAATGTCCTTGCCCCGCTACCCTTAGCTTCTTCCGAACAGTACGAAGTGGGTTACAAGGGCAGTTTCTTCGGCAACCGACTCAACTTGACGGTTGCCCTTTTCAACACCAACCGTGTAAACGTTGTTAGCCGTCTCGATGTCAACAATAACCCCACCGATCCAGTAGACCAACGCTCCCGTGGGATAGAACTCGATCTCATTGCCCGCCCGGTTCCCGAATGGACGTTCAATGTTAACTATGCCTTTCTCGATGCAGTGACGACCCGTGGGGTGCCGCTGAGCCTCGATGGCAACATTGGTATTCTCTCTCCAGCCCGAAGCGATACGCAAATTACTGGCGTGCCCCGCCATTCCCTCAACCTCTGGACGACATACCAGGTGGCGCCCCAGTGGAAAGTTGGATTGGGATTCAACTTCCAGGACACACGCTTTGCGAATCAGGACGGGACTGGCCTACTGCCGAGCTATGCCAGCCTCGACGGCTTGATCAGCTACACAAACGACAACTATGAAATCCAACTCAACTTGCGTAACCTGACCGATTCCGACTATTACGCAAGCGGTGGTCGGGGTTCAGCTCGGCTTGGCGAACCCCTCAGCGCTTACGGCACCATTCGCTATCGCTTCTAGCTTGATCGATCAGACCCCCAGTTCGAGCTTGCCACCGACGCGAAATGTCGTACCTGGTGCTGGTGCGCCAGGAAACAGTTCGTACTGGGTATCTGTAATATTCAGCACACTACCGGTGAGGGTAAAGCTTGGAGAGATTGGCACCTCAACGTTGAGATCCATTGTGGCGAAGGCTGGTGCGAAGTCGAGGGAGTTTGGGCGACGTTTGCCGCTGTCGTAGCGACCAATTAATGCTGCTGTGAGTCCTTTGTTTGTGTAGGTAGCGCTAAGCAACACATTGTTGAAGGGAATGAATGAATCTTGGTACCCGAAGAAGTAGGGGAAGGTGGGCTGGTTGATGTTATCTGTCAGACCATAGTTACGGGCATCTGTGTTGGTCCATTGCAGACGCAACCGCAAGTTTTCTGCAGGTTGCCAGAGTGCTTCCATTTCGATTCCCGAGGCGAGTCGGCTGTTGAGGTTCTGGATTTGGGAGACGAAGATGAAACCGAAATTCCGGGAGGCTGGATTGTTCACATCTGGGTTGGGCAAGTTGACGTTGGTAAACACACCGTCGAGGGTGGTGCTGAAGTAGGTCAGTCGCAGACCTAGATTGGAGGCTGGGGTAATGTCCACACCAAGATCGTAGGTGACCCCTGTTTCTGGTCTGAGGCCAGGGTTGGAGAGCACTCCAGCGGAGTTGGTAAACAGATTGGTGATGGCTGGAGCATTGAACACGTAGGAGCCGTTACTCCGGAAGGATAGCCAACTATTGGGCGAGTAGCGTAGACCAATGGCTGGTGTACCCACAGCACCGAATTGGGTCGAGTAGGTGTAGCGAAAGCCAAGATTGGCCTTCAGCTCAGGGCCAAAGCTGATGTCGTCGATGACATAGAGCGCCGAGCGCGAGATCGATTCTTCAAAGAAAGTGCCCTGAATGGTGGGCTGCTGGTAACTGGCATCTTGCTGAAACTGGAGACCAAAGGTAAGCGTCTGGCCAGGAGAAATCTGGGTACTCAGGGTGCTAGATGCTTCGAAGCGTTTGGACTCAGAGTAGGGTTGGATATTGATTGGTGCTTGCCGCAGACCAGGCGGACCAGGTAAAGGCTGACCCTGTTCAATGTTGGTATTGAAGGGGTATAAAGCTGGGACAAAACGCGGCGAAGCAAAGCGGTAATAGGAAATATAACTGTTGAGGCTTGAGGTCGGGGTAATGTCATGATCCCAGTTGACGACACCATCAAATTGCGTCTGGTTCACTGTTGCGTAGTAGGCTGCATCCGTCGTGTTCTGCTCGGCAAAGGGGTAAGACTGGCCGGTTGGGAAAACGATTCTACCGTCCAAACTGGTGTTGTAATTAAACGGAAGCGCCTGCTGACTCGTCGGAGTACGGACGATGTAGCGTTGTTGATCGCAGGGCAAGATCCGCGCTCCTCCGGGGGCAGATGCATCGGGTACGACGGGGAAGAATCGGTTCAGGGAAATGACCGGGTTTGTGGCAGTTGATGCTCCACCAAAGCAGGCATTGCGGTAGGTGTTGCCTGGATTGGAAAACAGCGACTTGTAGTTCTGCAATTCCGCACTGATGGTAATTCGGTCGGTCGGTTCCGGTTTCCAGCTCAGTTTAAAGTTGTAGTTGTCGATGGCAACGGTGTTGGTGCTGTTGATCCCAGTGACAGTGATGGGTGGCCCAACTTCAGGGGTGAGGTAGCCGAAGAGATCGACAGAACCATTGTTTCTAGGGTCGGCTGATTCAGAGCCACCGACACCGAAGGAGTTGCGTCGGTTCGGATAACCCGCTGGGTTGATGCGCGAAGGGACGGAGGCGTTCTGGTTGACTGTCGGCCCGTAAAAGGTGGCTTGGTTAGGCAGTGTGAAGCGGTATGGGTAATTGTTGAAGGCTACCAGTCCCGAGTAGACAAAGTTATAGCTGAAGGTGTCATCGCCGCCACCGTACTTCGCAACGTACTTACTGAAACCGTAGGAGCCGGTCTGATATTCGAGGGTCAGCTTGGGTGGCCCTTTTGGGGTTTCTGTGATCAAGTTGATGACACCGCCGACAGCGCCAGCACCGTAGCGGAGTGTGGCACCCCCGGTCACAACCTCGATGCGTTCCAGACTTTCGACTGGTAGACGCGAAAGATCAGTACGTCCATTGCCTGAGCGCTGTAGAGAGATACCGTCGCGCAGAACTTGAAAGCGTTGGTCGTCAAATCCCCGCAAAAAGAAGGGATTCCCACCCCCACCCCCAGGCGAAGCAACGCCTCCAGGTGTGGTGAATCCCTGGAAGCCCGGTACGTACTGCAGTGCATCTGTAGCTGTTTGGGCTGATTGGGCACGGAAGTCTTCTTTCTTGACAGAGTAGGTCGTTGCAGTTGTATCGCGCTGACGGGTTGGCCGCCGCGTGGCGGTCACAGAAACCTCATTCAGAAGATCATCCTCCTCGGAGGATGGTGCTTGGGCAATCGGTTCGGTGGCGGATGGTTTTACTGGCGTGTCGGACAGCTGACTCAGCTGGAAAATTGCCTCAGAGGCTGTCCAATCGGTTGGCTTTTGGAGATTCAGTAATACTGCTGCCTTGTTGTTGCTCTCTGCTAAAAGCTGTTGGACTGTCAGTCCAGAGGCAGGGGTAGAAACACGGGACAACAGCGGTTCTGCCTGACAGATCTGCGCAAACGAAAGGGTGCTGGAGAGACTGAACGTCAAACTGCCAAGATACCCCAAAGATTTAAGTCTAAGTTTAATCAATGCTTTTTCCCTCAAGAACTGGGTATTTGGAACAAAACAGGTGCTGTTCACTTTCACTTTTCGAGTCAAGTTGTCATCACTTTCTTGCCTGCAAGCAGAACCAGAATTGCGCAAAGTACGGTTCATTGATCGAGTTGCCGCTCTATTCGAACATGTCCAACAGTTCTCTTCAAAGGTTAAAAACTCATGAGAAGAAAATGAGAGTATTCTTATTTTCTTGGCCCGTTCTGGGCGCACAAAATCAAGCTTTAGTAAATATAAATTTATTTTGTGTGGTTAAAGGCTTGAGGTGTTGGAGGAGAGAAAGACAAGTGACTGCGTGAATACTGCCCCGACTGATTTGTAGAGTACTTTTAGCGAAGCAATCGAGAAGTGTTCTGCTGGCTAACCTACAATCGATCACAGAGTACTTAATGGATCACCATGTATACGATCGATGTCATTTTGCGAGGCAATCCCCTCTCCTTTTCGGTGCAGCGCAAAGAAGCAGCCGGTGCTACTGCCCTCTACCAGCAAATTGTCGCGGCCCTCAGTTCCGATCACTCCAAACTGCTCGAACTGACCTGCGAAAAGATGACCGAAAAGCGCATCGCTGTGATGAGCGGTGATATCACTGCAGTTCAGGTCAATACACCGAAATCGGGAAGCAGTTCTGTGATGGGTATGCGCTCACCGGGCTTCTTTAGCGGTGTCGAAAAAGACGACGAAGACTAGATAAGTCCTTGCCTTTGGGGTGAGGAGCAGCAAAATCTTAAGTTCTGCTGTGCATTTCGGTGAAATGACACTGAGCCGCAACTAGGGTAGTGACAACCGGCAGAGTTGCACCACTCCCAAGTCGGCCTTTACTCGGATGCGATATGACCTCTGCACTCTCCAGTAATCCCCTGCGCGAGGGACTGCGCCTGGAGCGTACCCCGAAGCCCACGATCTTAACGATCTTTGGGGCTTCGGGGGATCTCACAGAACGCAAACTCCTTCCTGCCCTCTACGACTTAGCTCGCGACCGCCGCTTACCTCCAGAATTTACAGTGGTTGGCTTTGCCCGTCGTGCTTGGAGCCAAGACGAGTTTCGTGAGCGGATGAGAGAGGGGATCGAAAAATTCTCCCGCGCCAAACTCGGAACCCTTTGGGAGAACTTTGCGAAGGGAATTTACTACTTCCAAGGTGACCTTGAGGATATCGCCAGCTACAAGCAATTGGCGGAATTTTTAGAAAAACTGGACAGCGAGCGCCACACCAATGGCAACCGCGCTTTTTATCTAGCCACTGCCCCAAGTTACTTCAAGCCGATCATTGAAAATCTGGGGCAAGCCGGATTGTCCGGAACGGTACAGAACACCCGGATCGTCATCGAGAAGCCATTTGGGCGCGACCTTGAAACTGCCCAAACACTCAATAAGGTGGTTCAAGCCGTTTTTGAAGAGAAGCAGGTCTATCGGATCGATCATTATCTGGGCAAAGAAACAGTTCAGAATGTGTTGGTTTTCCGGTTCGCCAACGCGATCTTTGAGCCGCTTTGGAACCATCGCTACGTCGATCACGTTCAAATCACGGTTGCTGAGACGGTCGGTGTCGAAAACCGCGCCCCGTACTACGACGAAGCGGGTGGTGCGTTGCGGGACATGATTCAAAACCACTTGATGCAGTTGTTGGCGGTGACTGCCATGGAACCACCTGCCACGTTTGAAGCGGACACTGTTCGCGACGAAAAAGTAAAAGTACTGCGGGCAACACAGTTGGCCTATGCGGGCAAAAAAATTCAAGCAGTCCGTGGACAATACCAAGCAGGTTGGAGTGGGGGAGAACCTGTTCCTGCCTACCAGGACGAGCAACGCGTCATCCCCGGTGCCCAGACTTCAAGTTACATCGCAGCCAAATTTGAAATCAACAATTGGCGCTGGAAAGGGGTGCCGTTCTACCTGCGCACAGGCAAACGGATGCCCAAGCGCGTCTCCGAGATTGCGATACAATTTCGAGACGTCCCTCACCAGATGTTCCCTGGTAGTGCAGCCAATCAGGTCAGCCCCAACCTCTTGGTGATGCGCATTCAGCCCGATGAAGGGATTTCGCTGCGCTTTGAGGCAAAACGACCGATTGCCGATATCTCGATCCGCTCAGTGAATATGGACTTCCGTTATGGAAGCACCTTTGAGGTGGCTTCTCCAGAAGCCTACGAACGTCTGCTGCTCGATTGTTTGTTGGGAGATCAAACTCTCTTCACCCGCGCAGATGAAGTTGAGGCTGCCTGGACGATTGTCACACCGATTGTCAAACGTTGGGACGACAAATCAACCAAAGACCTGAATTACTATGAGGCAGGCTCCTGGGGACCTAGTGCGGCCAGCCAATTGATGGACGAAGGACGCTTCTGGCGTCGCCTTTAACATAAACGCTGTGGGATATACCTGTGATGAAAAATAGCTCACCAGTTGTTGCTCTTGCTGAACCCCAAAAGGTTCAGATCGCTCAAGTTAATAAGCAACTCAGCAAGATCTGGAGTGCCAAGAATGATTCAGGGGCGACCCGCGCCTCTACCTTTAATTTGTTGGTTTTCCAGCCAGAAACGGCTCATGCTGAAGAAATACCTGCTTCGATAGGAGCGATTGCTATTCAGCATCCCTGCCGAGCGATTGTGCTTTCGGCAGCCTCCGATGTCCCTGAGTCAGGACTTGAAGCGTTTGTCGCTGCGTACTGCCCGATTTCTGAGGGGGGTGCGCAAGAATCGATTTGCTGTGAGTATGTGACTTTGCGGGCTTCAGGGCAAGCACTTGAAGAATTGCATACAACAGTCTCTTCTCTGCTTTTGCCTGAACTAGAGACATTTCTCTGGTGGCAAGCGCCAATTGCTCCAAATTTACAACTTTTTACCAACTTGCAAGGTATCGTTGATCGCACAGTGATCGACTCGCTCTTATTTGAAACTCCAGATGAAAGCCTACGCAGGTTTGCAGAGTTTGCCCTTGCGTCTAAAGGAAGCAATTCATTCGGAGATTTAAATTGGTCTCGATTAACCCCTTGGCGCGAAGAGGCAGCCTTGGCCTTCGACAGCGAAGAACGCTGTAAATGTTTGGGTTCCCTCGATCAAGTGATCATCGAGTACGGTCAAAAACCGAATTCCCTCGTCAATCCCAGTCAAGCCTATTTGTTCTTGGGTTGGTTTGCTGGACGGCTGGGTTGGACACCTATCTCATTTCACAGTAAGAAGGGTTTACGTCAGCTCATTTTTACAGATCGCGAGCAACGCCCGATTCAAGCAACGATTAAGGCTGTACCCACAGAGACTGACTTAGATGCTCGGATTATGTCCATTGGTCTAAGCTCTAGCGACTCTGGCTCTGATTGCTCGACGATACTCTGTAGCGAAGACGCTCCAAGTTGTGTCAGGGTACAAACGAGCATCGGCGAAGGGCTCACCACCTACGTGACAGCACTGACAAATCTCAATACCGAGCAACTGTTGTCTGAAGTGCTTCAGGCTCCAGATCATGATGTAATCTTCGAAGAAGCTCTCGGTGTTGTGCACGCCATGTTGAGCTTGTTGAAATAGCTATGGCTGGTACACCACGGATTTTCGCGGATCTCACTGCCCTCTATCAGGGGGCTGCTCAGTGCTTCATCGAGCATGCCCAATTGGCAATTGCAGCACGGGGACGATTCACGGTCTCTCTTGCAGGTGGCTCAACGCCCAAGAAGCTCTATCAACTGCTGGCCAGTGAACCCTACAAGAGTCAGATCGACTGGTCTGCTGTCCATCTGTTTTGGGGGGACGAGCGCTACATTCCCTACAACCACTCAGATAGCAACTACCGAATGATCAAAGAAGCACTTTTTGACCACGTACCTATCCCTGCTGAAAATATTCACGGGATGCCTGTTGGCTACATAGATCTTGAAGAAGCCGCTCAAGCCTACAGCCAAGAACTTGAAGCTTTTTTTGACGGCGATATTCGTTTGGATCTGACCTTTTTGGGGATGGGAGGCGATGGTCACACGGCTTCCCTTTTCCCTGGGGATCCAGCGCTGAACGTCTTGGATCGTCCTGTCGCGGTTGCCCGTCCACAAAGCCAGCCCACTCCCCGTCTCACGCTCACCTATCCTGTACTCAATCGCAGTCGTTGTATTGTGTTCTTCGTTGCAGGCGCAGATAAAGCAACAGTTCTTGCCGAAGTGATTGCTGGTGGTACGCGCTATCCGAGCCAAGGAATTATCCCAACTGATGGCGCGTTATTCTGGTTTATCGATCAGCTAGCCGCCGCAAAGCTTTTAGAAAAAGCTTAAACATCAAAGAAATCATCGCACTATTTGGAATCAAAAATGCGCTGGAATGTGCTTGGCCTAGGACTGTGTGTTTCTCTTCTTTACCAACATCCGGTGAAGGCTGAAGATGCTGCATGTACTCCTGAAACCCCTACCCCTTGGGGGACGGACGCGCCCGTTCCCCGCACCCCTGCACGGCGAACTTTTACGGCTTGATACTTGGAATTGCATCGGGCGCTACGCGTGGTGATGCGGAATTGGAAGCGGATTGGCTGGTCTGCCAATGGGTTTTTGTGTGAACACATGTAAATGCAGGCGACGCTGTATTAGATTATACGGTTTATCATTGAATAGTTCAGCCCAAACAATAGAGACTTACAATGAACCTTTCCATTTTGAGTACCGCGTTGAGTGCCACAGCGTTTGTCGTTTTACTGGCCCTTACGACCATTCCGAGCCGTGCAGCCACTCCTATCAATCTCAAGGCGTCCCTGAGCCAGCCTTTGAGCAATGCTGAGAAATTCTTGATACGCCATCCTAATACAAATGTTAGTGAAAAAGGGGTGCAGTCGCAGGCTCCTGGTTACACTATTCGACAATTGCGAAACCTACAGGTATTGCTGAGAGAGCGCAGCGAAAATCGCATAGATCCGACGACGATCAGCGATTAGCTTGAACATCGATCAATAGTTGCAGTTGTTCTGGATAAATCAGTAGCCCTTCAGTAGCCCTTGCCGGATCCATTGCGGCCTCCAGCCGTTCCTTCAACATGCAAGAAAGTGGTGGTCGTCAGGCATCTACAGCATCGCCAGTCCAATCCATGGATCCGACGACCACCTGCAATATGGTCGCCATCAGTCAAAACGGCCAATCTATCCAGTCTTACACGATCACAGGACTGCCCCCGAGTGCTGCTTTGGCATTTTTGGTGGGTTGTGAAAAATATGGCGAACGGCACCAAAGGGATGGGGCAAGCCCCTCCCTCTGGACTCCCTCCCCGATTGGGGGACAGACTGCCTGTCCCCCAAACCCCCTCGGCAACTTTTATGGCTTGATACTAAGAATTGCATCGGGCGCTACGCGTGGTGAGGCGGAATTGGAGACGGATTTGAGGAGGTTTGGTTTGCCGATGGGCGGTGCATTGGGTTTCGATATCTCGGGTGCTCATTGTGGTGACGAATCGGTACGAGATCTTTGCAGTCGCAGATTACTAATCGTTGGATAGCTCGGGATTACAATGACGAAATCCAAGTGGTTGGTTTGTCTTTGTGATCGATCAAGGTAATTCCTTTTTCGGCAAGATATTTGCGGATGCGGTCCGCTTCTCCCCAGTTGCGGGACTCGCGGGCTTGCTTGCGAAGCAGAATCTGAGCCTCGATCGCTTCAGCGGAGAGGGACATTATTTTTGCTTTGATTGGTTCTGCTTTGAGTCCTAAGACTTCTGAAAGCAATTTCAAGGTTCGCCAAGTACGGGCGAAGTGGGCTGGATCCGCCAAAGTGCCGCCATGGGTGACAGTGTTGTATTCCTTGAGTAAATAGTTTCTCAACTCAAAGATTACAGTCAGGGCTTCGGGGGTATTGAAGTCGTCATCCATGCCTTTTTTGAAACGTTCAATCTCTTCAGAAAGCACTTCGCCATCGAGAGGTTGACGCAATATACTCGCAATCCAATCTGAGAGTTGCAAAGCTTCCTCAATGGTATGCCAAGCATTTTGGTTTGCCTGGAGAATATCGAGAGAAAAAGTAATCGGATTTCGATAAATAGTATTGAGGACGAGTAAGCGCAGTGCCATGGGCGAATATTCTTGAAACAAGTTGCGCAGAGTGACGAAATTGCCAAGGGATTTCGACATCTTCTCAACTTTGCCCTCGGAATCGACGACGTTTAAAAAGCCGTTGTGCATCCACCAATGCGCCAAGGGCTTCCCAGTGACCGCCTCCGATTGAGCAATCTCATTTTCGTGGTGGGGAAATTGCAGATCTTCGCCCCCCGCATGAATATCCACCGTGTCTCCTAAGTGCTCCCGCAGCATCGCGGAGCATTCGATGTGCCAGCCGGGACGACCTGGCCCCCAAGGCGATTCCCAAGCAGGCTCACCTTCCTGCGCTGCTTTCCACAGGGCAAAGTCGAAGGGATCTTGTTTACGATCAACTTCGTCGTCATTAAGGCGGTTGCTGCGGCCTGCTTCTAACTGTTCAAGACGCTTACCTGAGAGCTTGCCATAGTCTGCAAAACGCCGCACATGATAGTAGACATCGCCATGGGATGGATAGGCAAAACCAGCCGTTTCTAGCTCTTTGATCAAGTCCGTGATCTGGGGCATCGACGTGGTGATACGCGGAAAAGCCGTCGCTGGCCTAATATTCAATGCTTTCATGTCGTCGTGATAGGAAGCGATGAAAGTATTTGCCACTTCCGTCATCGTTAACCCGGTTTCATCGGCTCGCTTGAGAATTTTGTCGTCTACGTCCGTAAAATTTTGGATGTAGGTGACGGAGTAACCAGAGAATTCCAAGTAGCGACGCACCGTATCCCAGACCACATAGGAGCGCCCATGGCCGAGATGACTGTGATCGTAGGGGGTGACACCGCAGCAGTAAAACTTGACTTGCCCTGCACTTTGGGGTTGGAAAAATTCTTTTTTGCGGGTGAGGGTGTTGTAAATATGTAATGCCATGGGTCGAGTCAGAAAGCTTGCTCTATGATAATGCGGTTCGACTTCGTGGTATTCGGAACACTTTTGTTAGATTGAGGCTGTCCTCTCGCCAAAATGCTCAATGGATTTCTTAAGAACGCTCGGTGGTTGGCTGCGTACCCTTCTCGCGGTCATCGGTGGCCTGCTCGTCCTTGGAATTGTTGCCCTGATTGCTTTTGGTCTCACCAATCGCGGGGCGAAGATTGCCGATCAATCGATTTTGGTGATGGATCTTAAAGGAGAACTGCCCGAGTATGCCGCCTCCGATTTCACAACCAACCTGCTGGGCAACGCTACTCTAACTTTTAAAGATCAGCTCGATAATCTTAAAAAAGCGGCCAAAGACAACCGGATCAAAGGGGTTTTGGTCAAGCTCGATAGCCTCGGTGCAGGTTGGGCGCAGGTTCAAGAATTGCGGGATGCGTTTGCAGAATTTCATAAGAGCGGCAAATTTGCAATTGGCTACAGCGAAGCGATCAACGAACGGGGCTACTATTTGGCCCTCGCCCTCGACAACTACTACATGCCACCCACAGGCTTTTTTGAGATGAACGGCCTGACCACCGAAATTACCCATTGGCCAGGGTTGCTCCAGAAACTCGGAGTTGGTGTGCAGTATTTCCGTTACGGAAAATATAAATCCCAAAGCGGTGAATCTTTGGGTCGCATAGCTTTGAGCGAACCCGTCAAGGAGATGATCAATCTCAACCTCGACGAAGAATATAGTGTTTTTGTCAAAGCCGTTGCTGACGGCAAAAAGCTTTCGGTGGAGCAGGTCAAGCAGTTAATTGATAGCAACCTGCCCAATGCAGAGTGGGCATTGGAACACAAGCTCATCGATGGCATCGCCTACGCCGACGAAGTGGAATCCATCATCAAAAAGCGAATTGGGGTAGATGCGGACAAAAACCTGGAAAAAGTGAAAGCTTCGGACTACGGGCAAGTTGCCCTGGAAGACATGGGTCTAAATAAAGGATCTAACAAAGTTGGCATCGTCTACTCGGTAGGCTTGATTGTTGCTGGTGAAGGAGGTGGTGCCAGCCCTCTCTCTAGTGGCCCTTCCCAGGGTGCAGAACCGATTATTCGTGCCCTCCAAGAAGCTGGCAAGCGCGACGACATCAAAGCAGTCGTCTTTCGGGTCGATTCCCCCGGTGGCGCAGGTCTCGGCTGTGACTTGGTGCGCCGTGCCGTCGAGCAACTCGCGAAGAAAAAGCCTGTGATCGTCTCCATGGGCAACTACGCAGCCAGTGGTGGTTACTGGGTCTCCATGGATGGAACAGCCATTGTCGCGGATCCGCTTACTTTGACAGGTTCTATCGGCATCTGGTCGGTAATCCCTAACGTTGAGGCACTCAACAAAAATCTTGCCCTCAATGTCGAATCTTTCAAGCGCGGGAACCGCGCCGACGCGCTGAGTGGCAACCATCCCCTCAATCCCGAAAACGCCAAGATCTTTGACCAAGAACTGTTGAAAAGCTACCAGCGCTTCGTACAACTTGCCGCCCAAGGCCGCCATAAGCCCCTAGCCGCCATGCAAGAGATTGCCCAAGGCCGAACCTGGTTGGGTGCCCATGCCCAAACCCTCGGACTGGTGGATAAGCTCGGTGGATTCGATACGGCGATTGCCCTCGCTGCTGAAAAGATCAAAGTGACCCCCAACGACATCTCCCTGGAAGTGCTTCAAAAGCAAGAGAGTAGCCTCGGTACTCTGCTCGGCCAGAGTGCTACAGAACTGATTTTGCGGGCCTTCGGGATTGAGCGCACCGCCCAAAAGTTCAAAACCCCACTGAGCCTGGATCTGCTCCTCGAACACCACACTTTTCCGCTCATGGAGCCAGTCAAAGTCGATTGACCCTCTACACTTCGCAACATTCCTTCATGTCCCCCAGATCCAAAGTGTGAAGCGTGTTAGTATGCGCCGTAGTTATTGAGGGTCGTTGCCTGTGACACTTCGAGTAGCAGTGGTTGGTTCTGGGCCTGCAGGTTCATGTGCCGCCGAGGTCTGTGCAAAGGCCGGATTTGAGACCTATTTATTAGAAAAAAACTTAAACAACTCCAAGCCCTGCGGTGGTGCCATCCCGCTGTGCATGGTGAACGAGTTTGACTTACCTGAAAGCATCATCGACAGGCGCGTGCGCAACATGACGATGATTTCCCCTTCTAACTTTGCCGTGGATATCTCCCTGCCCAATCAGGCCGAGTACATCGGCATGTGTCGGCGGGAAGTCCTCGATAGTTTTATGCGCAACCGAGCCGCGAAACTCGGTGCCAAGTTGATTCATGGCACCTTCACCGAACTGAAAGTGGGCAAGCCCAACAAGCTGGAGTACCGCGATCCAGAAGGCAAAACCCATACCATCGAAGCCGATGTCGTGATTGCTGCCGATGGTTTTCACTCCAAGATCGCCAAGACCATCGATGCCGGCGAAGTGCCCTACGCCATTGCTTACCAAGAACGCATTGAACTGCCGCCGGAAAAAATGGCCTACTACGAAGATCGGGCCGAGATGTACCTGGGGCTCGATGTCTCCCCTGATTTTTATGCCTGGATTTTCCCGAAGTCTACCCACGTCGCTGTCGGCACAGGCACCATGTCCCCCAACAAAGACGGCATCCGCAAGATGCAAAAAGCCCTGCGCGAGCGGGCAGGGGATAAGATTGCCGGTGGCAAGATTATCAAGATCGAAGCCCATCCCCTGCCAGAACGTTCCCGTCCTCGCCGAGTTGTTGGTAGCGTCATGTTAGTCGGCGATGCTGCGGGCTACGTCACCAAGTCCTCCGGTGAAGGCATCTACTTTGCCGCCAAGTCGGGTCGGATGGCCGCCGAAATGGTGGTTGAAGCTGCGGAAGGGGGCAAAGTACCCACCGAAGCCCAACTCAAAGAGTATGTTCGGCGCTGGGACAAACAGTATGGCCTGACTTACAAAGTGCTTTCCATCCTCCAAGATGTCTTCTATCGCAGCGATGCGAGCCGCGAAGCGTTTGTGGAAATGTGCGCGGATAGTGATGTCCAACGTCTGACCTTCGATTCTTATCTCTACAAGACAGTCGTCCCAGCCAATCCCTTCATCCAAACCAAGATCACGCTCAAGACCATCGGTTCTCTGCTGCGGGGCAACGCCCTTGCACCGACCTAGAGTCATTGGCCATCGCGGTTGTCGGGGGTTAGTGCCGGAAAACACCCTGCCTTCCATCGAAAAAGCCCTCGACCTGCGGGTTGGGGGTATCGAGATCGATCTCCATCTCACCCGCGATGGCCATATCCTCGTCACCCATGACCCCTGGCCTCTGCCGGACAAGTGCCGGACAGTGTTGGGGAGTGTCGAAAACTCGCCTCCCCTGTGGTCAAGCCTAGACCTCGCGACAATTCAATCTCAATACATTGCCGATGGCAATCCAGATCCTCAGCAGTATCCTCGGCAGACAGCTAGCTTTGTGGGCAAGTTCTCCCCAGTGCTGATGGCAGGGGCACTCAGCCCATTTAGCCCACCGAGTTTGGCGCAAGTGTTTGCCCTTTTAAAGCTCTATGCCCAGCAAAGCCCTGAGGCAGCCGCATATATTCGTAGTCTGTATGTGTATCTTGAAGTGAAGCGCACACCCTTCTGCGATCCTGCCCAACTGGGTTTTTTTTGCGAGCAATTCGAAAATTTAATCGCCGCAATTGTCAGGAGCCCTGACAATTCATGTACAAAAGTAGTCGTCCTCTCCTTCACTGTTTCGGTTTTGCAGCGCTTTCGTCACTTGCTACCCCAGACAGAAATTGCCCTACTCACCGCACATCGCCCAGTGGACATTGCTCATGAGTTGGCAGCCCTCGGTACCTACTTATGGTGTCCACACTATCGCGCGCTTAAACAGGAAACAGTCCAAGAAGCCCACAGGCACGGCATCCTGGTTATTCCTTGGACTGCGAATGATTCCCAAGAAATGCGGATACTGCTGGACTGGCACGTGGACGGACTGATGACAGACCATCCCCAACAATTGCAGGAACTCATTTCATAAAAAACTGAAGAAGATTCTTAGCCAATCCTCTGCAAATTAGCTATGTTTGATGTATAGTTTGCAACTAGAAGTCCGAAGCCTGGAGTTAAAGCCGCACCATGGAAAATCAAGAAAAGATCGATGCCGCAATCAAGACCCTGAACAAAAAGAATGCTCTGCCCATGCAAAGCAGTCAGTTGGTTCGGGAATTGGCAAGTGAAACTGAACTGTCGGTCAGCACCATCTATCGCTACCGCCATATCTGGAAGCGCTACGCCTACAAGCCCCGCACTAGCCTCGATGAAACCCTTGAAGCAGCGAAGACCGATGAACGTTTCCTCATCAGTATTCGGATGCCGGGTGAACTTTTGAAGTGGCTCAAAGATGAAGCCCAACGCCGTCACGTTGGCTACCAATCTTTTTTGATCTCACTACTAACTTGGGCAAAAGGTTCCACCTTGCTGTCCACCGATGAAGAAGACTACGCCGGTCTCAGTGAAAAAGAAACTGGAGCGGTTTAAAGTGCAACTGGTGACTTTTGGTCCACAAGGAAATGCCCTTAGAAATGCGTGAGAGTGATTTGCATTAGGTATGTTCGATAATCTCTGCCCTTCCAAGATGCACGTAAAGCAAGTCTCTTTTCGATCAGTGATTCTTGCTTCTTCACTTTCTCGCTAGATCGGCCTATGCGATCTCTTCTGGAGTCTTTACCCTAGTTCTGGTGTTTACTGCCTAATCAGCTGGAGTAATCAGCAGTTATTTTCCACCATACATTTCAACTACTTGGAATGCTCAGTGGGAAGTTGACTCCTTGGAGAAGGTTTTCCATCAAAAAGTCCACTACGTATGTACGTAGTGGACTTTTTCTTGTCTGATTTTTCGGTTAGGTGAGGGCGCTAAATTGCACGTCAAGTTCCATGCGTTGCTCGACATTGCGCAGAAAGTAGCCGGTCATCATCGCTGAAGCCAGCAAACCAGCCAAGTTTTCGCGGTTGGTCGAGACTTGGACGTGAAACTGATTGGCAGGTAGAGCACCCATCAAGCCCTGGATGTTATTGGCAATCAACTGCTGAATTTCTGGAGAGACGGCCTGGGCAATCTGCGCCATCTGTTCTTGGGGTTGTTGCTGCATGTAGTGCAGGAGTTTGTTTTCTTTGAGCGCCTCGGCACTTGAATCAGTGGAGAACGCAGCAGGATCAAAAGGTAGGAACATGAGGAGACCCCTCGTGAGTATGAAGTCTTATTAACTTGATCCTGTCATTTCAATCGAAGACGGTCAAGTAGAGGTACCTACACCCAACCGTCCCCTTCAAACCAAGCCCCGATCCAACTGAGGGCAACGAGGGGTGCTGTTTCTGCGCGCAGGATGCGTTGGCCAAGACTGACGCACTGAAACCCTGCTACCTGGGCTTGAGCAATTTCTGTGGCCGAGAATCCCCCTTCCGGGCCACTCAACACGGTGAGAGGTTCCGTGGTGCGCTGGGACAAAAGCGAAGGGCGTTCTCCCCGCGCTGTACAGATTAGCCCTTTTCCCATCACTCCCTGGGCGAGGAAATCTGCCAAAGTCATCGGTGCTAGCACTTGGGGCAAGATGGCGCGCTCGCACTGCTCTGCGGCTTCCCGCAGGATTGCCTGCCAGCGAGTTAATTTTTCGACCTGGGGCTTGACCACTGAGCGCTCTGTCTGGAGGGGCACAATCTCTGTCGCTCCCAATTCGACGGCCTTTTGCAAAAGCCATTCCCAACGCTCCCCTTTGGGTACGGCACAGGCAAGTTTGACGCTGATCGGCAGCTCGTAGCCTGGAGATTCCTGAAGCGCTTCCAGGGCAAGACGCTCACCATCGAAAACACCCCGCCAAGCTTTGCCCAGGCCATCGAGCACCACGCAAAAGTCCCCTGGCCGAAACCGGAGGACTTTGCGTAAATAGTGAAGTTGGTCAGGTGTGAGGGTTGTAGCGGACTCCCCAGAGAACTGTTTTGGTTCTAAGAAGAGGCGAACCACTAAGCCGAGAAGGAACTGCCGCAGGAGCAGGAGCGCTCGGCGTTAGGGTTGTTGAACTGAAAACCACCACCCAGCAAGTCGTCGCTATAGTCCAGAACCAGACCGTACAAAAAGAGCAAACTCTTTTTGTCGCTCACCACTTTGAAACCCTCGTGGTCGAAGACTTCGTCGTTGGGGTTGATGTTGTTCACATCTTCAAAGTTCATGGTGTAGCTGAGGCCAGAGCATCCACCACCTTTCACACCGACCCGCAATAGCAAGTCCTCGCCCTTGCGCTCCCGCATCCGCAGAACTTCGCTCAAGGCCACATCGGTCATTTTGATGCCGCGCCGAGGAAGACGGCGCGTTGGGGTAGCTGCTGTCATTTCGCTGTTTCCTGCTTGGATTGATAGTCGGCAATGGCGGCGCGGATCGCATCTTCGGCGAGCACCGAACAGTGGATCTTGACCGGGGGCAAGCTCAGTTCGCGGACGATATCGGTGTTTTTGATCTCAAGGGCTTCATCCAAAGAACGGCCTTTGAGATACTCAGTGGCCAGGGACGAAGAGGCAATGGCGGAACCACAACCGAAGGTTTTAAACTTGGCTTCTTCGATGATGCCCAGTTCGTTGACACGGATCTGGAGCTTCATCACGTCGCCACATTCCGGTGCGCCCACCATTCCAGTACCGACACTGGCATCGCCCTTGTCAAGTGAACCGATGTTGCGGGGATTGTTGTAGTGGTCGATGACCTTGTCGCTGTAAGGCATGGGAACGTTCCTCTTGAAAAGTATGGAGCGGTTTACTAGTGGGCAACCCACTGGACTTTGGTCAAATCGACGCCTTCTTGGTGCATCTCCCAGAGTGGAGACATCTCCCGTAGGCGGGTGACAACATCGACAATCTTGTCGCTGACGCGGTCTACATCTGCTTCTGTATTGAAACGGCCAATGCCAAATCGCAAGGAAGAGTGTGCCAATTCATCGCCCACACCCAACGCTTTTAGTACGTAGGAAGGTTCGAGAGACGCGGAAGTGCAGGCCGAACCGGAAGAAAGCGCCACGGTGTCGTTCAGACCCATGAGCAGTGCTTCGCCTTCGACGAAGGCAAAACTGATGTTTAAGTTTCCGGGCAAGCGGTGTTCGAGACTGCCGTTGACGTAGACTTCAGGAAGACGGCTGGTCACATTTTTGTATAAACGCTCCCGCAATTGGAGCGTGCGCACAGATTCAGTCGGCATTTCAGCAACGGCCCGCTCAGCAGCGGCACCAAGGCCAACGATCAAAGGGACGTAGAGGGTGCCGGAGCGCATTCCCCGCTCGTGGCCGCCACCATGCTGTTGGGCTTCGAGGCGTACCCGAGGATTTTTGCGGCGCACGTAGAGCGCACCGATCCCTTTGGGGCCGTAAAGCTTGTGACCGGAGATCGACATCAAGTCAATATTTTGCGCCAGGACATCGATGAGCACTTTGCCGAAAGCCTGGGCGGCATCGGTATGCAGGAGCACCCCATGCTTGCGGGCGATTGCACCGATCTGTGCAATCGGTTGAATCACTCCGATCTCGTTATTGGCGAACATCACCGAGATCAAGATCGTTTCGGGTGTAATCGCCGCTTCAAGAACGGCCAAATCGATCAACCCATCGGTTTGCACAGGCAGATAAGTGACCGTGCAGCCATGCTGTTCAAGATATTTGGCGCTGTCGAGGACGCACTTGTGCTCGGTCTGAACCGTAATAATATGGTTGCCTTTCTCGCGGTACATCTCTGCCACACCCTTAAGGGCGAGGTTGTTGGACTCGGTGGCACCGCTCGTAAAGATAATTTCTTTGGGATCCGCGTTGATCGCTGCAGCAATCTGGCCACGGGCAATATCCACAGCTTCTTCCGCTTCCCACCCGTAGGAGTGGTTGCGACTGGCCGCATTTCCAAACTTCTCTGTAAAGTAAGGCAACATGATGTCCATGACTACCGGATCCACCGGAGTCGTGGCATTGTTATCCATATAGATCGCTCTTGCCATTCCTTGTGCCTCTCGCTCTCTGTCGAAAACAAAACCAAGTTGGTCTGGTTTCCGTTTTTTCATTGTACTTCATCGATACTTAATCTTCAGCAAGATGTTTTCTGAATCGTATCTAAAGGAAGGTGCCCTTTCATGACAGACCTCAAACACGATGCCTTGGTCTATCACGAGTATCCTAAGCCCGGAAAGCTCTCGGTGGAATCTTCCAAACCCTGCTCAACCCAGGCGGATCTTTCGTTGGCCTACACACCAGGCGTAGCAGAACCCGTGCGCGCGATTCACCGCGATCCTGAAAATGCCTACCGCTACACCAACAAAGGCAATCTGGTGGCCGTGATCACCGACGGCACAGCCGTCTTGGGACTCGGCAATGTGGGTTCGCTGGCGAGCAAGCCCGTCATGGAGGGTAAAGCGGTTCTATTTAAACGCTTTGCTGGCATCGACGTATTTGATATTGAAGTGAACGCCCCTTCCATCGAAAGCTTTATCGAGACGGTCGTGAATATCTCTCCCACGTTCGGGGGCATCAACCTCGAAGATATTGCTGCTCCCCATTGCTTTCGCATCGAAAAAGAACTGCGTGAACGCCTGGATATTCCTGTCTTTCACGATGATCAGCATGGTACTGCTGTGATCATCAGTGCGGCTTTACTGAACGCTCTGGATTTACAAGGAAAAATCCTCGGTTCGGCCAAAATCGTTTTTTTAGGGGCTGGTGCTGCTGGTGCTGCCACGGCCAGATTGCTGAAAGTGATGGGCGCAAACGATATCACGATGGTCGATAAAGGGGGCGTTATTCATCGTGAGCGTGCCGACCTCAACCTACTGCCTGCGGATTTGGCACGGGATACATCGGCGAGAACCCTAGCCGACGTGATGCCAGAGGCAGACGTCTTTGTTGGCGTTTCAGCCGCCAATGCCCTACCCGCCGAGCTATTGAAAGGGATGGCTCCCAATCCTGTCGTCTTTGCGCTGGCAAATCCTGATCCAGAAATTTTGCCCTCCCTTGCCTATGCCATCCGCGACGACTTGGTAATGGCAACGGGGCGTTCGGATTTCCCCAACCAGGTCAACAATGCGCTGTGCTTCCCCTACTTGTTTCGTGGTGCCTTAGATGCACGCGCCAAGCAAATCACGACAGCGATGCAAATTGCTGCAGCTAAAGCGCTGGCTGCCCTTGCTCGTGAGCCAGTCCCGCAGATCGTGCTCGATGCTTACAATCTCACCGAACTCAACTACGGCAAGGATTACATCATCCCCAAACCCTTCGACCCCCGTTTGCTTGAACGTATCCCACCCTGTGTCGCCGAGGCATGGCAACAAGAGCAGTAGCGTTGAGATTTTTATTGCTCCTCGAAAAAACCAACGAAAAAGCCCTTCTTCATGAGTAGAAGAAGGGCTTTTGGGGGGTAACGCAGGAATCTTTAGGAAACGTCGATGGTCTGCTGCTTGTTATCGAGATCCACCGCGTAATGCTGTTGTGCCCAACCGACGATCGCCATATGGATGAGTACGACGATCGTGACATCATCGACTTCACCGATAAAAGGCAGGAAGTCCGGAACCAAGTCGATGGGCAAGATCAAGTAGCCAGCGCAGAGGAGCACTGTTGCCACTTTCAGTAAGTTTGGCACATCCGCACTCCGGTAAAAGCGCACACCCCGAAGGATGAATTGCTTCCAGCCACGGGGTGAAGTCGGTAAATCTTTCATCGCAGCACTCCTTGAGTTGACTAATTTCATTTTATAGAACTCAGCTCAATTCTCCTATGCGCTGAAGCGCAATGTCCTTGGGGAGGGTTGGTATAGTGGGGGCGATGGGAGGAGTTTCGGCCATGACAGGACAACAAGATGCGGTGCTAGCCGCCAATCAAGCTTTTTACCGCGCCTTCGAAAAGCGAGATATGGCAGCGATGAGTCAGGTTTGGTCGAAAGGGATCGGCACCCTCTGCATTCACCCCGGCAGAACAGCACTGATCGGTTGGGAAGCCGTGCGCAACTCTTGGGAAGCGATCCTCAAAAATACCGCTTACATCGAAATCGAACCAGAGATTCTCTCTGTCGAAATCAACGGCGACCTTGCCTACGTGGTTTTAATCGAAAATCTTCGCCAAGTGGTTGGCCTTCGTCAAGACCGTGCCCAATCGGTAGCCACTAACTTGTTTGAGCGGATGGGTGGCGATTGGTTTCTGGTGCACCACCATGGTTCCCCGCTGATGCGCTAAGAAAAGATTTGCTCAGTCCAGAAGTACAGTTACTATTTGTCCGCCGAGAGATGCTCACAATAGAGGGTTTGTGAGAAAAATCTTTTATTCTTGGGCTGGAAGGGCAGCAGACTCCTTGGGTACGCCCCGAAGCAGCTTACTGAGCCACTTTTGCAGATCGTCGAAGCAGGTAAAGACAACAGGAATAACAACTAGTGTCAATGCTGTGGAGGTGATCAGACCACCGACGACAGCAACAGCCATGGGGGAACGGGCTTCAGCCCCAGCCCCCCAGCCGAGGGCAATGGGCAACATGCCGGCAATCATCGCGATGGTTGTCATCAAGATCGGGCGCATCCGTGCTTCCCCCGCGCCTAAGATCGCCTGTTGACGGGGTACGCCTGATTTCATGGCGACCAGGGCATATTCCACCAATAAGATCGCATTTTTGGTGACCAGACCCATGAGCATAATGATGCCGATCAGCGTGTAGAGTCCAAGGGATTTTCCGAAGATCAAAAGGCCGATCAGCGCCCCCCCTAAGGACAAGGGCAACGAGACCATAATCGTCAGCGGATGCAGGAAGCCACCAAACAAGATCACTAAAACGGCGTAAATCAACAAGATGGCAGCGACAATCGCAAACCCAAAGCCATTAAAGACATCGGCCTGATTCTCTGCGTCTCCAGAGAGTTTTTCGCTGATCCCGGCGGGAAGACGACTCAGCGCAGGCAGTTGGTGGACAACTTTCAGGGCTGTCCCCAGTTCGACACCGGGAGCGAGGTTGGAACTGACGGTCACTTGGCGCGCACGATCGTAGCGGGAAATTTCGACAGCACCACTGCCCATACGCACATCGGCAACCGTTTGCAAAGGAATGAGGCGGCCATCATTTCCGGCGACCTGCAAGTTGCGGATCGTGTCGATGTTGCTACGGAAATGCGGATCAAGTTGCACGCGAATATTGATCTGACGACCGGGCAAATTGAAGCGGGCGAGGCGGGCTTCACTGTCTCCAAGGGTCGCAATCAGCGCAGTGCGGGCAATGGCATCCACGGAAATTCCCTGCTCGGCAGCGCGAGCCAGATTCGGACGCACCTGAATTTCAGGGCGCAACAGCGCTGCACTGGAGGAGACATCCACAAACACTTTTTCGGTAGAGCGCATCTGGTCGGCCAAGTCGCGGGCGGTGCGGTTCAAAAGCTCCGGATTGTCTCCGGTCAAGACGAGGCGCATCGCTGTAGACCACCCCCCACCGAACAAGATTCTGACCCCTGGTACTTGGTTGAGCTTTGGGCGAATTTCTGCCTCAAATTCCTGCTGAGAGAGCTTGCGTTCACTACGGGGCTTGAGGTTCATGAGCAAACGGCCACTATTGACCGGGCCAAAGCCACTGCCTGCACTCCCTGCCCGACCAAACACACTCGCAACGTTCGGATCCGCTTTGACAATAGCCGTCAACCGTTCGACCGCTTTGCGGGTCGTGGCCATACTCGACCCTGGGGGCAAAGTGACGCTGATTAAAGACTGGCCGGAATCGACCTTGCCTAAAAACGAGGTTGGCAGCACCGGGATCAAGGCGAGACTGCCTGCGAAAAAACCAATCGCGAGCAGAATAGTTACCAAACGGTGGTTGAGTGACCAGAGCAGGATGCGGTCATAGAATTTTGATCCAGCCCCATGGGGATTTTCATCGGCTTTTAGGAGATACGCTGCCATCAGTGGAGTGAGCATCCGAGCTACGGCCAATGAAAAAAGCACAGCCACGGCCACCGTCAGGCCAAACTGTCGAAAGTATTGCCCCTGAATCCCTTGCATAAAACCGACGGGCAAAAAGACAGCGACGATGCTCATCGTTGTTGCTACAACTGCCAAACCAATTTCATCGGCGGCATCGATGGCCGCTTGAAAAGGGGTTTTGCCCATGGCGATGTGGCGGGTAATATTTTCGAGTTCGACGATGGCATCGTCCACCAGAATCCCGATCACGAGGGCGAGGGCGAGCATGGACATATTGTTGAGGGTGAAGCCAAGGGCGCGCATCGCTGCAAACGTTGGAATTGCCGAGAGAGGAATGGCCAAAGCCGCGATCAGTGTCGAGCGCCAATCCCTTAAAAACAGCCAGATGACGACAATCGCCAGTCCAGCGCCGAGCAGAACGGACTCCACAGAGGCATTGTAGGATTCGCGGACAAAATCGCCTGTGGTCCAAAGCAAGGTGATCTTGATATCTGAAGGCAGTGACTTTTCCAGTTCACGCACCTTGGCGTTGATGGCATCTTCAACAGCGACCAAATTGCTCCCTGGAGTCCGCACGACCTGAAGGACAACAGCGGGTTTGCTATCAAAAAAGGCGATATACCGCTGTTCCGCCGTGCCGTCCGTAATCGTGCCGAGGCTACTTAACGGGGCAAAACTGCCACCGGGCAACGCAATGCGTAACTTGCTCAGACTTTCAATCCGCGAGGCACTGCCCAGGGTACGAATGGCTTGCTCACTGGTGCCCACTTCGCCGCGACCACCGGGAAGGTCAATATTTAAAGCCTTGATCTGCGTATTGACCTGATCTGCAGTCATGCCGAGTGCCTGGAGGCGCAGCGGATCGAGGTGAATGCCAATTTCGCGCTTGCTGCCAAATTGATAGATCCGCGACACCCCGCCCACGGTCATCAAAGCACGGGCAACCTGGAGATCCGCGATCGTGCTCAGTTCAACGGGCGAACGGCGATTGGAGGAAAGCGTAAACGAAATGAACGGTTCCGACGTGTTGTCGTCCCGCTGAATCGTTGGCTCATCGATGCTTTGGGGCAGTTGTTGGCGAATCTTTGCAACTGCATCGCGGACATCGTTGACCGCGCGATCAATATTGGTGCCCAGGACAAATTCAACGTTGGTCTGAGAGGCACCGTCGCTCACCGTGGAGTTGATATGCCGAATATTGCCGATTCCCGCAACAGCCTCTTCGACTTTGCGGGTGATCTGGGTTTCCAGTTCCACCGGAGCCGCACCTGTTTGGGTGATGGTAATTGAAACTTGTGGCACATCGGTATTCGGATCGAGATCGATGCCCAGGGCTGAAAAACCCGCAATTCCCACCAACGTGAGGCACAAAAATAGCACGATGGTGGGAATCGGGTTGCGAATCGACCACTCAGAGATGTTGCGCATTGCCATCTAATCCACAGGGAAGGGGTAAAAGCCACTGGGACAGGGACGATGGTTGAGTGCTGGGCCGACCCCGCTGGGGGAACGCGGCTTGACGAGAAAGGGAGATGATCCGCTCTTGTTGATCTGCTCGACAGAGGAAAAGCAACTCAATGAGCGCTTCGTTATTAATCCGCGTCTTCTGGGCCATCGCTGCACTCTCAAGACGACCCTGTCACTTTAAGAGTTGCTACACCTAGAAGTCCTCTTAGGTCTGCATGAAAAGTGTGAGAAGTTGTAAGAATATTCCGCACAAAATCTCACAACTCTAGCCGTAGTAAGCGGGATTGTTCCCTGGCTTCCACTTAATGTTGCAACCGATACTGGGCTTCTGCTCTTCAAGAATCGGCTTACCGAGCAAAGCTGCATCGATGGCTGCACGCAGATCGCTTCCGGTGACGGGCTTGTCATTTCCAGGGCGGCTATCATCCAACTGCCCGCGATAGATCAGTTTCCGCGCGCTATCGAAGAGGAAAAAGTCCGGCGTACAAGCAGCAGTATAAGCTTTGGCAACTTCCTGACTTTCGTCAAACAAGATTGGATAGAGCAGACTTAGTTCGACGACCATTTCCTTCAAGCTCCCAGGCCCGTCGGCGGGGTACTTCTCAGCGTCATTGGCACTGATTGCGACGATGCCGAGTCCTGTACTGGCATAATCTTTGCCCAATTTGGCGAGTTCGCCCTGAACGTGAATCACAAATGGGCAGTGGCGGCAGATAAACATGACCAGTAGCGCTGTTTTCTGATCGAAGCTAGCGAGGGTACGCATTTCCCCCGTAGTGACATCGAGCAAATTAAAATCGGGTGCCTGGGTGCCGAGGGCGAGCATGGTCGAGGCAGTACGTGCCATGGTTCTCTCCTGTAAATCTCCTTCGCATCTTGGCATTGCTCAGCGCATTTTTGGCGATTCTGGACACCTTTCAAGCATTGCGCTTAGGGCCAGAAATGCCTGGGTTGTACACTAGCACTGGCTCTCTACACACCGCGCACACTTTTCAGGCATTGACGATGAACGACTGGCAAAAACTACACGAAGAAAACCGGCTCTCCTGGAATGCAGCAACCCTTGCCCACAACAGCCACAAGAAAGATCAGGCTGCTTTTTTGCGTGATGGTGGCAGCACGCTTTTCCCAGAGGAAATCGAGCTGTTGGGGAAGATCGAAGATCTGCGCCTCGTGCATCTTCAGTGCAACAGCGGCCAGGATACCCTCAGTCTTACCCACCTCGGAGCGAAGGTCACAGGCGTCGATATTAGTGATGAAGCGATCGCTTTCGCCACTCGTTTATCTGAAGATTCAGGGGTTCCAGCCGAGTTTGAGCGTGCTGATGTCTACGACTGGCTGGAGAAAGCTCCGCCTGCTTCATTTGATATTGTTTTTTGTTCCTATGGGGCGATCTGTTGGCTCTCGGACTTGAAGCGTTGGGCACAAGGGGTTGCCAAGGTTTTGGCTCCAGGGGGGCGATTTGTGGACATCGAATTCCACCCAGTCGCGATGATCTTCGACGATGACTGGAACCACCGCTACAACTACTTTGCGGAGGGCAATGTACTTACTTGGGAGGAAGGCATCCGCGATTATGTTGCTCTCTCTGGGGAAGGGCTTTCGCTTTCAGGCTACGAAGAAGGGATCAAAGACTTTCAAAATCCCCATCGCTGTCACGAATTTCAGTGGGCAACCTCAGAAATTCTGACCGCTTTGATCGAAGCTGGATTGCACATCGAGGTCTTCAAAGAGTATCCCTACGCCAATGGCTGCAGGCTTTGGTCGGATATGCAAGAGACAGAGGGGCGGCGGATGTGGCCACCCGAAAACAAACCAAATTTGCCCCTGATGTATTCCATCGTTGCGCGCAAATAGTGAGTGCCTTGCGAGTTTTAATACATCTCGTGAGAATAGCTATCTTAAAGGAATGAAGTTGTTTGCTTGTAGAGATCGTTCTCGGACGAATGCCAGTAAATTCACCAGTAAATTGCTTATGATAAAAACCTCAATGATGGCTCTTCCAAATGGATGATTTTGCTCTAATTCGGAAGGGTGATGCAGGTGTCCTGTCGAAGTATTATCGTCGTTGTAATTGCCTAGATTAGCAATAGCAGATGGCTCTGAAGATAAGCAATTTTTAACACCCGCGATATTCGAGGATTGCATCAAGCAAGTGCAGATTATAAAAGAGACTTCGGGTATCAAATCCGTAATACCCAGTCTTGTCATGGAAAGCATGTAATAATCGGCGTAGCAAAAGACTATTTCCAAGCCTTTTGCTACACAATAAGTTTTTGGCATGGTTAGGAGATTGTACGTGAATAAGATGAGTGTAAACACAAAATGGTTTCGGCAAGTTGCGACAAAAGTGGTAGCAGTTGCTGTCGCGCTAACGGCACCGATTGCTTATGCAGCGCCGCTTTCTCCCACTGTCATCGCGCAGGCAGCTCTTCAAATTCAGAATTTTCGATCCGAATTGGTCAGTGATCTAAGTCCTGGAACAGACTTAGTGTTTACGGTTGAAGCGACTCCCCGTGCCAAGGCCAATTTAACCATTGGTACCTCTGCCCGAAACGTTACAATGCAAGAGATTGAGCCAGGTATCTACGAAGGGCACTACACGATCCGCCGAAGTGACAGAATTAGCAACAGTACGCCTGTTCGAGTGACTTTGCGCCGTGGAAACCAAACAGCAACAGCACGCCTCAACCAGCCTTTGATCGAAACTGCGACTAATTTTGATCCTAATGCTGATACTAATGAAACAACGATTAAGCAGTTCACTGTTGATCCGATCGAAAACCTAGAACCAGGTACAGAACTAGTCTTTCGGGTGATCGGCACGTCCCGCGCTAAAGTCTCTTTCACGATTACAGGTGTGGTTCGTAACCGGGCAATGGACGAAATCAATCCTGGCACCTACGAGGGCCACTATACTGTGCGCCGCAACGACAGAATTCCGGTGGGAGTTGTGATCATCGCCCTGCTTAAAAACGGTGGACAGACAGTCCAATCCCGACTCAATGGCGGACTTGTCAACGATAAAGAACCACCGACTGTTCAAAACCTATTTCCCGCAGACAGTAGTGTCGCTACGACTGACCGACCCAAAATTTCTGGAGTTTTCGACGATGGTCGAGGGACGGGGGTCGATCCAAAATCGGTGCGGATCCGCTTTGATGGCCGCGATGTGACTCGCGGTGCCAGGATCACAGCAACATCTTTCAATTATCAATTGCCCCGTGCCCTACTCCCCGGTCAGTACCGTGTGGAAGTCGATCTTAAAGATCTTGCAGGCAACGTAGGGCGCTCAACCTGGGCATTCGATGTGACCCGCCAAGTTGCTGCCCAACCACTGTTTATCAAAATACTCAGCCCTGCGAACAATAGCACGATACCAGTAGGTCAGATTGTGGTTCGTGGCCAAAGTAGCCCTGGTGCTTTGGTATCTCTTGACGTGCAAGCCGCTTCCTCTGTAGTCGGCTTTCTTGGCTACTCACAAAAAGTCTTCAACGAAAGCGTCCAAGCGGATGCACAAGGTAATTTCACTTTCCAATTTCAGTCGGTGGTTAGCTTTCAAGGTACCCGCTACGAGCTCCTATTCAATGCCACAAAAGACAATGAGAGTCGTCAAGAGCGATGGGTTCTCATCCAAAAGTAAGCATTACCTGTGGCATTTATCGCAATCAATTTCACTATGTGTTCTTATACCGTTTCGCCTTTAAACCAAGCAATTGAATCACAAGGTACGTAGGGGTCAACTATGCTGTGCCCTTCCCTTAGATCCGACGATTGGCAATCTTGAAATGATCTACCGGAGTAGTCTCTTCTCGATACACACCTTCTTCCCAAAAATCGTCGCTATTGATCCACGATTCTTGGCAACTGCCGTTGAGAAGCAATGATCGCCAAGGTGGTTTGATGCACATCCCAAACCCTGCTAAAAGCGGGGGGTGGGCGAACCTTGTGCCCCGACTGCGGTGGGTTGATTGTCTGTGGGTGTGCTAAGCGAAGAAGATCTAACGCTTTTTGCCTTTGGTTTGGGTGCGGGCTTGTTTGGCGGCCTCTTGTTTGCGCTGTTTTTCTTCGGCTTTTCTTTCTAAGTAGTAGTCGTAGTCCCCGTCGTAGGTGACCAGTTGGCCATCGGCAACTTCGACGATCTTGGTGGCGACTTTGCGGATGAAGTAGCGGTCGTGGGAGATGAACAGCAACGAACCTGTGTAGGCGCAGAGGGCTTCTTCGAGCATCTCCTTGCTGGGGATGTCTAAGTGGTTGGTCGGTTCATCAAGCAGTAAGAAGTTTGTGGGTCGTAGTAGAAGTTTGGCGAGGGCAATCCGGGACTTCTCGCCACCGGAGAGGGCACCGACTTTCTTGAAAACAGTGTCGCCACTGAATAAGAAACGACCGAGGAGAGTGCGAATCTCTTCGTTGGTCATCTGAGGGGCTTCGTCGTGGAGGGTGTCCAGGACGAGTTTGTCCATGTCGAGATATTCGGCTTGGTGCTGGGCGTAGTATCCAGGAATGACATTGTGGCCATTTTTGACGGTGCCATCGGTGGGTACTTCTTCGCCAGACAAGACGCGCAAGAGTGAAGACTTGCCGACACCGTTCGGGCCGAGGAGCGCGATGCGTTCGCCCTTTTCCACTTCGAGGTTGGCACCCAAAAACAGAATTTTTTCGCCGTACTCCAGACTGAGATCGCGAACGAGGAGCACTTGTTTGCCGCTGGACTGAGCAGCCGGGAAGCGGAAGCGCAGGGTGCGTTCGTGGCCAACTGGGGCATCGATGCGCTCGACTTTGTCGAGTTGTTTTTCGCGGCTCTTCGCTTGGGTACTGCGGGTTGCACTGGCGCGGAATTTGTCGATGAACGCCTGTTGGCGGGTCAGTTCGCGCTGTTGGCGCTCGTAGGCAGATAGTTGGGCATCCGCCAAAGAGGCTTTGGTTTCGAGATAGAAAGAGTAGTTGCCGCTGTAGGTCGTGGCTACGCCGCGCTCGACTTCGACGGTCTTGTTGATGATTCGGTCTAAGAAGAGGCGGTCATGGGAGACGATGACCATGGCGCGGTTCAAGCTTTTGAGATAACCTTCGAGCCACTCGATGGTCTTGACATCGAGGTGGTTGGTCGGTTCGTCCAACAGCAAGACTTCTGGGTCGGTGAGCAGCAATTTGCCTAAACCCAGACGCATCTGCCAGCCACCACTGAAGGTTTCGACAAGGCGGTCGCCGTCGGTATCGCTAAAGCCTAATTCAGGCAGCAACTTTTCGACTTTGGCAGTCAGGGTGTAGCCGTCGAGGGCATCAAATTTTTCTTGCAATTGATCGATCTGTTTGAGGAGACGCGTAATTTCTACGTCACTTGATCCTTCCGAGTCTGCCAACTTTGCATTCGCCGTATTGATCTGGTGCTGAATCGCATTCACTTCCGTGAACACAGACCACATCTCTTCGCGCACCGTTTGGCCTGGTGTGACCATAAATTCTTGGGAAAGGTAGCCGATCCGCACATTGCGCGCCCGAACGACCTGGCCACTGGTCGGTTCTTCGTGACCGAGGAGCATACGAATCTGGGTGGATTTGCCCGCACCGTTGGCACCGACAAGGCCGACGCGCTCGCCAGAAAGGACTTCCCAGGTACAGTCGCGGAGGACTTCCCCAGTCGGATAAATTTTGCTGACCGATTCAAGTCTAAGCACGGGCAACCTGCCATTCGTAAAGCCAATCCAATTGTAACGGATCGGCAATGTATCTGAACTTACCTTATGATGAACTCCATGGAGAACCAAACGCTCAAAGCCGTAGCAGGGGCACTCATTGCTGAAGTGGGCAAGATCCTCGACGATTATTTGGTCGTGGACGACCAGCTTTTTTCTTGGAAAAATACCTTCGGTTGGAACGATGTCGCACCCTTGAAGGACAAAGTACAACCGCTCAGTGATCGGCTCATTCAGCTCCTCGAAAAGACCAAAGCCGAACAGCGTCAAATTTTGGAATTGTCTGAAAACAATCCCGAAAAATTGTTGCTCGTCGAATTTTACCAATTGTTCACAAACTACACCGACACCTTAAAAATGGCAGTTCAGAATATGGGTCGCGTTTTGGTACACATCGATACTAGACGCAACAACAAAATAGAATTCAAGCAAGCCCGCTACGAATCCGACTTGATTATCTACAAAGCCCAAGTCGATAAATATCAACTCTTTGGTGAAAAACTCAATGCCCTGCTGAAACGCTTTTGAACGGGGCTGTTGTACCGCCTATCCTCGTATTCTGTTACATTGAGATATTTCAACGAAAGTACGTCGTTTTAGGCAATGAAGCCTCAACCTTTCATGCTTACTTAAATGGAAGAATCAATACTAGATCCAGGCAATTTCCCGGATATAATTTTCGTGAATTCCTTTTAGCTACAGGGCATCCTATGCAAGGGACTGTAAGACGTATTCTCAAGTCAATCTCCGGGATATTCACAGATCATGCACTTCAGTAAAGAAGCACAGGACTACGTCGAAGGCTCCCTGATTGCCCCTTGGGTGATCGACTACATGCTGTATCAACACCTCGGCACCGGCAATCCAAGTCATCCCTACTGGGTACTTGGCCAAGAGATCGACACCCGATGGTCTACGAATGATGTGGTGGGTCCCGCTTCGACACCAGAAGTCCGGCTTTGGCGCATCGCAGAAATGCTGTCAACATGGCTACCAGGATCAACAAACGGGGTTTTTCCTGGTCATCCCATCGATAAGCGCGCTGGTCGGTACTGGCACTTTGGCCAACTCAACGCCAGACTCAGAGCCATGCTACCGACTCGCCCAGGGGAACCAGATGGATATGCATCTCGATACAGACATTTTCTACAACGCCTCGAAACGCCTGAGGGATTCAGCCTTGAGTGGAGCAACATCTACGCAAAGGATGCTTCCGAGTGGATGTTTCATGATCTGACAGAACACGATTTCTTAGACGATCGGGAGACCTACGAACACGTTTTCGACGCACACAACGCCAAGCGGATTGCCGAGGCTATTCGCAAATATAAGCCCGCAGTTGTTGCTATGGCCACGGATAGATGGCAGATGACGGAAGCGCTTACTGCTCAACTCGCTATCCAGCCAGAATGCTTTGAAGTAGAAGATAAGCGAATTCATAAATTTTATATAGCTCGTACAGAGCATACTTTATTGATCAGCTTTTCACCGAGCCGTCTTGTTCCTAAGATATATCTTCCTCGTGTTGCCGAAGAAGCGACAAAAAAGCTGCCACTTCAGTATTTCTCTGCACCAGTCGCAGTGATTACCCCTCAATTGGAGCCGCAGATACAAGGCGTGACGGAGAATAGCGTGCCACAAGGGTTAGAAGCAAGCCAGGATTATACAATGTTTTGCAAATTGACTTTCGGATCTCATACTGATTCGTCATCGAAATAAGTAACTGAGGCATCCAAACCCAATGTGCCTCCCATCGGCACTCAGACCTCTCCCAACCCGTCTCCAATTCCGCTCAACCACGCGTAGCGCCATGAGTCTGGGACGCGCAGCGTCATACCTACCGTGCCACCAGTCCACAGATTTGGGTGGTGGCGCACCCGCCCGCAACGTGGGAAGAGGACTGCGCAACCCAGCAACACCAAGTATCAAGCCACTAAAGTTGCCAAGGGGGTGTGGGGGACAGGCTTCTGTCCCCCACGGGGTGGGAGTCCAGAGGGAGGGGCTCGCCCCTTCCCTTTGGTGCCGTTCGCCATATTTTTCGCAACCCACCAAAATAAAAATAATGCGTTCTTTAGCCCGCACCCACATGATCTGAGGGAAAGACGTAACAAGGTTTGCCCTTACATATCTTGCGATCAAACCACTCAATTAAAAGGTGAAACGGTATTAGATACGAACAGCCCCCCAAGGCACGATTCGCAGAATATTATTCTGAACTAACGGGGTTTCACCTTTCATGGTATTTCCTTTAAGAACCCCGACGTACTCGCTTCTAAAAAGAGCTTTTTCGGCTTCAGAAAGATTTGGGAACACATGACCTCCATCAACTACTAAGCGGACAATGCTTCCTTTTGCAAAAGATCCCTCGATTACAGGTGCGCTAATGCCCTCTGGGTCAACTTTCATCAAGTCTGGCATCATCGAGCCTGCTACCTTCCCGCCTGCCTCAGAAAGAGTCAACCTCCACTTAAAGCCTTCTAGGCTAAGTCTCCAAATACCAGTAGGAGTATTATTGAAGTTACTTTTTTCGTCTTCCTGGGCGTAGGCTTTTCCAGAGAAGCCAAAAGTTATTAGACCTGCCACCTGGATAAACGTCTTACTCAATAATCTGCGATTGAAGGCTACGTTACTCACAATTATTCTCCAACTTACAACAGGAATGATACCTGAAACCTGCAGCAGCGCGGTCAGTTTTTTGTTGTAGCTGAGATTTACTATTCTAGAGAGGCAAGCTATTCTTTCCTACGTTTTTAAAAGGTTCACAGGAAGGCAATCCCGGCGAGGAAAGTTACTTGCCGAGATCGCGCATCCCAATCCCGAATGTTTTTGGGCGATGGACGCGACGGGATGAACTCTGGCAAGCGGAGGCAGCAGTGCGCAACATCGGCAATGCCTATCAATACGCAAATCTTGGCGAAATAAAGCGTTATGCAGGTTCAGCGTTCGAACCGACATCTTTTTGTCCGACAATCCGCGCGGCTTGTACTATCCGGATGAGACCGTAGGAAATGCCTTCATCGAGTTGATCTTTGAGGAGTTTGAGGCTTTGATCCCCGTGAAGCTGGATAGCTTGTTCGATGGCGCGGCGCTGATCGATAGTGACTAAACTGTCTATATCGATCTCTTCCCCGGCTTCGATCAAATCGGCGAGATGTCCTTCGATGGTGCTCGCTTTGAAGGAGCGTTGCTGGGCGATCTCGACAACGCTCAACCCTTGTCTCCAGAGGGCTAGGGTCTGTTCTCGCGTAGGAATCGTACTCGTTTCGCTGCCGGCAGGTTGGACTGCGGCTGGTTGGGAGGTTGGAATATCGAGGGGAGCGGTTAAGTAGAAGCTACGACAGTAACCGCGAATGTGATCGGTGAAGGTTTGGCAGTAGGCTTCTGCTTTGCGGCTTCCGACACCGGGCATCTGCAGAAATTGGGGCTGGGTGAGGGGACGATGGCGAGCCATTGCTTTCAAGCTGGTGTCAGGAAAGATGACGTAGGGTGGAACGCTCTGTTCGTCGGCTAAACGTTTGCGCAACTGACGTAGATGATCAAAAAGACCCTGGGAATCCGCATCAAGGGCAGAATCGGCTACGTCCGAACGGGCTTGTGAAGCAGAGGGTTGGGAAGGAACTCCGGCAACCATGACCTGGCGTTGGCCGCGCAGCACTTCCCACGAGAGGGGGTTGAGCTTCAGGACTGGATAGCCATCATCGGTTTGCGAAAGTAAGCCCTCGTGAAGCAAGGTGCGCCCCAATCGTGACCATTCGTCCTGGCTGTAGTCGGTACCAATGCCGTAGGTAGAAAGCTTGTCATGGCCAAGGGAGCGGATCTTCTCGGTATCGGCTCCCCGCAAAACTTCGATGGTGTGCCGCATCCCGAAGCGCTCCTGGCAGCGATAGACACAGGAGAGAAATTTCTGGGCATCGATGCTCCGGTCTTCGGTGGGCACAGGGCGCAGGCAGTTATCGCAAGCGCCGCAATTTTCTACTTCCCACACTTCACCGAAGTAACCCAACTGAATCCGGCGACGGCAGACCGCACTTTCGGCGTAGGCCACCACCTGGGAAAGCTGGGCACGGGCAACGCGCTGTTCCTGAGGATCTGGCTTCTGAGCGATCATGTACTCCACTTTCGCCCGGTCGCCGTTACTGAAGAAGAGGACGCAACTTGCAGGCAGTCCGTCCCGTCCAGCGCGCCCTGATTCTTGGTAGTAGCCTTCGAGGTTGCGGGGCAGGTCGAAGTGGATCACCGCCCGCACATCCGGTTTACCGATGCCCATCCCGAAGGCGACCGTGGCCACTAGCACCGGAATATCGTCGCGAATGAATCGATCTTGGGTGTCGATGCGCAGCTGGGCGCTCAAACCGGCGTGGTAAGGGGCTGATTGAATCCCATCCTTTTCGAGATGCGCGCTCAGGCTTTCGACCGCTTTGCGACTCTGGCAGTAAATGATCACCGATTTCCCGGCGCAAGAACGCAGGATTGCTAGCAACTCACTGTAGGACTGTTTGTGCTTTGGGCGCACCTCATAGGTAAGATTTGGTCGGTTGAAACTGGCAATGTGAATATCTGGATCCCGCAACTGCAACTGATTGTGAATGTCCTGACGTACCCGTTCTGTGGCCGTGGCTGTCAAAGCCAGCACCGATAGAGCTGGGAAACGTTCGCGCACCTTAGAGATTTGCCGATATTCCGGTCGAAAATCATGCCCCCATTCGCTGACGCAGTGGGCTTCGTCGATGGCCAGAAGCGATAGATTTGTGCGCTCCAAGAGCGCAAGACATTCCTCGGTGAGTAGCCGTTCAGGAGCCAGATAGAGAAGCTTGACCTGACCATCTAACACCGCCAGTTCCCGAAGGGTGCGCTGTTTGCTGGTCAACGAACTGTTGATATAGGTAGCGGCGATGCCATTTTCGCGCAGCCTGTCCACCTGATCGTGCATCAGAGCGATCAAGGGTGAAACAACGACCGTCAAACCTGGCAGTAGCAAGGCAGGCAGTTGATAGGTGAGGGATTTTCCGCCGCCAGTGGGCATGAGCACGAGTTGGTCGTGCCCTTGAATTGCCCGCTCAACGATCTGACGCTGACCGGGTCGAAACGTGTTGAAGCCGAAGTAGCGCTTGAGTGCCTCCTCCAGATTCATAGACTGTATGGAATGCAACCGACCTCCATGTGGGCACCTCGCCCATCTCACCATAAGATACCCAGGCAGAAATCTGGGTGCTGGCAGCGGTTTCTGTGCGCTCTCATGGAAGCACAACTGTTCAGTTCTTAAGCCTTCTTGGTCATTTCAAAAAGTTGCTTTGCTTGTTGTCCAAGAAAGCCTTGGAAGAGTTCTTTGACTCCAGACGCATTTTCGATCATCCCCCGTTCCGCAATTTCGAAATAGGCATAAGTCCAAGGGATCTCGACGAGTTGGCCGCTCTGGTCATCGCGCACCATCACGAGGGTATTCACCGCATTAGTCGCTGTTTGCCGCAGACCTGAACCCCAACTACCTTCAATCACTTCTTTCATTGGCACCCCAAGCGCTGCTAACCCTGCTGCTGTGCTTTCAATGTCGGGATACACAGGGGTATTTTGGTGATTGACGGAGCCTGTGAAGTGGTTGACCCCGTAGCCATGAAGCAGAACCCAGGCACCATATTGACTCACTGTGTTGACGAGTTCAACGGTGCTCTTCAGCGGTGGAAGCCAGGGTGTACCGAAGATATTCAACCACGATCCTGGGTCGGTTTGGGCGAAGGTTGCTAGTTTCGCATTTTTCACTGTCTTCACGATGGCCTCAGCGATATGCATCTGCATTTCTTCGACGATCAGTTCGCTGATAAACAATTTTGGCAAGGTCTGATCTGGATGCTGGTAATAGCGGGCGTAAAGATGTTGATGCGGAAAGTGGTACTCATCTTTCGGCGTGTATCCGAGGGATGCAGCGATCTGGGCGAGGTAGCCAATACCAAAGTCTTGGCCATCAAGGGTCAAACGCAAAGACCGAAAAGCAATGTGATCGTTGATAAACGTACCACCTGCCGCACTGATCATTTCTTCGTAGGTGCGTGCATAGGAAACATGGGCACGGTAGCGCTCCCAGAGGTGTTCCCAGAGCGTTTTTGCTGTCTCCATTACAGTGCTCCAAACAATTCGCCCAAAATATCGATGGCTATCCGGATCTGCGCAGCGTCCAAAACCAGGGGTGGGCAGAAGCGGATCGCGGCCTTACCGCAACCGAGGAGCAATAAGCCTTTGTAAAATGCGCGATCAACGATTGCATCGCGCAGATCGCGATCGAGCTGACCTTCGCCATTGAGTAAGTCAATAGCCACCATTAACCCCTTTCCACGGGGTTGAGAAACACAGGAAAAGCGGTGGGCTAAAGTACTGAGTTCAGCCTGCAAGATTTCGCCCATCTGCGCCGCGTTTTCAATCAGCCCAGCTTCGAGTAGCTTCATCGTGGCGTTGGCTGCAGCGCAGGCGACAGGATTGCCGCCAAAGGTGGTGGCGTGGGAGCCAGGAGGCCAGGTCATGATTTCTGGTCGAGCAAGAATTGCGCCAAGCGGAAGACCACTGGCAATCCCTTTGGCCATCGTAATGATGTCCGGCTGCACACCCCAATGCTCAATGGCGAAGAGCTTGCCAGTGCGCCCCATGCCTGCTTGCACCTCATCGACCACCATCAAGATGCCGTAGCGGTCGCAGATCTCGCGGATGCGGGCGTGAAAGCCGTCCTCAGGAACGATATAGCCCCCTTCGCCTTGGATCGGCTCGACGACAATCGCTGCAATTTCTTCTGGGGGAAAAGTGGCAGGAAACAAACTTTGTTCGAGATAGTCGAGACTGTCGTGGGTGCCGTAGGGTATATGGGTGATGCCAGGAACGAGGGGGCCAAACCCCTGACGCTGCACAGCCTTTGAACCGGTCAGTGACATCGCACCAAAAGTCCGTCCGTGAAAAGCACCCAAAAAAGCAACGATATTCTGGCGCTTTGTATAGTACCGAGCCAGTTTCAGTGCCCCTTCGTTGGACTCTGCACCGGAATTGCTAAAAAAGACTTTCGCCCGTGGCCCACTCGCAGGCAAGGGAAAAGGGGCATGGGTAGCCAGACTTTCCGCCAATTCCACCATCGGTTCGTAATAAAAATCTGTGCCAGACATGTGCAAAAGAGCTGCAGCTTGATCCTGGATTGCTTTCACAACCACTGGATGAGCGTGGCCTGTGGCGGTCACTGCAATGCCAGCGGTCATATCCAAAAACACATTGCCATCCACGTCTTCGAGCATGCACCCCTCGCCGCGTTTCACCACCAACGGATAGCCCCGTGTGTAAGAAGGTGAGGTGACTGCTTGATCCCGAGCAATCAAGGCTTGGGCTCGTGGGCCAGGAAGTGATCCAACAAGGCGAGGAACTCGGGGTAAGCTCCGGTCAGTGGCGAGGCTAATCATAGAATTTCCTATTGACAGTCATCGGGCGATTGCCCAAAACCTCTCTATCCTAACGACTTGGCAATTAGAAGCGGTGTGGCCAAAAAAACATTCCCGTCAATTCACTGATGTACACAAAAATCCCATGGGAACACTAAACGTGATCCGCCCGCAGGGAAACGCTGTGAAGCTTTCATCTAAAGCGCTCTGTTTAAGTACGCTCTCGATTCTGATTTCGGTTCTACCCGTTTGGGCTGAGGAACTGCCTGCGTGGCTGGAAAAAGAGGTCAAGACCCATCACCTGACCCGCCAAGAAGCACTTTTGATCCACAAACAATCAGGATTAAACGGCCAAGTGCGTGAGGGGGCTGCGACGGTCGCCAGTGCGGTAGTAGAGGCTGGCAGCCCGCTTGGGAAGCGCTTATTGGCAGAGGCGCGCCAATGTGTACGGGAATTGATTCCGAATCCTGAAGGGATTGCAGCCACTACGCTGAAAGCGACTGTGGCAAAGTGCGTCTCCAAAGTGGCAATCTTTGATTCCCAGGGGCGTAAGCGTCCCGAGGCGGAACAAGAAGAACGGGTGATCGCGCTCTTGAGAGCTCTCGGTGAGGGCTTGCCCACGAGAGAGGGACGCGGTGAGGCTATTGCTTCTCTTTCTCATCCCCAAGAAGATGGTCAAGAGTCAAAAGTGTTTACTGTTCCTGTACGTGTTGGGGCAGAAACAAAAACATTTTTGCTGGATACCGGTGCAGCGCACTCGGTGATCAACAATACCCTAGCCCGCAAGATGAAATTGTCCGGGGTTCCTCTTCCGGCTGAAACGTTCAAACAGAGCGTGGTTGGCAATCAGTGTACTGGCAAAGAACAAGTCAGTATTGTCAAGCTACCCGAGTTAACGGTTGGGTTGGCTTCCGTCCGGAAACTTACAGGCACAGCCATTCCTGCCAATTTGGTGCCGGGTGGTTTCGCTGGAGCGATTGGCCTTGACTTCTTGAGCGCCTACGACATGGTGATCGATCCAAAGCTTGCCCAGTTGCAGTTGCTCTCCAATACTTCTACAGGACATTCGATCGATACCATCGCCCTTCATGGCATCTCCGGATTGATGGTGGCGCAGGTGCGCATCAATGGCAAAGGTCCATTTGCCCTTGCCCTGGACACTGGCGCCGATGAGATGGTTATTTCTCAGAAATTAATGCAGCGCCTTGGCATCAAACCCAAGGCCAAACGCACCATTGTTGGCTGGTGCGGACAAGATCAATCCTTTGTTGTCCAACTGAACGACGTGACTATGGGAAACCACACCCTAAAAAATCTCAAAGGGATTGCGATACGGGGTGGGCTATTTGAAAACGTTAAAATTGATGGGTTAGTCGGCCAAAACTTTCTCAACCAGTTTCGCCAGCATTGGCACTTCGAAAGCCCAAATGAATTAGGGCTAGTGCGCAATGGCAGCATCGAACTTGAAGCCATAGAACTTGAAACCCCATCTTCGCAATCAACCCCCTAAGAAGTTGTAGTAAGGTGAGCTTGGTACTTTTACATCGACTATGCCGTTGCCACGCCCTCAGCCAGTTCTCGTCAAAGGTAAAGGCAAAGCTGCCGAGGCTCTGCGTACTGAAATTGATGCCTCGCCTCTTTTGCTCGTCGCCAATCAAGCGGAGATCTGCGTGGAGGTTCAAGATGGGCGATTTGTCTTTTTGCTCGGCGAACGTCCGCTTGGCGCTGTGCGCTTCTCTGGATTCCGACCTGACCGTAAAGCCCGCGATACCCTTGAACATCTGGCAGGTTATCTGAATGTGCTCAATCTCGCCATACCAAATAACCGTCTCGGTTTAGAAATTGACGTAGAACTCAAACGGCTTAGCCAAGCAGCAACCAAAGACAAACCTGGACAGACGGAGCCGCTTTCTGTTGAGAATGAAGCCGTTCTACTCGCCAACGGACGCAACCTCGTCATCGATGTCACCAATCGTTCCCAGGTGCCCCTCTACATTTATGTCTTAGATCTTGACGAGGAGATTCGCCTCGCGCCGCTGCATCCTGCCTCCGGTTACGGCAAACCAGCAAAACCGGGCGAAGTCGTCAGTATCGGCTATGGCCCCGACATCGTCATTACTTTCACAACCTTAAAAGGCCAAAAAGAGAGCATCGACGACTTGTTGATCTTTGGATCTGTCAACCCCATTGACCCAGCACCCCTCATGTTGCCAGCCCTCGGCGAGAAGCGTTTAGTGGTCAACGATTTGTTCGGTACAGGTTCGCGTTTAGATCGCGATTTGCGCACTGCATTGACTGGTCAAGTGCCAGATGCTGCCACTGCTTTAGATCCCCAAGATAGTTGGATTTTACTCCGTCGTGCCGTGCTAGTTCGCCGCTAATCCAATTTGAATCATCTTACGTACACACTGTAGAAGTGATTCAAGAGGGGACAAGATGCACACAAGACGCGCACTACTTGGTTATTTAGGCGCTGGAATCGCCGCTTCAGGACTGATTTGGAGCGGGCTCTCCGAGGCCAAAGAAAATTCGGAAGTGGGCAAACAGTTGCCCAGTTTTACAGGAGCAACCAATTGGCTTAACACCCCAAAGCCAGTGACTGTCGAGGATCTAAAAGGTAATGTTGTTCTGATTCATATATGGACATTTGCTTGTATCAACTGCCAACGTACGATTCCCTACGTCGTCGATTGGTCTAAAAAGTATGCTTCCCAGGGCTTAAAAGTGGTCGGTATCCACACACCTGAATTTCCCTACGAACGGGAGATCGGCAATATTAAACAGGCTATTGCCAGCCACGGCATTACCTATCCCAACGCGGTAGACAACCAGTTCGCCCTTTGGAAAGCCTACAACAACCAGTATTGGCCCCATTTGTTTCTTGCGGATCGCCAAGGTCGTCTGCGCTACGACCACATCGGCGAAGGGGCATACGATACCACTGAACGCATGATCGGTACACTCCTAAGAGGCTAATCCCATGTCTGCTGTGCCTTTCACCCTCGCCCTTGCGGGGGGCTTTTTGACCATTCTTTCTCCCTGCATTTTGCCGATCTTACCGATTCTTTTGGGCACTTCTTTGCGATCCCATCGCCTTGGTCCTGTGGCACTCGTCGCTGGCCTGATCGGCGGATTTGCCCTTGCGGGCAGTCTCTTGGGGATCACAGTCAGTTGGTTTGCAGGTGCTGCTTCTATACTCCGCAACGTCGCTATTTTAGTGTTGTTCGCGATGGGGATCTTGGCGCTCTTTCCGAGTCTGGGCAACCGTGTTTTTAGCAGATTTGGTGTCGGTGGGGATTCTTCAAAAGCGACCGGACTATGGGGAGAATTTTGGATCGGCAGTCAACTCGGTTTGGTCTGGACACCCTGCGCCGGCCCAGTGCTAGGAACAATCTTGACCCTAGCAGCCATCGAACACGATGCCCTGTCTGCCTTTGGACTCTTGGTGGTCTACGGATTGGGGGCTGGTATTCCAATGCTACTCTTGGCCTACGGCAGCCGTTCCCTCAGTCAAAAATTGCAAAGTCTTCGCTCCAAGAGTGAAATCATTCAGCGCATTGGCGGCGCTGTTGTTGCCGTGACAGCCCTTGCCATCTTGTTTGGCTGGGATACACAAGTCCAGTTGTGGCTCGCTCCCTACTTCCCGCAGATCATTGTCTAGGACGCAGCTGTCGTAATCCCTCGAAGAGTATGACAGCGACTGCATTGGCGAGATTCAGGCTACGCACCGCCCCAAAAATTGGAATCGTCACAATATTTTCAGCACTGTCGAGCAAGTCAGCAGGCAAACCTTGGGACTCGGAGCCAAAAACCAGACAGTCCCCAGGTGCAAATGTGAAGTCCCAAACAGGCTGACCACGGCGGGCACTCGTAAAAACCAAACGGCTCTGCGACTGTTGTCGGAAACTGGCGAAGTCGGGGTGGTAGTGGAGATTGACGTGTTCCCAATAATCGAGTCCTGCCCGCTTTAAATACTTGTCGCTTAATTGAAAACCAAGTGCACCGACGAGATGCAACGGTGTTCCAGTGGCGGCACAGGTTCTGGCAATATTCCCAGTGTTCGGCGGAATTTCTGGATCGACAAGAACAATTTGGAAAGGACTAGAGTTCATCGTTGCGGGCAGGCTGGCGGCTGGGTGGGATGACCGGACGATCGAAACCAGAAGCGTCTTTCAAGATATAGAGGGGACGATTTTTAATCTCTTCGTAGATGCGGCCCACGTATTCACCGAGAATGCCAACGGTGATCAGTTGCACTGCGCCGATGAAGAAAACGGCTGCAACTAGGATCCCGAAGCCATTTAGGGTGGACTGCGTGAAGCGCCAGTAAATCACAAGGCCGACCATGAGCAAGGCGAGAATGCCTGTGAAAAAACCGAACCAGGTCGCCAATCTGAGGGGCAGTCGGGAGAAAGAAACCAAGCCATCAAGGGCGAGGGCGAGGGATTTGCCAAAGTTGTACTTGGGTTCACCAGCGAGGCGGGGTGGACGCTCAAAAGGCACTTCTGTTTGCTTGAAGCCGACCCAACTACGCAGACCCCGCAAGTACCGATTGCGCTCGGGCATCGCATTGAGTAGATCGACAACTGGGCGATCTAACAAACAAAAATCACCGCTATCGACGGGAATGGGCACTTCCGCAAGGCGTTGGAGAATTCGGTAGTAGACAAAAGCAAAGAGTTGCTTGGAAGGACTTTCAGTTGCGCGACTCATTCGGCGGGCGTAGACAACTTTAAAGCCGGAGCGCCACTTTTCAAGCAGTTGTCCTAAGAGTTCTGGTGGGTCTTGAAGATCCCCATCCATGATCACAACCGCCTCACCCCGTGAAAAATTCAGTCCAGCAGTTACAGCGATCTGATGGCCGAAGTTGCGAGAAAAGCTGAGAAGGCGCACCCGCTGATCCCCGTCAATAAATTGACGAATCATCTGAGGGGTACGGTCATAACTGGCATCGTCCACAAAGATCAGTTCGTAGTGAAGCTCTAGAGCTTCGAGCGCTTTCGTCAAGCGTCGATAGAGTTCAGGCAAATTTTCTTCTTCATTAAAAACTGGAACGACCACCGAGAGCTGCATACTGCTTCCCAACACATTACAAACCTTCCCAACACATTGTAAGGTGCTGAGGGCGCGGGATTTTTCATGTTTTTGGCGCTTCTTGGCGACCCAAAGCAAAGCGCAGAAGCGGGGGAGCCATAAAAGTAGTCACGATCACAACGACGACAATGGCAGTCTGAACAGCTGGAGAGAGTCCTGGAACTTGCGATCCCTGTCCAGCGAAGATCAATCCCACTTCCCCCCGAGGAATCATCCCAAAACCAATGGCCAGACGGTTGACCGGAATTTTAGGTCGGATGACAAAGCCAGCCATCATCTTGCCGACAATCGCCGCGACAAGCAGAAAAAGGGTGATCGCAAACCCAGCTTGGGACTCAGGATTGAAAGGATTCAAGACAGCGAGATTGGTACTGGCTCCGACACTGACAAAAAAGACAGGCACAAAAGTATCTGCAACAGGCTTAATTTTGCGCTCTAGTTCCTCGCGCTTATCGGTTTCAGCAAGCACCAGTCCAGCGGCAAAAGAACCTAGGATCGCCTCAGAACCGATGATTGAGGCAATATAGGCCAGACCAAAAGCAAAGACCAGGGCACTGACGAGCAGATCTCCCCGTGTACGTAGGCGATTGACAATCTTGACGAAGAACGGTGCAAAGAGGCGACCAGCAAAAATCGCGACGACGAGAAATCCAGTGGCGATCACGACTGTATACGTCAGATCCAGGGCACTCACCGCCCCTTTTTGGGTGATCCCCAGAACGACTGCCAGGATGATGATTCCCAAGATGTCATCCAAGATGGCAGCACCGATGATCACTTGGCCTTCTGTGGAATTTAATCGGCCTAGATCCGCTAAGATCCGCGCTGTGATCCCGATACTCGTGGCAGTGAGTGCTGCGCCCGCAAAAACAGCAGGCAGAACTGGCACACCAAAAAAAGCAATCAGACCGACTGTACCGAGGGCAAAGGGTGCCGCCACTCCGACAAAGGCAACTATCGCGGCCAAGGTTCCGACTTTCAAAAGTTCTTGGAGATCTGACTCTAAGCCAATTTCAAATAGCAAAAGAATCACACCGATTTCTGATAGGACAGTAACAACTTCACTGGTACCACCGAGCAGATGAAGACCGCTAATCCCAACGACAACGCCCATCACCAATTCACCTAGAACCGCAGGTAAATTGATCCGAACCGCAAGTTCCCCACCGATTTTGCTGGAGAGGTAGACCACCACCAAGGCAAACAGTGTTGCCACAAGCGGCGTAGTTGCTGCACTGGTCGGTGTTACTTCTACCAAAAGCGGAATCATCAGCAGGGAGATGTAAAGTTCCTCTCAGGGTAAGCGATTCAAAAGCCTTTTTTCCCCATCTCCACCAGAATTAAGTCGAATTTTCGGACGCGACTTTAAGTTAAATTAGCTAAATGCAGAAAAAAGTTGCGATTGTCTTGGGCACCCGTCCAGAAGCCGTCAAACTCGCTCCGGTGATTTTGGCGATGCGGGAATGTAGCAAGTTAGAGACCCGTGTCGTGGTGACCGGTCAACACCGAGAGATGCTCCATCAGACCCTTGGCTGGTTTGGCATTGCTGCTGATACCGATCTACAAATCATGACTCCCAAGCAAAGTTTGGCGGATATTACCTGCCGCTCTTTGCAAGGACTCGAAAGCCGATTCCAATCGGACAGGCCAGATCTGGTGATCGTCCAAGGGGATACGACGACGACTTTCGCAGCGGCACTAGCGGCTTTTTATCAACAGATCCCGGTGGGGCACGTTGAAGCAGGATTACGGACTGGGGTCGCCAATGATCCTTTCCCTGAGGAGATGAACCGCCGGATCACATCCCAGTTGGCCACCCTACACTTCGCACCGACACCGCAAGCGGTGCGCAATTTGACCCACGATGGTGTCACGCAACATGTCTTTATGACTGGGAACACGGTGATCGATGCCCTATTAACCATTGCGGGACGATCTCCTGAATGCCCAATTCCTGGATTGGATTGGCAAAAACAGCGAGTGCTCCTAGCCACAGTCCATCGTCGCGAAAATTGGGGCGCACCTTTAGAGCAGATTGCCTATGCCATGCGGGACATCTTGGACAAGCATCCCGATACCGCTTTGCTTTTGCCCCTGCACAAAAATCCAACCGTACGAGACCCCCTGCAGGCCATCTTGGGCGATCATCCCCAGGCGTTTCTCTGTGAACCTTTAGACTATCCACAGTTAGTTGGGGCGATGCGGCGATCCACACTCATTTTGACCGATTCCGGGGGTATCCAAGAAGAAGCGCCTGCGCTGGGCAAGCCAGTACTCGTCCTTCGTGAAACCACCGAACGGCCTGAAGCTATCGAAGCTGGAGTTGCCCGCAAAGTTGGCACTGAGCGCCAAATCATCGTCGATGCTGCCCACGAATTACTAAGCGATTCGGCAGCCTACAACCAAATGGCTCGTGCTGTTAATCCCTTCGGAGACGGCAAAGCCACGGAACGCATTCTCGAAGCAGTCTTGGGACACCTCAATTTATCGTGACTTTTTTCAGTGTTTTATCGTTTGCAATTACACAGCTAGTGGGGATCAGTGGCTGAAACCGGGGTTTTTTCGAAAACCTTCCCCTAGATATAGAGTTTTTTTGGAAAATCGCTATTGTAATTTGATTTTTTTTGATACAGTTATGCTGTCCTCGCCTATCTCCTGGGTAGTGGGAATCCCCGAACAGTTCGATCAGATTCGTCAACAGTTGCCTACTGGGGTGCGACTGATCGCTGTGTCTAAGCAATTTCCGGCACAAGCCATACGCGAAGCGTACGAGGCAGGTCTTCGGGATTTTGGGGAAAACCGTATTCAAGAAGCGCAGGCGAAGATCCCGCAACTTGCAGATCTCGATGGAGTTACCTGGCACTTGATTGGTAGTTTGCAGCGCAACAAAGTCCGACCCGCCCTCGAATGTTTCGATTGGATTCATTCCGTCGATTCCTTGGAACTTGCGGAGCGAATCAGTGCGCTCATTCCCCAAGTCGGTCGCAGGCCAAAGTTGCTGCTGCAGGTCAAGTTGGCTGAAGACCCGACCAAATCAGGTTGGTCAGAAGCTGAGTTAGAGGAAGCACTGCCCGCCTTGGCTGGGTTGAGCGACCTCGACATTCGCGGATTGATGGCTATCGCCCCTTTTGGGCAAAGCGCTGAAGAGACCGCCGATCTGTTCAAACGTGTCAAACAACTGGCCCTCAAGATTGCGCACCGCGCCGGGCTTTCCGGTTGGGAACGCATTCGGATGGAAGAGTTGTCCATGGGCATGTCCGGGGACTATCCCCTGGCGGTCCAAGCTGGGACGACCATGGTTCGTCTTGGTCAAGCGCTATTCGGCTCACGTCCATTGCAACGGAGGATGACAAATGAGTAGTTTATGGAATCGGGTCAAAGAGTTCGCTGGATTTGGCGACTCAGACGTTTACGAAGATGAAGATTTTGCGCTCTACGGCGACGAAAAGCGCGAAGAAACCCGTCGTCCCACCGCAGGCACCCCTGTGCAGGAGACTGAGGCTGCTGAAGCAACACCTAACCCAGCCCAACGCCGCCGCCCTGCCCGCAGTGGCAATGTGATCGGGATGCCCGGTAGTGGTGGTGGTGCCAACGAAGTCCTCGTCATCGAGCCACGCTCCTTTGACGAAGCACCAGCGATTGTGCAACACCTGCGCGACCGCAAGTCCGTCATTCTCAATCTCACCTTGATGGATTCTGACCAAGCCCAACGCAGTGTCGATTTTGTGGCTGGTGCCACTTTCGCCATCGATGGTCATCAAGAACGGGTCGGAGAAGGTATCTTCCTCTTCACGCCAAGCACTGTGATGATCAGCACCGAAATGCCTTCTCAACTGCGCAATGCAGCCCAGGGCTTTGGCAGCAATTTTCGGATGAATGCCGAAGAACAGCGCCGTGCCCAAGGTTAGTTAATCGCCGATGAAATTAGGAATCATCGGTGGTGGTGCGATGGCGGAAGCGATCGTATCTGGTTTGCTCACAAGTCAAATCCTTGCCTCTCGCGACATCATCGTCAGCGATCCACAACCTGAACGCTGTTTGGTGTTGAGCGAACGCTATGGGGTGCATACTACGGGTGACAATTTGGCCGTTTGCGCTGCCGAATTATTGCTGTTGGCGATCAAACCCCAAATGTTTGCAACAGTTGTTGCCCAGATCGCTGAGCAAGTTTCATCCCAACTGGTCATCTCGATCTTGGCCGGAATTTCTTTGGAGACTCTTGTTGCGTCCTTTCCTCAATGTGCCCTTGTTCGGGCGATGCCAAACACGCCTGCTCTGGTGCGCTCAGGGATTACGGCTTTAAGCCGCAGTTCCAGTACTTCCGAAGCATTATTTACGAGGGCAAAAGATTTATTCGCGGCAGTTGGCACTGTCGTCGAAGTACCTGAATCCTCTATGAATGCAGTCACGGGGCTTTCTGGCTCCGGCCCTGGCTACTTAGCTGTGATTATCGAGGGCTTAATTGACGGCGGCGTTGCTGTCGGTTTGCCCCGCAATATTGCTACTCGGTTGGTTCTCCAAACTGTCCGTGGCAGTGCCGAATTACTGATTCAAGAAAATTTGCATCCTGCGGTACTAAAAGATCGTGTCACAAGTCCCGGTGGCACCACCATTGCCGGGATTGCCCAACTCGAAGCACACGGGGTTCGAAGTGCTTGCATTGCCGCAGTTCAAGCTGCTGCTGATCGGGCAAAAGCATTGGGTGAGAAGAACGATTGAGCTGCTTATTTGAAGACAACAGGTAATACCGTTTTGCCTTTAAGTTGAGCGATTAAATCATCAAGTTGTGTAGGGGCGCAGCATGCTGCGCCCACCATCAGGCCATTGGAATACCAACCAAACCACGCATTATTTTGGTGAGTTGCGATAAATATGGCGAACGGCACCAAAGGGAAGGGGCAAGCCCCTCCCTCTGGACTCCCACCCCGTGGGGGACAGAAGCCTGTCCCCCACACCCCCTTGGCAACTTTAGTGGCTTGATACTTGGTGTTGCTGGGTTGCG